>DASYDZ010000184.1:0-5895 GCA_036499305.1 Candidatus Didemnitutus sp.
CTCCAGGGCGTGTCGATCAACGACAAGCACATCGAGGTCATCATCCGCCAGATGCTCCGCAAGGTCCGCATCTCGGATCCGGGTGACACCGAGTGGTTCTGGGGCGAGCAGATCGACCGCACCGCGTTCCTCCGCGAGAACAAGCGCATCGAGTCCGCCGGCGGCAAACCCGCCGAGGCCGAGCCGATCCTGCTTGGCATCACGAAGGCTTCGCTCGAGACCGAGAGCTTCATCTCGGCCGCCTCCTTCCAGGAGACGACGCGCGTGCTGACCGACGCGGCGACGCTCGGCAAGGTCGACGGCCTCAAGGGCTTCAAGGAGAACGTCATCATGGGCCATCTCATCCCGGCGGGCACCGGCCTGCCGACCTACAAGAAGCTCAAGGTCACGCTTCCGCTCGGGGGCGAGATTCCGATGGATGACGCCGCCAAGGCCACCGCCGAGGCGAGCTGAGCTCCCGAATACGACTTCAGATTTCAGGCCGCGGATGACCTCCGCGGCC
This sequence comes from Candidatus Didemnitutus sp., assembly GCA_036499305.1. Classification (GTDB taxonomy): domain Bacteria; phylum Verrucomicrobiota; class Verrucomicrobiia; order Opitutales; family Opitutaceae; genus Didemnitutus. The sequence continues at coordinate 503 of DASYDZ010000184.1, forward strand.
TTTTTTTTAGCTCCGAATGTCGACTAAAACAGGCCAATTTTGGCCTTGTGATTCCGCCCGGAATCGAGACGCTCGGCGTCCCTCCCGCCAAACGTGTCAGTAGAGCCTAGCTCCTGATGCGTTACGCCCGGCCCTCACCGGCCGGGCGTTTTTTTTGGGATCAAAAAAGGAGATGGCCGGCGACGTCCCCCTGGGCGAAATGCCTTGGGCCCGTGCGACATCCGCGGGAATTATCCCGTATCCGTGTTATCGGTGAAATCCGTGGTCCATTGAATTCTGAATCATTCCCCGCCGCTTTCTGCGGGGTTTCCAAGCGAGTTAGGACGCTGCCCGGCGTTGCCCCTGCCTGGAGGGCAAGGCAAGCCGCGCGTGGAATCCCTGGAGCTTGCTCCGGGGAGTAGCGCTGGCGAACGGGCGGCGTTCAATTTCGGGGGCGAGGATACTGCAACTTGCGTAAAGAGGCGTCTGGCGTGCGCGAATCGACCGGCATGAGAGTCGAATCATGAACCCGGAAACCCACCCGCTCCTGAATCAGGAGCTTTATGCGCGTGCCGAGTCGGCAGCGATGGCGGCCTTCGAAGTGCATCGCGACGATCGGCCCCACGAACGAATGAGGCGCATGGACCGCGCCGCCATGACCGTCTTTCGCAAGGCCGGCACCGAGGCCGACATTCGCAAGCTCTTTGCCATGTCGATCACCGCCGACATCCTCGAACGCGAGGTCCACTCGCGGCGCCACGCACGCTGAACTCCTCCGGGGCTGCGAGCGCATTCGACGCGAGGGAAGGCGCGGTGGTGAAATGCCGCGGTCGGCAGGGAACCACTCGTCGTTCCGCCATGACTCCAGAGCATGCGGATCGAACAGGACTCAATGGGAGGGATGGAGGTGCCGGACGAAGCGCTTTACGGGGCATCCACGCAGCGCGCCGTGCTCAATTTTCCCGTGAGCGGCCGGACAATGCCGGAACCCTTGTTGCGGACGCTCGCCCTCATAAAACTGGCCTGCGCCCAGGCCAATGAGGAGCTTGGGTTGTTGCCCGCCGAAAAAGCCGCCCGGATCCGGGAAGTCGCGGGCGAGATTTGGGAGGGCAAATTGCTCGACCATTTTCCGGTCGATGTTTTTCAGACCGGCTCCGGCACCTCGACCAACATGAACATGAACGAGGTCATCGCCAACCGGTGCAACCAGCTCGTCGGCGAACCATTGGGATCCAAACGGCTTTTTCATCCCAACGACGACGTCAACATGAGCCAGTCCTCGAACGACGTCATGCCGACCGCCCTGCATGTTTCCCTCGCGCTGGCCCTGCAGAAACAACTGCATCCGGCGCTTTGCCATCTCGGCGAGGCGCTCCGTCGTCAGGCGAACGCATTCGTCGCGATCGTCAAGCCGGGGCGGACGCACCTGATGGATGCCGTCCCGCTCACTCTCGGCCAGGAGTTTTCCGGCTATGCCGAGCAGGCTTTCAAGGCGGCGGCGCGCGCGCTGAAGGCCCGTGATGCGCTTGCGGAGCTGGCGATCGGCGGCACGGCAGTGGGCACCGGACTGAATTGTCCGCCCGGATTCCCCGCCCGCGTTTGCCATATCCTCGCTGGGAAATCCGGCCTGACGCTTCGCGAGGCGACGAATCATTTCGAGGCGCAGGCCGCGCGCGACGATGCCGTCGAGGTGTCCGGCCACCTGGCGACCATTTGCGCCAGTCTCATGAAGGTGGCCAACGACATCCGCCTCCTGGCGTCGGGTCCGCGGACCGGCCTCGGAGAAATCCGGCTCCCGGTCACTCAACCCGGATCCTCGATCATGCCGGGCAAGGTGAATCCCGTGATGTGCGAGATGTTGATCCAGGTCGCGATCCACGTCCAGGGGCTCTGCCACGCGGTGACCATGGCGGGCGGAGCAGGGCAGCTCGAATTGAATGCGACTGTTCCCCTTATCGCCCTGGAACTCCACGAGGCGGCGGAATGCCTGTCGAATGCCGTGAGGATTTTCGCCGACACCTGCGTTGCCGGGATCGAGGCCGACGAAGATCAATGTCGTCGTGGCGTCGAGCGTTCACTCATGTCTGTGACGGCGCTGGTGCCGGAGATCGGCTACGACAAGGCGGCGGAGATCGCCAAGCAGGCGCTTCAATCGAACCGAACCCTCGCCGAAGTCGCCAGGGAGGCAGGGCTGAAGGCGGACGTCATCGCGACTGCGCTCGACCCGGCCGCCCTGATCGGCAAGCGCGGTTCTCCCTTGTGAGAATCCCACCCTTGGCGGGCCTGACGATTATTTTGAGACAGATCTCGCCCGCGAAACCTGCCAAGCCGGACTCATGCCATTGAACACTCGATTGGCTCTGTGAAGCTGCGAATCAAATGGTGGAGCGTGTTGTCCTCAACGCGCTTCGATTCGCGAACGTGTTGAGACAACGCGTTCCACCCCCAACTGCATGAGTCCCGCCCCAGCCGCAACGATGCCGTAGCAGCTGGTTTCGCACTGGGATCGACAAGTCCTTTGGTGGTCGCCGATTTCCACATCGGCGACAGATGCGTCGGCATGGAAACCGACGCCCACCTGCTGCACCGTTTTGGCCAAGAAAGGCAATTTTCAGAGCCGAGCGGGCGGGTTTTCGATCGGATTGGACCCGGGCTGGACTCGGATCATCCGCGTCCGCCATCCTCCCAGAAGTGCCATGGTGACTCGTTCGATCATCGTGAATTCCGGGCATTTCGCGGGCCAAAGATCGTCCTTGGCCGGTTATTCGTGGTTTTTCGTGCCTTTCGTGGGCCATTCCAGCGGGCGGATTTGGCCGGTTTTCCGGCCGAATTTGAGGGCAGAGGAGGGGCAGCGCGCCCAGTCTAATGATGTGAATAACTTGGACGAAGATTTTTCATTTCGCGCTTGAAGTGGGTCAAACCCGCATGGTTTGCTAACCCTCCATTTCGTCAAGAAACAGCACGGCCAGCCAAACTGGCGGTGCACCTGACGCGCGGGTTTCCCGGGGCCTTTGCCCGGGAATTTCGCGTTAATTGCAACAAAACCAGAAAGTGCTTGCCCGGCATTTTCTGTCCGGTAGTTTCCGCAACTTTTCCGCACTTCAGTCCCTTCCAGTTCCACCACATGCCAACCATCAACCAACTCGTGAGAAAAGGACGTCGCAAGATCCGTGCGAAGTCCAAGGCCCCGGCGTTGCAGGGCAACCCCTTCCGCCGCGGCGTCTGCGTGCAGGTCATGACCCGCACGCCGAAAAAGCCGAACTCCGCCATTCGTAAAGTGGCCAAGGTTCGTCTCACGAACGGCGTGGAGGTTATTTCTTACATCCCCGATGAAGGCCATAACCTGCAGGAGCACTCGATCGTGCTCGTTCGCGGCGGCCGCGTGAAGGATCTCCCGGGTGTCCGTTACCACATCGTCCGCGGCACGTTGGACGCCACCGGCGTCGAGAAACGCCGCCGCTCCCGTTCCAAGTACGGCGTCAAGCGCCCGAAGGCCGCCAAGTAACCCGTTCTTTCACCATGTCCCGTCGCCGTAGAGCCACCCACCGCCCCACCACGCCAGATGCCCGCTACAATAGCGCGCTGGTGACCCACCTGATCAATGTCATCATGAAGAGTGGCAAGAAGACGATCGCCGAGCGCATCGTCTACGGCGCCTTCGAACGGGTCAGCGAGAAGCTCCAGAAGGGCGATCCGGTCGACCTTCTCATGGGCGCGCTGGAAAACGCCCGCCCCAAGCTCGAGGTCAAGAGCCGCCGCGTCGGTGGCGCCACCTACCAGGTTCCGATCGAGATTTCCTTCGAGCGCCAGGAGTCGCTCGCCCTTCGCTGGATCGTTGACGCCGCCACCTCCCGAAAGGGCATCGCCATGCGCGAGGCCCTCGCGGCCGAGCTCATCGACGCCTACAACAACACGGGCTCCGTGGTGAAGAAGAAGGAAGACACCCACAAGATGGCCCAGGCCAACCGCGCCTTCGCCCACCTCCGCTGGTAAGGAATCGTAGCAATGTCCGTTTCCGCTCCCATCAATATCACTGTCGTCACCGACAAGGCGAAGGTCTCTCCGGCCAACGCCAAGGACCGTCCGTTCCCGCTGGAATGGACCCGCAACATCGGCATCGCCGCGCACATCGACGCGGGCAAGACGACGACCACCGAGCGCATCCTTTTCTACTCGGGCGCCGTCCACAAGATGGGCGAGGTCCACGAGGGCACCACGGTCACCGACTGGATGGAGCAGGAGCGCGAGCGCGGCATCACGATCACCGCCGCCGCCATTTCCTGCGCCTGGAACGCCTCGTGCGGCCCATGGAAGGGCATCAAGCAGCGCATCAACATCATCGATACCCCGGGTCACGTCGACTTCACCGCGGAGGTGGAGCGTTCGCTCCGCGTGCTCGACGGCGCGGTCGCGGTGTTCGATGCGGTCGCCGGCGTGCAGCCGCAGTCCGAAACCGTCTGGCGCCAGGCCAACAAATATTCCGTTCCGCGCATCGCTTTCATCAACAAGATGGACCGGGTGGGCGCGAACTTCCACCGCGCGGTGGACGACATCCGCACGAAGCTGAAGGGCAACGCGCACGCGCTGTTCCTCCCGATCGGCGCCGAGGAGAATTTCACCGGCCTCATCGACCTCGTCCAGAACGTCGCCTACATGTTCGACGAAGGCGCCGCCGATCCGCTCGGCCTCAACCCGACGACCGTGCCGATCCCGGCCCAGTACGCCGAGGAAGCCCGGCAGTACCGCGAAAAACTCATCGAGGCGGTTTCCGACTTTGATGATGTGATCGCCGAGAAGTACCTCAACGGCCAGGAGATCGAGGTCGGCGAGCTGATGCTCGCGGTCCGCAAGGCGACCATCTCGCTGCAGTTCTGTGGAGTCGTCCCGGGTTCCGCTTTCAAGAAGAAGGGCGTGCAGCGCCTGCTGGACTGCGTCGTCAATTTTCTCCCGTGCCCGATCGACCTGCCTCCGATGAAGGGACAGGACTCCGACGGCAAGGAAACGCTCGCGGCGGTCGACGACAAGGCCAAGCTCGCCGGCCTCGCGTTCAAGCTCTGGACCGACCCGTTCGTCGGCAAGCTGGTGTTCTACCGCGTCTATACCGGCCAGGTCACGCGCGGCATGCCGCTCTACAATCCGCGCACGCGGCGTTCCGAGCGCGTTTCGCGCCTCGTCCTCATGCGCGCCATCGAGCGCGAGGAAATCGACCGCGCCTACTCGGGCGACATCTGCGCGCTGGTCGGCGTCAAGGACGTGATCACCGGCGACACGCTGTGCGACGAGGATTTCGACATCCGTCTCGAGCCGCCGTCATTCCCGGAGCCCGTCATCTCGATGTCGATCGAGCCCAATTCGAAGGGCGACCAGGAAAAGATGGGCGTCGCGCTCCAGCGCCTCGTGGCGGAAGATCCGAC
>DASYDZ010000185.1:0-16407 GCA_036499305.1 Candidatus Didemnitutus sp.
ATGGTCCAGCTCCGCGGCGAAATATCGGATCGTCGCGGCCAGTCCTTCGCGCAGCGGCGTCGCGGCTTTCCAGTTCAGGGCGCGCTCGATCTTGGAACAGTCCGAGTAGTAGTCGCCGATGTCTATTTTCTTCAGTTCATCGGGAAACGCGCGAATCTCAAAACTGCCCCGGCCGGCCACCTCGACCAGCAGGGCCGCGAGTTCGCGCAGCGAGATATGCTCGGCACTGCCGAGGTTGAACGCCTCGCCGATGGTCTTGGGTTCGAGCGCGACCTGCAGAAGCGCGGAAACGGCGTCATCCACGAAATTGAAGTCTCGCAATTGGGTCCCACCCCAGACCTCGATGGGCCGACCGGTCAGGATCTGCCTGATCCACACGCCGAGAAAGGTCTGGCGGGCATCCTTGATCCGCATTCGCGGCCCATAGGTGTTCGTCAGGCGAAGAACCCGGGTGCGAAGCCCGTAAACATTCTGGTAGAGCAGATGGAACTGCTCGCCGGCCGCCTTGTTGACCCCATTCACGTCCACCGGTGTGATCGGATGCTTTTCGTCGACCGGCAGATAACGCGGCCGGCCGTAAATCTGCCGGGTGCTCGCAAAAACGATGTCTAGCGTGGGGTTGAACTCGCGGCACGCTTCCAGCAGGGAAAGCTGGGCGGTGGCGTTGATGTCGAGATCGGTGAACGGATCGCGCATCGAATCGAGGTGGCTTGTCTGACCAGCGAGGTTGAAAAGCACGTCGTGGTTGCGCACCAGGTACCGGATGCTGAAGCGATCCCGGACATCGGCGATGTTTACCGTGATGCCTTCGGGGGCTCCATGCAGGTTCCGAAGGTTACCGCCGTATTCGGGGATCAGGCTGTCCACCACCGTCACGTGCGCTCCACTGCCGGCGAGAACCCGCGCCAGGTTTGATCCAATGAAGCCCAGGCCTCCGGTGATGAGGATCCGGCGGCCGACAAATCCCGCGGCCAGTGATTCAATCGCGGGGCTCATCGCACGGCGCCGGACGCGAATTGGCTTTGGCATCTCATGCCGGCATCAAATCGCCGTGCCGTGCGCACGCAAACCCGAAGCGGATCGCTCAAAATGGCGGGGCCTGGGATTCCTTCGCTGCGAGTAGGCGATCCCCCAATGGTCCGGGAGAGCCGGTCTCAACGCCGGCCTTCGGGGACGCTGATCCACCTTTCGCACGGGTTGGCGCGTTTCGCGGGCCAGCCGGCCGGGGAAATTGTCCCGCTCTCAATAATACAGCCAATACCGCTTGCTCTGCTGCTGATAAACCGCGTTGCGCTCCGACCAGTTGCGAATGAAGGCGGCGACGTCCACATGCGCGCCCTGCGTGGTCAATGCCCGCCACCACGCCGCCGATCCGACGAGTTTGTTGAACATCGACTGATGGTCGGGGGAGGCGGCGCGAAATGGATTGGTGGCGTTCCACTTGACCGCGGTCTTCATCATGTAGAAGGCCAGCTCGGTCGGTCGCCACGCGTTCCAGTCGGAAATCTCCACGTACACGCCGCCGATGACCTTGCCGTCGCGCCCCACGCCCTGGGTTTTCTCAAGGCGGATGCCGGGAATGTGATATTGGTCGAGCTCCGCGATGATCTGTTCCGGGGTCCTCTTGGGAAATCCGATGCCGCGAAACGCGTAGAACGTTCCGATCCCACCGGTCCAGCCTCCGATCTCGGTGCCGAGGCCGACCATCGGATAGCCGACGACGGCGTCGAAACTCGGCACCATCGGCGAGGTCGGCACCCACCGGAGCCCGGTTTCGGGCCAGCGCATCGACCGCGTCCAGCCGCGCATGGGAATCACCGTCAGCCGGCCGCGCGCCCTGACCGCCGCGGGCACGGGCAGCACGCCCGGTGCCTCCTTCGCCATCCGCGCGAGTTCACCGATCGTCAGGCCGTGCACGTAGGGGACGCGAAATGCGCCGACGTAGCTCATGTAGTCGGGATCCAGCGGCGGGCCGTCGACCTTCAGACCGCCCAGCGGGTTTGGCCGGTCGAGCACGATCACCTCGACGTTGTTTTCGAAACACGCCTCCATCGTCCAGCGGAGACAACTGACAAAGGTATAGGAGCGTGAACCGATGTCCTGCAGGTCGATCACGAGCGCATCGAGACCCTTCAGTTGCGCCGGCGTCGGTTTGCGGTTCTTGCCATGAAGCGAATAGACCGGCAGCCCCGTGCGCGCATCGACGGTGTCGGCGACATTGTCGCCGGCCTTGGCGTCGCCGTAGATGCCGTGTTCCGGGCCGAACAGGGCGACCAGTTTCACGCGTGGCGCGCGGCGCAGGACCTCGATCGTGCTCTGGCCGCGACGATTGACGCCGGCGGGATGGGTCAGCAGGCCGATCCGTTTGCCCGCGATGGCGGCGAATTGTTCCGCCTCGAGCACGTCGATGCCGAGCATCACCGGCGGCAGGTTCTCGACTTCGGGCGGCGGCACCACCGGCTTCGGTTTGGGCGGGACCACGACCGGCGGCAGCGGCCTGGGCGGCGGAGCCGGCGCGGGTTTCGTCGCGCAACCGGGCACGAAAAGAAAGGCGCCGACGAGGGCGAGCAAAAGGGCGAACGGGGCGACGAGCCGTCGGGACATCGGCCGCAGTTCTGAAAACCGCCGCCGCGCTTGGCGAGGAGAATCGTTGTCGCCCTACAACACGAGTGCGACGGCCGCGGCGAGCAGCTCGGCGGTGCGCGGGAGGGCCTGCGCCAGCGGCAGGTCCGGCGGCGTGATCGCATGGTGCACGCGATCCTCGGGAATCGCGAGGCTGCCGGCAAAGACGTGGGCCGCCTTGCCGGCGCGGCGGGCGCGGGCAATGAGCGCGCCGGGGGCCTTGCCTCCGAGAGACGTGGCATCGAAACGCCCTTCGCCGGTCAGAACCAAATCCGCCGCGGCCAGGCGCGCCGAAAGGCCGAGACAAGCGGCGACGAAATCGAATCCGGGCACCAGTCGTGCATTTGCGCCGACCGCCAGGCCGAATGAGAACCCGCCGGCCGCCCCCATCCCCGCCTCGCCGGCGCGGGTGACCGGCTGTGCGAAATGGGAGCACAGCGAATCTGCCATCCGGCTGGCCAGCGCCTCGAGTCGCCGTCCATCGGATTCCGGAAGACCCTTTTGCCTTCCGAATGTCGCGGTCGCGCCCTTCGGTCCGAGGAGGGGATTCGATACGTCGCAGGCGATGGACAATGGCGGAAGGGTCGGGCGTCCTTCGATGCGCGTCAGGTCGCCCCAGGATGACGGGACGGGCGGTTCGAGCGCCGAGCCGAAGGCATCGAGAAAACGGACGCCGAGCGCCGCGAGCGCGCCGCAACCGAGGTCGTTGGTGGCGCTGCCGCCGATGCCGAGAACGATCGCGTCCGACCCGGCGCCGGCGGTTGCGAGCAGTTGGCCCGTGCCGGTCGTGCTCGTCCGCCAGGGATTCCGCTGGTCCGGGGCGAGGAGCGCGAGGCCGCTGGCCGACGCGAGATCCGCGATGGCGATGCACTCGTGGCGCGCGGGACGGCTGCCTTCGAGTCGAAGAAGCACGCGCGCGGCTTCGGGCAGGCGTGCGGGTTCGACCAGGCCGAATCGCGCCAGGACCGGTTGCCCAAGAGGACCCGTCACCTCGACATCCTCCAGGCGCCCGCCCAGGGCGCGGGTCAGTGTCGTGGTGAATCCCTCGCCGCCGTCGGTCAGTGGGCAGACGTCGAGCACCCAGTCGGGATGCTTGGCGGCGAGCGCCCCCGCGGCGGCGGCGCAGGCCGCCTCGGCGTCGAGCGCGTCCTTGAATTTGTCGAAGGCAATCAGAACGCGCATGGCGAAAATATTTCCGATCGAGGAACCTCAGAAGATTTGCCCACGAATCACACGAAATAACACCAAAATACGGCGACGAAAAACGGTGGTTCCTGGTGCAGATGTGGCCCAAACTTCCCATGATTTGGAAAGCGAACTCCGGGTGATCGGATTTCGTGCTATGCCGTGTGATTCGCGGGCAACTTTCCGGCCATGCGCCGGGTCCCGACCGCGGCGGCCAGCGCCCGCAGGACGGGAACGGTTTCGTCGAAGGACAGGCAGGCGTCAGTGATGCTCTGCCCGTAAGTCAGGGGCCGGCCCGGCTCAGGCGTCTGGCTGCCGCCAACGAGATTGCTTTCGAGCATCACTCCCACGATGGCGCGTTCCCCACCGGCGACCTGACGGGCCACGACCGCCGCCACCTCGGGCTGCTGGTCGTGTTTTTTGCCGCTGTTGCCATGACTGCAATCGACGAGCACCACCGGCGGGACGTTGGCCTTGCGCAGGAGCGCAACGGCCTGGGCGACCTCCGCGGGCCCGTGATTTGGACCGGTACGGGTGCCACCGCGCAGCACGATGTGGCATTGATCGTTGCCCGTCGTCGCGAGCACGGCGGGTGCGCCTTCGCGGGTGAGAGAAGGGAAGCAATGCGGCTGGCGGGCGGATACGATGGCGTCGACGGCGACCTGCAGATCGCCATCGGTCCGGTTCTTGAAGCCGACCGGCATTGAGAGTCCCGAGGCGAGCTCGCGGTGAATCTGGCTTTCGGTCGTGCGCGCGCCGATCGCGGCCCACGAGACGAGGTCCGCGTAATACTGGCCGAGGGTGGTGTCGAGAAACTCGGTGGCGACCGGCAGCCCGAGCGCGTTGATGTCGATCATGAGCTGGCGGGCGAGCCGCAGGCCCTTGTTGACCAGGAAACTGCCGTCGAGATCGGGGTCGTTGATCAATCCCTTCCAGCCGACGGTCGTGCGCGGTTTTTCGAAGTAAACCCGCATCACGATGAGAAGGTCGCGGGTCAATTCGTCGGCGACCGGCCGGAGACGACGCGCGTAGTCGAGCGCCGCCTTCGGATCGTGGATCGAGCACGGGCCGACGATCGCCACCAGGCGGTCGTCCCGACCGCAGAGAATCTCACCCACCGCGCGTCGCCCCGACTCCACGAGCGCGGCACCGGCTTCGTTCAGCGGCATGTCCTCCTCGAGGATCGCCGGCGACAGCAGCGGTCGCGCGGTGCGGATGCGGAGATCGGAAGTCGGCTGGCGCATGGGGGGCTCAGTCAACGAAGCCCATCGGAAATTGCACGGAGATTTTGGACGGCGACCGACACAGCGCCGGCGGACGGCGCCAGTCAGTCAGGGAGTGAAGTTCGGACCGATAAGGTTCCGCAGGAATGCGTCGGTTGCCCAAGGTGCGTGGCCGGCAAACCGGTCGAGAAAGGCGCGGTTGGCCCCGATCCTTACCCGGTCAGCGGTCCACTCGGGTGACAGGACATTGGCCATCAGGGCGAATTTCGCGCCGGGATGGAGGCGCAGCGCCTTCCAGCATCCGCCCGGCACGGCGACGACGAGGTGCTCGCCGGCGGCGGCATCGCGACCAAGCGTGAGCTTTTCGGCGCGACCATCGGGATGAAAGATGAAGTAGTCGACCGGACCGCCTTCGAGGAGGACATGGGTGTCGTCCGACTCCAGCCAATGAAGATAGTTGGTCGGGGCCTCGGCGGTGAGGAGATAGTAGATCTGGCTCTGCGCGGCGAGCTCGCGGCCGGCGTGAGTGACGTTCTGGCTGGATCGTCCGATGACGGCGAAATACCCCGACTCGCCGTCGAGATAGGAGAGGTGAAGGTCGGCGATGAGCTCGCGCGCCCGCGCATCGGCCGGCGCGAGAGGAGCATGGCCCGCGAAAACAAGCAGCGGGACGACAGCGAGAGCCGGGAGAAGAGTGCGTTTCACGGCCGGATCATCGTGGCATCGTCCTTTTTTGTCGACCCGGACATGCGCCCGGGCAGGTTCGCGGCATGCTCTTTCTCGGTCAGCACGGGTTCGAGAACCTGCTCGCCGGTGAACTGACGGGCGCCGGGCTCACCGTGGCGGAAACGGGGCCGGGCTGGGCGCGCGCGGAGCCGGTGCCGGGCGATGCCATCCGGGCCTCGTTGGGCGATTTCGCCTTTCCCCAACTGACCCTGATCGCGCCCGAGGAATTTACCGGCGAATCCGTCAACGCGCTGGCCCAGGCGCTGGCCGGGAGTTTTCTCGCGTCACTGCGCGGCGAGCGCATCGAGGCCGAATGGCCGTGCGTCTTTCTGGCGGCGGCGGAGATTCCGGGGCTGGGCCGCCGGGTTTCCTCGGTGGAGAATGCGTTTCGCGAAATCGTGCGGAAAAAACTGGCGCGCATCGACCGGCTGGCGGTGGCGGATCTTCCACGGGGGCCCGGCCCGGCGCGCGGTTGGGTGGTTTTCTTCCCGACCTTCCAGCGCGCGTTTGCGGCGCGGGAATTCTGGCGCGGCGGACAACGCCGGATGGCCGACGATCCGGCGGCGCCGTCGCGGTCGTATCTGAAGATCGAGGAGGCATTCGTCATCCTCGGAGCCGAGCCCGCGGAAGGTGAAACGGTCTGCGACCTGGGTGCAGCACCGGGCGGCTGGAGCTACAGCGCCGCCAAGCGCGGCGCCCGCGTGGTGGCGATCGACAACGGTCCGCTGAAGGGTGGGGCGCTCGACCACGCGCTGATCGAGCATCGCCGCGAGGATGCGTTCCGCTTTGCGCCCGGCGACGGACGGGTTTTCGACTGGCTGTTCTGCGACATCGTGGAGGAACCGCATCACGTCCTGCGCGACATCGTCGGCCCGTGGCTGAGCCGCGGGTGGTGCCGCCGGTTTGTGGTAAACCTGAAACTTGGCCGTGCCGACCCCCTGGGATTTCTGCGCGAGCTGCGGGCGGCAGATTCGCCCCTCGCGGCCGCCGGAGCATCGCTCCGCATCCGGCACCTGTATCATGACCGCGAGGAGTTCACGGTGGTGGGAGTAATCGGAACAAGGCCCTCCGCATGAACTGCCACGCCAGGTCCGGGTGGCGAGGCGACCGCTGAACTGGGTGATTACCCGGTGACCCGGGGAAATGGAATGAAATGACGCGCTGAATCCACGCCTTGGATGCGGATGACTTGACACCAATGACGATAAACCGGGAGATGGGGGTGTGCCGTTCCCATGGACTGGCTTAGCCTGAAGTGGATTCTGCCGCTCCTGGCGGTGATGCCGGCGCTCTACCTGCTGCGGGTGGCGCTGGTGACCAAGGCGCTGCTGGGTCTCCGCCTCGGTCCCGCTCGCGTCTCGGAGATCCCGCTGGAGGAGCTGCCGTCCGGCTGGCAGGAAACCGTCTCCGCCCTCGAGCCCCGAATGCGCGAGGCCGGGTATGCGCGGTCCTTCTGCGCTCGCGTCGTTCCTCACTCGGGGGAGGCGTGGACCACCTACCTGATCGCCTATCGAAACGACGCAGAGCCGATTTCCGTCTCGGTGACGTCCAATCCGCGCGCCGATTCCGGTGGCCGCGTGATCTTCAGTCTTGTCACGCTCCTGGCGTCGGGGATCGAGCTGCACACCTCGAATTACCGTTCGGAAAACATCGTGCCGGCGCCGGCGGACGCCCGGGACGAGGTCTTGGAGAAACGAGGACTGGCCACGTTGCTGCGACGGCACCGGGCGCGGATGGCGGCGGCCGGCGCCGCCGGAGATGCCGCGGTTTTCCTCTCGCCCGAGGAACGGCTGGTTCGCTACCAGGGCCGGCTGGACGAGATGTTGGCGGCGCTGCTGGCGAGCGGCCGGGTCGCGCAGCAGAAGGACGGGCGCTGGGCCTACAAGACCGGCGCCGCGATCCGATTCTGCATCGGATTGATGCGCCGGGTGAAGGCCCGGAAGAGGAATCCGGTCCGGGAGACAGCGACCAATCCGCCGATTCCTCTCTCACCGGAGGCGCGGCTCGAGTTTGATTACCAGTCGTATCACCGGCTGGTGACGATGCAGGACGGCAAGCTCGCGTGGCTCCCCAAGACCCTGCTGATGATGGTGTCGCTGGCGGTGTTCGCCCTGGCCCTCGGTTGGCAACTTTCCTTCCTCAGCGTGCTGGTCCTTCTCGCCACCCTGGTCTTCCACGAGGGAGGGCATCTCCTCGGCATGAGGATCTTCGGGCACCGCGACACCCAGCTGCTGTTTCTCCCGTTTCTCGGCGGAGCGGCCGTGGCGCTCGACGACCGAATCCTGAAGCCCTGGCAGAATCTGGTGATTCTCTTCCTGGGACCTTTGCCCGGATTTTTCATCGGCCTCGGCCTGTTCCTGTGGGCGCCGCAGGACCACATCCTCGTGCGCGAGTTCGAATGGGCGCTGATCGCCCTGAACGTCTTCAATCTTCTTCCGATCATGCCGCTCGACGGCGGACAGATCCTCGACCACGCGCTGGTGGCGCGTTTTCCCTACGTACGGGCGATTTTCACGGCGGGGAGCGGCCTCTGCCTGATGGCCGTGGCGTACATGGCGCACGGCGGCACCATGCTCGGCGTGGTGGGTCTTTTCATGGTTCTCCGCGTGTCCATCGAATGGCGTTCGGCCCGTCTGATCAGGGGGCTGCGCCCAGAGATTCCCCCGGGGTCGGAGGAGGCTGTCGTGGTCCGTCGGGTCCTGCAAGTCCTGCGGGGGCCGGCTTGGGCCAGAATGGGGGCTGTGCGGCGTCTCCAGTTGGCGCGCAGCTTCCAGCGCACCCTGCGCCAGCCGCTGCCGCGGTTGGGCACATTTCTTTTTGCGGCAGTCGGTTACTTCAGCCCGATCTGGGTGACACTTGCCGTCCTGGCCGTCGGAGCGATCGGCACAGACATGAAACTCGGGCGCGCGGCGGCGGACGGGATGCGCGCCGATGCCCTGGTGGCGCCCCCGCCGGCGGCGCCGGCGCACGGGGACAATGCTGCGACTGATCTGGCCGAGGCCAGGCGCCTCCAGGTCGAGTACCGGAAGGCGTTCGACGGGGACGACGACCAGATGACACCCGAAAAAGTCGAAACGACCCGGGAGAACGCTATTCGGGCCATTCACGCGGCCTGCGGGCGGAAAGATTTCGTTCCCACCGAGGCAATTGCCGTCACCGCTCTTTCCGAGTCGGGGCGCGAGCTCCTTGCCGGGACCTACCGCCGCATCCATCGCGGGCAACCGGAGGACGTGGCCGTCCTGATCGACGACATGGTTCGCCTCACGGAATTCGCGGCCGCCGTGCGGACACAGGCCGGGGTGGCGACGCGCCTTGAGTTGATGTCGCTCACCCAGCGGGCGGTCGAGGTGCTCACCGCTTCGGTCCCAAAATCCGGGATCCACGAACCGTGGCGCGCGGTTCTCGACGAGCCACGGCTCCGGGCGCAACTCATCGAGACCTTGCGGACGTCGGCCTGGGTTCTCGCGCACCCGGACCCCTCGGAGCGGTCGCGGGCTTCCGGCATTCTCGGGCGCTTCAGCCAATGGAGTGATGACCGGACGCGTGCGGACGAGCTCGATCGAACCGTCAGTGTGATCGAACAGCTGGGGTCCGGACATTTCGAACCGATCAGCCTCGATGGAAAAAGGCGGCTATCCGGGACGGGCCGCGATTTTTCCGCGCTGGCATTCATGCCGATTCGTCTCCTCGCATCGGCCCGGCTCGCCCGCCTGGCGGCGACCCTGCACCGCCTTCCCCAGGTGTCGCTGATGGCCGGCCCCCTGCCCGCGACCGTGCTCTCGCCCGATGACGTCCATCCACTGACCGGTCTGCCGCCGCTGGTGGTCACGGATCCGCAGGGCCTGGTCCTTCGCTTTGGTCCGCGCGTCGAGCCCACGGTGACCAAGATGCTGACGGGCAACCTGCCGCTGGAATTGATGTTGTCGGATGTCGAATGGCGCCTCACATCGGTGCATGCGCCTGAATCCGCCGTCCCCTAAAACCTCAACCGGCGTCGGCCGGGCCGACCGCCGATGAACCCGCGGGCCAAGCCGGTGCGGGTGGAGGAAATCAACGTCTGCGGCTGGCAGGCGGTGTCGGCGCTTTTCGCGCAGCATCCGGGGGAGATCCGGCGGCTCTTCTTCGATCCGGCCACGGGCAAGCGCGCCGGTGAAATGTGCAGCTACCTGGCGGCCAACAAGAAAATCTACCGCCAGGTGCCGGGAGACGAACTGGAGAAGGTCGGCGGCACGGTGCATCACGGCGGAATCATCGCGGTCATCGCGCAACGTCCGCTGGGGAAGGTAACCCGCGAAACGATCGAGCAGTGGGGCCGCGATCGCGTGCCGCTGCTGTTGCTCGACCGCGTGAGCAACACCAACAATCTCGGCGCCATCGTGCGGTCGGCGGCTTTCTTTGGGGTGCGCGACATCGTCGTGCCGAATCATCCGTCGCAGGCCCTGCCGGGCGATGCCGCCTGGCGCGTCGCCGAGGGCGGCATGGAGTTCGTGCGCTTCCATGTGGTGCCCGCCCTCCCGGAATTCTGCCAGGAGCTGAAGCGGCATTTTTTCGTCATCGGGACAAGCGTGGCCGGAAACCAGCTCTCGCCCGCGGAAGTCCGGGCCCGCGGAATGCCCCGCCCGCCGGCCATCATCCTCGGCAATGAGGAGAAGGGCCTGGCGCCCGGCCTGGCGGCGGCGTGCGACCGGCTCGTGCGGGTCCCGGGCGCTGACACGGTGGAGTCGCTCAACGTGTCCGCCGCCGCGGCGGTCATGTGCTGGGAGTTCTTCGGGAAAAAGGTCTGACCGGAATCTGTTTGACCACGGATTTCACGGATGAACACGGATGGCCCATCTCCGAAATATGAATATCACGGAGAGCGCGGACGAGCTTGGAAGAGACATATTCCGGGCTCTCCGTGTCTTGTGGTTAAAATCAGCGGTGCTCATCCGCGAAATCCGTGGTGAATCCGGGATGATCGCGGCGTGAAGCCGCTCCTACATTCCGGAGAGTTTCCTCCAAAACTTCGCCGGCTTAACCGTGGGTATCTCCGGCAGCACGGGCCGATAATGCCCCGTCTTCTTGTATAGAATGACCACATCCTGCATGCCCCAGGCTTCCTCCAGGTACGCGCGGACGATCACCTCGGGGTGCGATTGCAGGTTCCGCATGAGCCATTCAGGTGAACTGAGCGCGAGGCCGTAGTCATGGCGTTCGTCGTTCTCGAAATACCGCTGATAGGCAAAGCCCTCGCGGGCGAAGTCGGCGAGCAGGGTCTCCTTGTCGACGTTCTCGGCGACATTCTTCCGCCCCTCGGCCAGAAGGGTGGCGACGGTCCGTCCCTGCGTCGTGAGCACGATCACCCCACACTCGCGGGTGGCCTTGATCAGGGCTTCGAGCGTGGCGAGCCAGCGCGCGCGCGGGAGATGGGTGACCAGCGAGCCGACCCAGATCAGGTCGAATTGGGCGGCGAACGGCAGGGCGGACGGGTCGGCCGTCGCAACGGCGGGCAGGGCGCGAAACCGCTCGGCGCAGAAATTGACGCCATCACGGTCGACATCGCACGCCGTGATGTTGGCGTAGTCGTAAGCCGCGCGAATCCACCGCATCACGCGGCCGTGTCCGCAGGCGAGGTCGAGGATGTCGGGATAATGCGGCTTGTCGCAGAGCTCGGCCGAGAACCGGATCATCTCGAGGGCGCGACGGCCGAGGTCGAAATACTGCTCCTCCTGGCCCGGTGCGACCATCGTGTCGCCGGGCGAGAGCGTCCGATCGACGGCGAGCTGGCTGAAATCGTAGAGCGGTTTCATCGGCGCGGGGCGCATCAAGCCTTTTGCGCACCGGCGCGTCAACCGCGCGGAATCATTGAACCGCGGAGACACCGAGGTCGGGCTCGATGTCCTCATCGACCCGTGCGTGGGTGGAGGGTCCGGGAATGGGGCCTCTTGAGGTCATCCGTGCCTCGGTGGATTGATCATCGGGGTGGGTCCGCCGCTCGACTTTGAACGGTATCCCGATATTCTCGCGGATTCGATGAACTCGCCGATTTGGGAAGACGCGCCCGGACCGGTCCTGCCCCGGTTGCAGGGAACGCAGCGCGCGGACGTGGTCGTGGTCGGCCTGGGAGGCTCCGGGTTGTCCGCGCTCGAGGAACTGCGGCGGCGCGGCATCGAGGCCGTCGGGTTGGATGCGGGCACAGTGGGTGGCGGCGCGGCGGGCCGGAACGGCGGCTTCGTGCTCGCGGGACTGGCGAAGTTCTTCGACGAGACCGTGGGGCAATGCGGTCCCGTGCTGGCCACGGCGATGTATCGCGCGACCGTCGACGAGATTGCCCGGTGGGCCGGTGAATGGCCGGAACTCGTCCGGGTCACCGGGTCGCTGCGCATCGCGGCTGACGCGGACGAGGAAGCCCAATGCCACCGGCACCTGACGGCGCTGGAAAAGGCGGGCCTGCCTGGTTCCGCGTACCGCGGCCCGGAGGGAACCGGTCTGCTGCTTCCCACGGATGGCGTGACGCAGCCGCTGCAGCGCGTGCGTGCGCTCGCCGGGCGCCTGCGTCGCGACGGCGTGCGTCTTTATGAGAATTCCCCCGTGCGCCGCCTGCTCGCCGGACAGGTCATCACGGATGAGGGAACGATCCTTTGCGATTCGGTGATCGTGGCGGTGGACGGTCGCCTGGAGGCGATATTTCCGGAACTCACCGGCCGCGTGCGCACCGCGCGCCTGCAGATGCTCGCGACCGCGCCCGCGCCCGAAGTCCATTTTTTCCGGCCGGTTTACTGGCGGCACGGCTATGAATACTGGCAGCAGCGCCCCGACGGATGCCTCGCCCTCGGCGGGTTTCGCGATCACGCGTTGGAACAGGAATGGACCTCGGCCGCCGAGCCGACGGAGCTGATCCAGGGACTGCTCGAACGTTTCCTGCGCGAGAAGCTCGGCGTGCGGGCCGCCGTCACGCATCGCTGGGCCGCGTCGGTCGGCTACACGCCGGACGGCCTGCCCGTTCTCGACGAGGTGAGGCCGCGCATCTGGGCGGTTGGCGGCTACAACGGCACGGGAAATATTGTCGGCGCCTTGTCCGCCCGGGCCGCGGCGACGATCGTGAGCGGTGGCCGGAGCGAGTGGGCGGAGATGATTGAGCGAGCGCGGGAACGAACGAGGTGAGGTCAGAGGCTGCGGCGTTTTCTAACGTTCTTCTTCGAGAAAGGCGAGGTTCGCTGAGTGCTGATATCTGACTTCTGCCGCTGACTTTCGACGGATGACCTTCCGCGTAAAGCGGGTTGGTTTTTTCTCGGCACGACGACGGCGTTGCGGTTGGATCGGGCCATGCGTCCCCTGCGCGTGCTGTTCGTCTCTCCCGAGGTGGAGCCATTCGTGAAGGCCGGCGGCCTCGGCGACATGGTCGGCGCTCTCCCGAAGGATCTGGCCGCGCTCGGACATGACGTGCGCATCACCTGCCCGCTGTACGGTTCGGTCAAACGCATTGGCGAATGGAAAGTGCGCGAGGATGCGCTCGGCGTGGACGTGGGCCGCGAGGCGCGCTGGGCGCGCGTGTGGCAGACGAGCCTGCCCGGCGTGGCCGTGCCGGTTTATTTCCTGGAGCACGACTGGTTTTTTGCGCGGCCCGAGGTGTACAGTTCGTGGAGCGACAACTCCCATCGTTTCGCGTTCATGTGCCGCGCCGCGCTCACGTTGTGCGAACAGATGGAATGGATCCCCGATGTGATTCACTGCCACGACTGGACCACGGGTCTTGTTCCGGTGCTGCTGAACACGGTCCTGCGCGACCGCCCCATGGGACGGGCCGCGACCGTGTTCACGATTCACAACCTCGAGCACCAGGGCTATTCGGACAAGGGACTTGTGACCTACGCGCGCCTGCCATGGAGCGAATTCCGTCAGGACAGCATCGAGAGCTACGGGCAGGTCAACCTGATGAAGGCGGGCCTCTATCACGCGACGAAGCTGACGACCGTCAGCCCGACCTATGCGGCGGAGATCCGGACGCCGGGCGGAGGATTCGGGCTCGACCACGTGCTGCGTTGGCGTGGCGCGGATCTCATCGGGATCGTCAACGGCATCGACGCGGCTTCGTGGGATCCCGCGACCGATGCGACGCTGGCCGCGCCTTATTCCGCGGCAAACCTGGCGGGCAAGGCGGAATGCAAGCGCGCGCTGCAGCAGCAGATGGGGCTCGCGGTGGAACCGCGCGTGCCGGTCATCGGCGTCGTGGCGCGGTTCGCGAGCCAGAAGGGCCTCGACCTTTTCGCGGACGCCTTGCCGTCGCTGATGGAAGGCCCGCGCCCGGTGCAGGCCGCGGTTCTCGGTGGCGGCGACCCGCAGCTCGAGGCCACGTTCCGGGCGCTGGCGCGACAATATCCGGGGCGGGTGGCGGTCCAGATCGGTTTCGACGCGAAGCTGGCCCGACGCATCCAGGCCGGCGCCGATCTGTTTGCCATGCCGAGCCGATCCGAGCCGTGCGGGCTCACGCAGATGTATGCGATGCGCTACGGCACGCCGCCAGTGGTGCGCGCGACCGGCGGGCTGCTCGACACCGTGGACAACTACGAGGCCGGACGCGGGCGCGGCACGGGTTTCGTGTTCCACGATCCGACGCCCGCAGCGCTGTTCGGCACACTCGACTGGGCCGTGGCGGCCTACCTCGACCACGCGGAGGATTTCCAGGGCCTGCAGCAGCGCGCCATGGCGCAGGATTTCGCGTGGCGGAAAAGCGCGGAGAAATACGTCGAGGTTTACGAATGGGCGATGGCGGCCCGCACCGGCATGGTTTCATGACCTCGGGAATCCGCGGCATAAACGCGGTCCGGCCGCCCTTCCATCCAAACCGGTGATTGACAGAGCGGCCAATGCCATGCCTGATTCACGGCGATGATCCGGATTGCCAGCTACGCCAAGAAATTCTTCCGCTTTGACCTGCCGAAGCACGCCGGCGGCTGTCCCAACGCATAACCTGACGAATCAGAAAAATGCCGAGGAGCCGCCCAGAAAAGGGGCGGCTTTTTTATTGCCCCAACATCCTGATTTTTTGACCCCGGATTTCACCACGGATCCCGCAATTATGAAGACCACAGAGACACGGAGGTGCCTGGAAGAGACATTTTCCGGGGCCTCCATGCCTTCAGGGCTCGATTCATCAGTGTCATCGGTGAAATCCGTGGCGAAGAAATAATCCCTGATGATCCTGCCCAAAGCCAACCGCCTGACACCCGAGCAGGCCGACGAGCTTGCCGCCATCGCGGCAAAGTTCGGCTGTCGCATCCAGCCTATCGTGGGCGAGGTGCGCACGATCTACGCGATCGTGGGCGACGAGCGCGATGAGCTGATGATCAACCGCCTGGAGGGACTGGCGTTCGTCGACCGCGTCGACACGATCCAGTCGCCGCACAAGCTGATGGACATCCGATCGGATCTCGCCCGTCACCGGGTGAGGGTTGGCGGCGTCGCGCTGGGCGAGGAATTGCTCGTCATTGCCGGCCAGTGCACGATCGATCCGAACAAGCCGAACTTCTTCCTCGAAACGGCGCACGCCGTGAAGGCCGCGGGGGCGCAGGCGATCCGCGGTGGCGTCTGGAAGCCGCGCACGAACCCGTACACGTTCCAGGGCGACAACCGTTCGCTCGACATCCTGATGGAGGCTTCGCGGGCCACCGGCCTGCCCGTCGTCACCGAGGTGATGGAGCCGGAGCACCTGAAGCTCGCGCTCGACGCGGGCGTGCAGGTGTTGCAGATTGGCGCCCGGAATGCGCTTAATTACTCGCTGCTCCGGCAGGTCGGACGCGCCATCGCGGGCCGCGACACGGTCGTGATGCTGAAACGGAGCATGCACATGGGCCCGTTGAACGAGTTCATTTCCGCCGCCGAATACATCGCGGCCTTCGGCAACCCGAACGTCATTCTCTGCCCGCGCGGCACCCAGCCCGGGCTCGACGGCTATCGCAACCACCCCGACGAATCGATCACGCCGCTGCTGAAGGAGCGCACCTGGGCTCCCGTGGTCGTCGATCCGTCGCATTCCGTCGGCAAGGCGGCCTACGTTCCGGCGTGCGCCCTGGCCTCGGTCGCCTACGGCGCCGACGGACTCTGCATCGAGGCGCACGTGAGTCCCGCGCAAGGGATCGGCGACGATCCCAAGCAGGCGGTCACGCCCGGTGCTCTGTCCGACCTCATCGTCCGGGCCCGCGCCATTCACGCAACCCGGCGAGCCCCCGTTTCCGCCCCATGAAGCGCCAGCTCGCCAAAATTCGCACCGCGATCGACGGCCTCGACCAGAAGGTCGTCGCCCTGCTCAATGCCCGGCTCAAGCTCGCGCAGAAGATCGGCGAGCTGAAGCGCGGCGCGCGCGGCCGCATCTACGTGGCGGAGCGCGAGGCGCAGGTGTTGCGGCGCGTGCTGGCGGCGAACGCCGGCCCGCTCAAGCCCGCGGCCGTCCGGGCAATTTATCGCGAGATCATGTCGGCTGCGCTCGCGCTCGAGAAGCCGCTCGTCGTCGCGTATCTCGGGCCGGAGGCGACCAACACGCACCAGGCCGCGCTGCGGAAGTTCGGCGCGAGCGTCGAATACCGCCCGATGCAGGCGCTGGCCGACGTGTTTGCGGCGGTGGAGAAGGGCGAGGCCGATTACGGCGTCGTGCCCGTGGAGAATTCAACCGAGG
>DASYDZ010000186.1:0-5615 GCA_036499305.1 Candidatus Didemnitutus sp.
ATATTTCGCCGCGGAGCTGGACCATTATTCATGACGTCCCGACTGGTGACCATGAATGATTTCCGGCGATTGCCGGAACCTCAGGTGCAGGCCCTGGAGCAGGCCGCGCGGAGGGTGATCCGCTCCGGCTGGTTTATCCTCGGCCCGGAAGTCACGGAATTCGAGCGGGCGTGGGGCGCGTTTTGCGGAACCCGGCACGCCCTCGGGGTGGCGAGCGGACTGGATGCGATCGAGATCGGACTGCGCGCCGTGGGAATCGGCGCCGGCGATGAAGTCATCACCACGCCCATGACCGCCTTTGCGACGATTCTCGGGATCGTCCGCGCCGGCGCTGTCCCGGTGCTGGCCGACATCGACCCCGAATCCGGCCTGCTGGACCTGGCGAGCGTGGAACGATGTCTGAGCCCGCGCACCCGCGCCGTGCTCTTGGTCCATCTCTACGGTCAGCTCCGCCGAATGGACGGCTGGAGAAGTTTTTGCGCGGTCCACCACCTGCTCCTCCTCGAGGACGCGGCGCAGGCGCACGGCGCCGAATGCCAGGGACGCCGGGCCGGGGCGTTCGGACAATGGGCCGCGTTCAGCTTCTATCCGACCAAGAATCTCGGCGCGATCGGAGACGGCGGCGCCCTGTGCACCGACAACGATGACGTTGCGCGCCAGGTGAAACTTCTCCGCAACTATGGCCAATCGGACCGCTACCATCACGAGGTCGCGGGAATGAACAGCCGGCTGGATGAGATCCAGGCGGCGATGCTCCGGGCCGCACTCGCGTTCCTGCCGGCCGCCACCGTCCGCCGTCAGGAAATTGCCGCGACCTATTTTGCCGCGATGACGTCCCGCCGGGTCAGACTTCTCGACCGGCCCGAAACACCAGGCAGCCATGTCTTTCATCTTTTTGTCGTTCGCACCGCCGAGCGGGCGGCTCTCCAGTCGCACCTCCAGAAGCACGAAATTCAGTGTCTGGTGCATTACCCGGTTTGCGCGCACCGCCAGCCGCCCGGCGCCAACCTGCGATGCGATCCGCGCGGACTCGGCGCCGCCGACGCGTTTGCCGGGGAATGCCTCTCCCTTCCCTGCCATCCGCACCTGACACCTGAGGAGGTCGACCGCGTCGTCGCCGCGGTAAATTCCTTTTGAGTTCGGCGGGCGACTCGGGCGGTCGCAGCACGGCATCTCGGAATGCCGTCTTTGCCGGAAGGTGCGCGTCCGCTGGCGGGACAGGGAAATCCCGCCTCCCACTGCCTACTTCTTCGAATGCTGCGCCACCCAGGCGGTATACTCGGCGCGCGGCATGAATTTCAGCGAGGCGGAGTTGATGCAATAACGCATCCCCGCCGGCTCCGGGCCATCGTCAAAGACATGGCCGAGGTGCCCTCCGTCCACATTGCAGTGCACTTCGGTGCGGGTGATTCCAAAACTGTTGTCGCGTGTCTCGCCCACAAAGGCCGGCTCGATCGGCTTGGTGAAGCTCGGCCAGCCGGTGCCCGAATCGAACTTGTCGCGGCTGTCGAACAGCGGCGTGTCACTGCACACCGAAAAATAGACCCCGTCCGCATGGTTGTCCCAATACTCGTTGCGGAACGCGTATTCCGTGCCCTGCTGACGCGCGACGCGGAACTGTTCCGGGGTCAACACCGCCTGCCATTCGGCGTCGGTGTGACGCACCGTCGCCCTGCTCATGTCGACGATCACATTCGACGGCAGGCCGCAGGCGCTTTTGTCGCCATCGATCTTGCAGGCGGCGGGATTCGCGGTGGAGGCGCTGTTATTGGATTTCATGGGTTCTTTCGCACGAAGACTGATGACCGCGGGAATGGCCGCGATCGCGGCGAGAGCGAGCAGAGTGGGCCACGCTTTCATGATGATAATTTAACGAGTTTTGGCGGTTGTGCAATGACACGGGAAATTTTCCGTTCCGGGGATATCCAGTCGTGTCGATGCGGGTCAGGTGAGAGCAGGCGCCAGCCCGTTTATTCCCGCTCCGGCGAGGCTCCCAAACGACAAAGGAGGCGCCTGACGACAAGCGAGGGTGGTCGCCGATGTCCCCATCGGCGATCTGCTGCCTCGGGGCGGACCGATCAGGTGGAGCGTGACCTCTGTGTATGGACGCGCTCGAACCGGCCCGGAGGTCCGGTTCCACCTCGGCCTGGAATTGCCTGCCCGCAGGCTCCGACAAGCCGGAGCGATGCAGCAGGTGGGCGTCGGTTTCCCTCCCGACGCCTCTGTTGCCGATGTGGAAATCGGCGATCACCAAAGGACCCGTCGGTCCTAAAACAAGACCAGCTTCCACTGCATCGCTCCGGATAAAGGAGACCGGTGAGTTTCACTCCACCCGCACGCGGACTTTTCCGTCCTGGAACTCGTTGACCAGCATGGCGTGCCCCGGGACCTGCGCGGCCCGGGTGACCGGATGTCCGTCCTCATCGCGCACAATCGCGAATCCGCGGCCCAGGACCGATTTCGGGCTCGCGGATTCGAGGCGTTTCCACAGCGCCAGCAGGCGGTGCGAGTCAAACCGGATGCGCTTTTCGGGCGAGGCTGCGGCGAGGCGGCCCCGCGCCGCGCCGAGCAGTTCGCGTCGCAACTGCACCGAGATGCGCAACGCCGCCGCCAGCCGGTTCGTGAGGTCGTCCAGCCGCATGAAATTCTGCTCGATCGCCGCGGCCGGCGACAGCAGGCGCAGCCGGCTGCGGGCGTGGTTGACGCGTTCGCGCCCGCGCGTGAGGGCTTCGGCGAGGATCTCGCGCAAGGCCTCGCCGGCCCGCTCGGCGCGATTCTGCGCCTCGAGAAAGTTGCTCGAGATCAATTCGGCCGCGGCGCTCGGCGTCTCGGCGCGCACGTCCGCGGCGAAGTCGCACAGCGTGAAGTCAATCTCGTGCCCGACCGCCGAGATCACCGGAATGGCGCAGGCGGCCACGGCGCGGACGACGATCTCCTCGTTGAACGCCCAGAGGTCCTCGATGCTGCCGCCGCCCCGGCCGACCACGAGCAGGTCGACCAGTCTTTTCTCGTCCGCCCATCGCACCATTTCGGCGATTTCGGCGGCGGCCCCGTCGCCCTGCACGCGTACGGGAAACACCGCCAGGCGTCCCGTCCAGCCGCGCCGTTCAAGGATGCGGATGAAATCCTGGAGGGCGGCGCCCGTCGGCGAGGTCACTAAGCCGATGGTGTCCGGCATCAGCGGAATCGCGATTTTCCGGTCCGCCGCGAAGAGGCCCTCGGCGGCCAGGCGCAGCTTGAGCTGCTCGAACTCCTGCTGCAAGCGCCCGGCGCCGTCCTCGACGACCGCCCGCACGATCAACTGATACTGGCCGCGCGCTTCGTAGACATCGATTCCGCCGAACGCGAGGATCTGCAGGCCGTCGCGGAGCTTCACCGTCTGGCGCATCGCGTCGCCACGGAAAAGCACGGAGGACAGTTGAGCACCCGCGTCCTTGAGAGAAAAATAGATGTGGCCGCTCGCCTGCGCGCGGAGATTCGAGACCTCGCCGCGGATCCAGCCGGGTGGCAGGCCACCGCGCAGGAGATCCTTCACGCGGCGCGTGAAGTCGGTGACCGTCAGCACCCGCCCGGTCTCGTCGCCGGAAATTGCGTCCGCAGTTTTCACGACCCCTTCCTGCGCCCGTAGTGCTTGCGCAGGAGCTGGGCCGCGGCGCCGAGCGCAAGCACGACGCTGATGGCGATGAACGCAATCTTGCCCCGGCCCTGCAGGAGCGCGTGCCCGAACAGGATGAGGGCGATGGCCATGCTGCCCTGAATGCCGAACGAGATCAGAAAGTATTTTCCGAACGGCACGCGGGCGAGACCGAGCAGGTAGTTCTGCACGCAGAAAGGAATGCCCGGGGTGACGCGCAGCAGCACAATCAGGTCGGTGGCGTCCGTCGACTCGACATCGGGCAGCCTGTAACCCAGCCGGACGACGAGCTTTTCGAGCAAGGGGCGAAATGCCCAGGCCGCCAGGGTGTAGGTGAGGGCAATGTTCACCCCCAGGGCGAGCAGGGCGAGGACGATCACCCACCCGAGACCCAGGCGGTCGGCAAAAACGGAGCCCGCCGTAAGGGTGAAAAATGTTATCGGCGCGCCCACCGCAGGGAGCAGCGCCATCCCGATAAAAAACGCGGCGGGACCTGCCCTCTGGACCGCATCGACACCCTGCTGAACCAGCGCCCTCAGATCGACGCCCCGGGCCACCAGTCCCACCGCCACCAGCAGCACCACCGCGGCGAGACCCAGCTTGATCAGCAACGCGCGATTTTTCTTCGGGGTGGCTTCCATCAGAGCGGACGATGCCTGCGACGATTCGGCACCGTCAAGGCTGGACGTGATGCGGCTTGCCTCCCGTCAGGCGGCATCTTGGATAGCTGCGACCTGTGACGCACCCGAGTCCAGCCGGAAGCCGCGGAAGCATGCTGCGCATTGCCTGCCTCGCCGCTGGGGTCATCGGCTTTGCGGTCACCCTGCTGCCGCGCGGCGCCACCCTGATCTACCTGTGGCCCTGGCCGCTGATCCTCACGATCGGATTGGCCGTGCCGCCGGCCATGTTTCTGGTCCGGCTGGTCCGCGGGGAGGCCGCGCCTCGCCCGGGCGGCCCCGCCGGATGGCTCATGGCGGCGTTTGCCGTCGTGCTGCTTCTGTCCACCATGCTGTCACCTTATCGCGGCGCGGCGGCGGCCATCGCGCTGATGCCGCTCGCGGCGATCGCGTTGTTTTTCGAGGTGATCGCGTGGCGACGGATCGACGATCAGACGGATTCGCTGCTCGAACGCGCACTGGCCTGGATGCTGGTGGTCTTCACGATCGACAGCCTGGTCCTCTGGCTGGCGACCATCGTGATTCCGAATGGATTCGTCCACCTGTGGGAGGCGCGCAATCCGCATCCGCTCGGGCATTCCAATTATACGGCCGGCGCCATTCTCCTGCTGCTTCCGTTTGGGATCGCGCGGGCCTGGCGGATGTCAGGGCGCCAACGAGGCGCCTGGAGTTTTGCCGTGCTGCTGGCGCTCTTCTGCCTGTTCACGGCGGGAAGCAGGGCGGCCATTCTTGGACTGGGCGCCGCAGCGATCGTGGGTGGTGCACTGCTGGTGCGGGCCCGATTGCTGCCGGCGCGCCGCGCACTGCTGGTCGCCGGAATCTGCTGCGCAGGCGCGGCGATCTTTGCCGTGGCGAATCCGCGCATCCGCGACATGCTCCGACCCTCGCCCGACGTCGTGCCCGACGACAGCACGCTTCAGCGCCGCGCGATGCTCGATGTCGGGGAACGCCTGATCGCGGCGCGTCCCGTCCTTGGGTGGGGACCCGGCACGACACCGCTCGCCTATCCGCGCTTCCGGGCGGACGTCGCGGGCGGCGTCGACACGGCGCTGCAGCTTCATGACACGCCCGTCCAGATCGCGGCCGATCTCGGCGTCACGGGATTGGCCTTGTCCCTTGCCCTCGCGATCGTCACCGGCGTGGCGACCTGGCGGTCGTGCGGCGACCCGAATCAGGCGCACCGCCTGCCCGTCGCCGCCGTGGCGGGAACCGCGCTCGCGGCGTATGGAGTGTTCGCAATTTACGATTTCGAGCTCGATGTGCCGCTGTTCATTTTCGTCGTCGCAATTGCCGCCGCGCTTGTT
>DASYDZ010000187.1:0-7518 GCA_036499305.1 Candidatus Didemnitutus sp.
TGCACGACCGCCCTGCACCTCGCGCTGCTCGCCGCAGGGGTCAAGGCGGGCGATGAGGTCATCACGGTCAGCCACTCGTTCATCGCGACCGCCAATGCCGTCCGCTATTGCGGCGCGATTCCCGTGTTCGTCGACATTGAGGCCGCCACTTACAACATTGATCCGGACAAGATCGTGGCCGCGATCAGCCCGAAAACGAAGGCCATCCTTTGCGTGCACCAGATCGGCATGCCCTGCGATCTGACGCGCCTCGTGCCGCTCGCAAAAAAGCATTCGCTTCCGCTGATCGAGGATGCGGCCTGCGCGATCGGCAGCGAAATCAAGTCGGAGGGAAAGTGGGAGAAGATCGGCAAGCCCCACGGCGACGTCGCCTGTTTTTCGTTCCATCCGCGCAAGATCCTCTCGATCGGCGACGGCGGCATGCTCACCACGCGTCACGCTGCCTGGGACGCCAAGTTCCGCCTCTGGCGCCAGCACAGCATGTCGGTGGCCGACACGGTCCGGCATGGCTCGAGCAAGGTCATCTTCGAGAGCTATCCCGAAATCGGCTACAATTACCGGATGACCGACATCCAGGCCGCCGTCGGACGCGAGCAATTGAAGCGACTGCCCGACCTCGTCGCCCGCCGCCGCGCCGTGGTCGACCAGTACCGGACGCTCATGGCCGACATTCCCGGTGTTGCGCTGCCGTTCGAACCCGAATGGGCCCGCAGCAACTGGCAGAGCTTCTGCGTGCGCCTGGCGGATGATCTTGATCAGCGCGAAGTCATGCAATCGCTGCTCGATGCCGGCGTGGCCAGCCGCCGCGGCATCATGTGCTCACACCGCGAACCGGCTTACCAGAAGGAGCCCTGGCGCTTCGCGGGATCGCTTGCCGAGAGCGAAAATGCCCAGGAACACGCCATTCTCCTGCCGCTCTTCCACCAGATGACCGACGAGCAGATCCAGACGGTCGCGGGAAAGTTGCGTGCCGCGGTGCTGGCCAAGGCGCCGGCCTGAGGAATTTCCGCGGATTTTCGATTTCGGAGCATTGACTTCCGATTTCGGAAACCAGGACCAAGGGTTTTGAACCAGAGGGAAATTCCGAAAGACCTATCGACCCTGACGTCTGTCGTTCGACTCCGTCGCCACTCGCTCCCCCATTCGCGCTCCTTTATGCGGCTTCCCACCTCCCGTCTCCCGGATCCCGCCTCCTGGCTCCTGCCTTCGGCCGCCACCTGAGCGATGTATTCGATCGACTGGGACAAGGTCTTCGCGCGGCGCTCCAACGGACCATCAGAAAGTGAGCGAACCGGCTGGCGCGCGCTGGTTCCCGCGGTCAGCCGCACTGTTTGGGCGCTGGGCGTGACCAGCATGCTCACCGATATTTCGTCGGAAATGGTCGCGAGCATTCTGCCCATGTACCTCGTGATCGAACTGGGGATGACTCCGTTCGCCTTCGGGTTCATCGACGGCATTTACCAGGGCGCGGCGGCACTGGTGCGTGTCATTGGCGGCGCACTGGGCGACCGCTGGAATCGCCACAAGGAAGTCGCAGCCGCGGGTTACGGGCTTTCCGCGGCCTGCCGCATTCTGCTTCTTCTCGCGGGCGGTGCCGTTAATGCCATCGGAGGTGTCGTCGCCCTCGATCGCATCGGCAAGGGAATCCGGACCGCGCCGCGGGACGCCATGATCACGCAAAGCACCCCGAAGGCGGCACTGGCCACCGCTTTCGGCGTCCACCGGGGAATGGATGCGGCCGGGGCCATGCTCGGGCCCCTGGTCGCCTTCGCTTTGCTCGCCGGATTGCCCAATGCGTTCGACGTGGTGTTTGTGGCCAGCTTCGGCGCGGCCATCCTGGGCGTCGCGGCGATCGTGCTTTTTGTCCCCGCGCTCGGCGACAAGTCCGGACCGGCACGCCGGCCGCCGGGATTTTTTCC
The DNA here is from genome assembly GCA_036499305.1 of Candidatus Didemnitutus sp. Classification (GTDB taxonomy): domain Bacteria; phylum Verrucomicrobiota; class Verrucomicrobiia; order Opitutales; family Opitutaceae; genus Didemnitutus. The sequence continues at coordinate 1,920 of DASYDZ010000187.1, forward strand.
CTCGGCCTCCGGTTTGCTGCGGGATCCCGGATTTCGAAGGCTCCTGGTCGCCGGCGTCCTGCTCAGCCTGGCCACCATCAGTGACAGTTTCCTTTTCCTCGCGTTGCAGAAGCGCAGCGCGCTGGGGACCGCGGCCTTTCCGCTCTTGTATGTGGCCACGTCGCTGGTCACCTCGCTGTTCGCCGTTCCCTGCGGCCGCCTGGCGGACCGCATTGGTCGCACACCGGTGTTGATTGCGGGCTACGCCATTCTCGCCGGACTGTACGTCGCCCTGTGGGCGACCGGCCTCGGCGGCTGGCTTCTGCTCGCCGGCGTCGTGGGCCTCCTGGGTCTCTATTATGCCGCCACCGATGGCGTGCTGACTGCGATGGTGGCCGCCGGGTTGCCCCGTGAATCGACCGGAAGCGGATTGGCCATCTTCGCCACCGCCACCAACGTCGCACGTCTTCTCGCGTCGATCGCGTTCGGCTACCTGTGGATGGAGGAGGGAAACCGCCCGGCCATTCTCATTTATCTCAGTGCGCTGGCCGTCGTATTGATTGCCGTCGGACCCGTCCTGATGCGAAAGGAACATGGAAGCCAAACCGCCGCCGCCCAATAAACCGCTGCCGATCGCGGCCCGCCTCGGGATATTCGCCGTCCTCACGGGCGCGATCGTCGCCGCCGTGGCCGCCTACGCCATCCATCGGCGTCATGTGGCGGAAACCGCGGCCGAACACGACGCGGTCGCCGTCGCGATTGCGCCAATGTCGTCGTCGTCGGATTTCGTGACGGCCGGCCGGATCCTTTTTCGCAACACGGCGCGCGGCCCCTCCTACGGCCACGTGGCCGCGGTTTCATCATCGGCGCCGGGCGGGGAGCGGACGATCAGCCCGCTGGTCGGCGATCGAATTTACAGCGGCGGCCATGCCATCTTCGTCCTGCGCGCCCATCGCCGCGCCCTCACCACGTACGAGGCCGATTGTTTCAACGCCGACTTCAGTCCGCGTTCATCTTTTCAGTTGCCAGGCGCGCCCAGCCGGACCCGGGTGTCGCCGGACGGAAGCCTGGCGGTTTCGACGGTATTCGTGACCGGTGATTCGTATAACAGCGGAGGGTTCTCCACCCGCACCACCGTATACGATCTGCGCGCGGGCAAGGTGGTCGGGGATCTCGAGGATTTCGCGATCGAAAAGGACGGGCAGGCGTTCAGGAAAACCGATTTCAATTTCTGGGGCGTGACCTTCGGCGCGGGCAATGACCGGTTTTTCGCGACGGTGGCATCGGGCGGCACACCTTATTTGATCGAGGGTTCGATCGCCCACCGGCAGGCGCGCGTGATCAAGAACATCGTGGAGTGCCCTTCGCTGTCGCCCGATGGAAACCGCGTCGCCTTCAAGTTTCGCGTCATCGAAAACGGCCGGTTTCGCTGGAGCCTGCATGCCTTTGACCTCAAGGGCGGGCGGGAAACCATCGTGAACGAACTCCGCACCGTGGACGATCAGGTGGAGTGGCTCGACGAATCGACGCTGCTCTACGCGCTGCCGCGGGTCGGAGGCGATTCGGACATCTGGGCTGCCCCCGCCGATGGGACCGGCAAGCCCCGTCTGCTGATCCCGGATGCGTCTTCCCCGTGCGTGGTGCGTTCCTAGTGGAACTCGGGATATTCGAACTTGGATTCTCGATTTTTGATTTTTGAAACTGGGCGCCCCTTCGTGCTTTCAGCTCCAGGCCCGCAGGCTTTAACCTGACAATCCAATTTTTCTGTCCTCTGGCTTACCCTCAGTCTTCCTTCCTCAGCCCTCCACCTTCTGTCATCTGAATTCTTCTCCGTCATCTGTTCTCTGACCCCTGTCTTCTGCCCCCTGCCGACCAACTTCCCTCCCGCCGCACCATGAGCACAGCGAATTTCGACCATATCGTGATCGGCGGCGGCATTGTGGGCCTCGCCACGGCATGGGCGCTCATGGAACGGGAGCCCAAAGCCCGCGTTGCCGTCCTCGAGAAGGAGGAGGATTGGGCCCGGCATCAGACGGGGCGCAACAGCGGGGTCATTCACTCGGGCATCTACTACAAGCCTGGCAGTCTCAAGGCGCAGATGTGCCGGGAAGGCAATCGTCGCATCCTGGAGTTTTGCCGCGCTTACGGAATTCCATTCGACATCTGCGGAAAGGTGATCGTCGCCACCTCCCCGGAAGAGCTGCCGGGACTCCAGAAGCTCCATGATCGCGGAGTGGCCAACGGTCTCGGCGTCAAAAAACTCGCGCCTGAAGCCGTGTCCGAGAACGAACCGCACGTGCGTTGCGTTGAAGGCGTCCTCGTGCCCTCCACCGGGATCGTGAGTTATGCCGCCATTTGCCGGAAGCTGGCCGAGTTGATCGGCGGAAAGGGCGGATCACTGCACCTTGGAACGCGGGTCACGGGATTTCGGCGGGACTCCGCCGACACCGTCGTCGAAACCACGCAGGGAGAGTTCGCCGCCCGGACCGTGGTGAATTGCGCGGGGCTGCACAGCGATCGCGTGGTCCGGCTGGCGGGCGCAAGACCCACGGCAAAAATCGTGCCCTTCCGCGGCGAATACTACGAAATCAGGCCGGAGCGCCGGTCGCTGGTGAAAAACCTGATTTATCCCGTGCCCGATCCGCAGTTCCCGTTTCTTGGCGTTCATTTCACCCGCATGATCGACGGAAGTGTTCATGCTGGTCCGAACGCGGTGCTGAGCATGAAGCGCGAGGGCTATCACCGGACTTCCTTCAACCTGCGCGATTTCGCCGAGACGATGACCTATGGCGGTTTTTGGAAGCTCGCGGCCAAGCACGCGGCCGCCGGCCTGCGGGAGATGCACCGCTCCTTCAGCAAGGCCGCGTTCGTGCGCAGCCTGCAGCAACTGATTCCCGAAATCCAGGCGGACGACCTGGTTCCCGGTGAGGCGGGTGTCCGCGCCCAGGCGCTCCTGCCCGACGGCGGACTGGTGGACGATTTCCTGATCATCCGGGAAGCGAGCGCCGTCCACGTCTGCAATGCGCCCTCCCCCGCCGCCACCGCGTCGCTGGAAATCGGGCGTTACGTGGCGGCCCAGGTGCCGGGGAATGGCTGAACCCGCCTTTCGCTCTTGTTTCCCAGTAAATTCGATAGTGTCCTGATTTTGAATTGATTTTCACAGGAGGCCGCCGAGGCCGCCGAGAGAAGGAGTTCGGGTTTGGCGGCTGCTCCGCGCCCTCGGTGGCCTCCTGTAAAAGTGCCTTGTTTGACTGATGATTGTCCGGCCCCCGGTTTGAAATCAGGACATTGCCGTAAATTCCTTTGCATTGAGCCTTTTCCAAAATTAACGAATCCCAACCACCATGAACATCGCCATCGTCGGCCTCGGTTACGTCGGTCTGCCATTGTCGCTTCAATTCGCCCGGTGCGGCGCGTCGGTGCTCGGTCTCGACATCGACCGCGCCAAAGTCGAATCCCTCAACGCCGGCCGCAGCTACATCAAGCACATCAGTCCCGAGTCGATCAAGGAGATGGTCGACCGGAAGGCCTTCCACGCCTCGACGGATTTCTCGCTGGCGAAGGACGTCGCCGCCGTGATCATCTGCGTTCCGACTCCGCTGAACAAGAATCGTGAGCCGGATATCTCGTACATCACCGAAACCGGCAAGGCGCTCGCCCCGCATCTGAAAAAGGGCACGCTGGTCGTGCTGGAGTCGACGACTTATCCGGGTACGACGGACGATGATCTGCGGGAGGTGATCGAAAAAGGCTCCGGTCTCAAAGCAGGCGTCGATTTCCACCTCGCGTTCTCGCCGGAACGCGAGGATCCGGGCAATCCGAGCAGCGTCGTCGCGACGATTCCCAAGATCGTCGGCGGCTACACCCCGGCTTGCCTCAAGAAGGCCACCGAACTCTATTCGATCGCGATCAAGACGCTGGTGCCGGTCTCATCGTGCCGCGTCGCGGAGGCCGCCAAGCTGCTCGAGAACACCTTCCGCGGCGTCAACATCGCCCTCGTGAACGAGCTCAAGGTGGTCTACGCGGCCATGGGAATCGACGTCTGGGAGGTCATCAATGCCGCCAAGACCAAGCCCTTTGGTTTCATGGCTTTCTATCCCGGTCCCGGCCTGGGCGGCCATTGCATTCCGATCGACCCGTTTTATCTCACGTGGAAAGCGCGCGAATTCGGCCAGCACACGCGCTTCATCGAATTGGCCGGCGAAATCAACACCGCCATGCCCGAATACGTCATTCATCGCGTGGCCGAGGCGCTGAACGAGCGCAGCAAGCCGGTCAAGGGCAGCAAGGTCCTCGTGCTGGGTCTGGCGTACAAGCCGAACGTCGACGACGACCGGGAATCTCCGAGCTACGTCCTGATGGAAATGCTCAAGCACCGCGGCGCGTTGGTCTCGTATCACGATCCTTACGTGCCGGTCGTCAAACTCACCCGCGAGCATCCCCAGTGGGCCGGCACGAAGTCGGTTGCCTGGGACAAGGCGACAATTTCCTCGTTCGACGCCGTGCTCCTCGCAACGAATCACGCCTCGGTCAACTACCAGGAACTCGCGCAATGGGCGCCATGCATTGTCGACTCGCGCAACGCCATGGCTGCCGTCAGCACGTCGCCCGGCCAGGTTTGGAAGGCCTGAGGCGCACTTGGAGAGAAATCGCGACGCACGATCGGTGTAGTCGGAGCCCCGCCGGCGCGTCCGCTCCAGCGCTGTGCCCAATCATTTCGACCCGCCTGATTCCGTACCGCCGCTGAATCAATCCGATGCCTGTTGTGCTGGTCCGTCGCAGAACGCTTCCCGTCCCCACACTATGGGGCTGGCTGCTTCTGGCCGCTTTTCTCGTCGGCCTCGCCGCCCTCTGGCTGTTCGAGGCCGAATCGTTTCTTTCGCTCACCCAGCGCGAGCCGGCCGACACCCTGGTCGTCGAAGCGTGGATCGGATTTGACGGATTGTCCGCCGCGAAGGACGAATTCGTCCACGGGCACTATCGCTACTTGGTCGCCGCCGGCGGACCAAGCGAAAGTCCCTGGGACTCGCGGCGATGGAATTATGCCGAAGAGGCTCATGATTTTTTAGTCCGCCAGGGCTTGCCGCCGGAAGACGTCATCACCGCTCGCCAAGTCGAGACCAACGTGCAGCGAACGCACGCGACGGCGGTCGCCGCCCGTGACGCATTGGCCTCCCGCGGGCTGCATCCTCCCGCCATCAATGTCTTCACCGCCGGACCGCACGCGCGTCGCAGTCGGCTGATTTTCGCCAAGGCGTTCGGGCCCGGGACAAAGGTTGGCGTGGTCTCGTGGGTTCCAGCGCGCCGCGCTGAGGGCCCGTGGTGGCAGTCCAGCATCCGCTCGGAGGATCTGGTCAAGGAAACCGTCGGCTATCTTTTCGAATTGCTGTTCAGCTCCGGACGGTGGCTCGGTTCATCTGAACCGCAGCCTCGCTGACCCGCACCGACCGATGGTGGATGTTTGCGCCGGTTCCATCGACCTCGTCGCCCGCGCGTCTCCCGATTCCCTCCTGGGTGCCGCCGGTCTTCTCCAGCAGCGGGAAAATCGCCGGGCAATTTGGCCGCTCTCCACGTGATCCGGTCCCCGGGGAATGGTCACGGTTTTCCACTCGCGGAAAAG
>DASYDZ010000188.1:0-3478 GCA_036499305.1 Candidatus Didemnitutus sp.
CGCAACGCGCGGCCACGTAACCCAGTTCGCCCTGATACTCCTTGAATGCGGCATAGGCGATCGCCGAGCAGATTGAGTCGGCGTCAGGATTCTTGTGGCCGATGACATACGTCGGAGTGGCGGGAGACATGCCGGCCCAGCGAATCGAATAGGGCGGGGCCGGGAAAGGAAAAAGCCCGCGCAGGCCGCGGGACAGGCCCGTCATCGCCGCGGCATCCGGCGTCGGCCCGACGGGGATACGCCGCGAATGTCGCGGCCCGGGTCAGGGCGCCGCCTCGGCCGGCGTTCCCGCCAGCGAACCCACTCCGGCGGGCGGGGTCGCATAGACTCGAGGATTGGCTGTCGCCACCGCATTATAGGGCAGCGCCTGGAGGACGGATGGCCCTTTCTTGCCATTGTTGAGCGTAAGCTGATTGGCGGCATCCGTGGTGTTGGAGTAGAACTGCACGTTTCCGCCGAGGAAGGCGATGTGCCCTCCCAGGGACTTGTACGTGCCGTTGGACGGATCCCACGTACCATCCGCCAACAGACCCCGGGTGAACGCCACCGGCGTGGTGGGAGCGTCGCCCATGCGCAGGCCGCCGACAAATTCAAAGCTCAGGACGCGATTGGTGGTAAAGCTCGGATCCAACTGCGAATGATCGGCGGGCGTGACGATCGCGGACGGGAATGTGCCGTCAAACACCGGATCGTTCTTGGCAAAATAGAAACTGGGATCGGTGAGAATGCCGCGCTGCGCCATGACCCCGGCCCAAATCTGCGGCCCGTCGCCTCCGGTCAATGTGCCCGGGCTTTGCGGATCGGGCAGCCGGTCGTTGTTGTCGGCCGCATAGATGTGCGCGGCCTTGATGATTTCCCGGAGGTTGTTCGCGTCGACCGTCCGTTGGGCCGTCTCGCGCACCTTTCCGACCGTGGGAAAAATGAGGGCGGCGAGGATGCCGATGATGGCGATGACCGTGAGGAGTTCGATGAGGGTGAAGCCCGCGGACGGGCGCAAATTTAAGGGCATTTTGGTATGCATGGCGAATTTCAGCCAAACCCCCGGCGCGAGGGCATCAAGGAGCGGTTTTGCTGCGTTTGCATGAATCGCCGGAGCCTTCGCTGGCACGCAAAATGTCCTGTCCGAGGCACCTGATGGGGACGGGTTTACGACCCGAACGGGAGGCTACTGCACGCTTGCGTCTTCAAGGGTATTGAGCATGCTCGATTTCGGGAAGGTCACGCGTTCCTTTGTCTGTTGGCGAGCGCATCCGGGGCACGCTGCCGAACCCGTTTTCACATCAAGACATGCCGAATTCCCTCAAGTGCGATATCTGCTCAAAACCGGCAACGGTTCATTTGACGCAGATCGTTAATAATAAGATCCACAAGGTGGATCTCTGCGAGGCTTGTGCGCAGGCCAAGGGTGTCACCGATCCGAGCGGTTTCTCGCTGGCCGACCTGCTCGTCAAGTCGACCCTTAACCCGGAAAGCCCGGGTGAAATCCGGTGCGAGACCTGCGGCCTCACCCAACAGGATTTCAAGAAGACCGGCCGTTTTGGCTGCCCGGCGTGCTATGGAGCTTTCTCCGTCGCGCTCGATCCGATCCTCGACAGCATGCACAAGGGCACGAACCACGTCGGAAAGGTGCCGCAAAAGGCGCTCGAGCGCCGCTCGCTTTACGAACGCCTCACCAAACTCGAGACCGATCTCGACCAGGCGATCAAATCCGAGCGTTACGAGGACGCGGCCCGCTACCGCGACGAATTGCATCAGGTGCGCCAGTCGGCGACCCCGAAGCCGAAATCCTGAAATGAAGATCAACGAGCTTATCGCTGCGCCATCCGAGCTGACCGACACCTCCGCCAACAAGAGCGCGGTGGTGCTCATGACGCGCATCCGGCTGGCCCGCAACCTGGCGCATCTCCCGTTTCCCGGCTGGGCGAAGGACGGACAGGATCAGGAGGTGCTCGGCACCTGCCTGCAGGCGGTCGCGTCCCTGCCGCAGATGAAGCGCGGCCTCGCCGTCGGCGTCGACGATCTCAGCGAGCTCGAGAAGCAGATCCTCGTCGAGCGACACCTGATCAGCCGCGAGCTCAGCCGCTCGAAGAATGCCGCCGGGTTGGTCATCAGCAAGGATCAGTCCTGCGTGGTGATGATCAATGAGGAGGACCATCTTCGCATCCAGGTCCTGCGGTCCGGATTCTCCTTCAAGAAAGTGTGGAGCACCATCAATTCGCTGGATTCCGACCTCGAGGAGCACCTCGACTATGCGTTTTCGCCGCGCCTCGGCTACCTCACGGCGTGCCCGACGAACCTCGGGACGGCGATCCGCGCGTCCACGATGATGCATCTGCCCGCCCTGGTCATCTCCGCGCAGATGGAAAAAGTCGTGCGGGCGGTCAACCAGCTTGGCATGGCCGTGCGGGGTCTTTTCGGCGAGGGCTCCGATGCCAGCGGCAGCATCTTCCAGATCTCGAACCAGACCACGCTCGGCGAGACCGAGGAGGACATCATCAAGCATCTCACCGGCGTGCTGAACACGATCATCGAGCAGGAGCTCAACGCGCGGGAAAAGCTGATCGAGACCGAGTCGACCAAGCTTTTCGACAAGATCGGACGCGCTTACGGCATCCTCCAGAACGGCCATCTGCTGAACTCGAGCGAATGCATGAACCTGCTCTCGCTGATCCGCCTGGGCATCGATCTCGGGGTCTTCCCCGATTCGCAGCGCGCCGTCGTCGACCGGCTGTTCATCGAATGCCAGCCGGGCCACATCCAGCACTCGAGCCGCCGCGCGGCCGAGGCCGGTCAGCGGGACACGCTCCGGGGCGACCTGCTCCGCACGGAATTTGAAAAAGTCCCGAAGCCGGATTTCAATGAAGCGGCCAAGTAAACCAATTTAACAACACCCTGCATGGAACCGATGAACAATTTCACGCCGCGCGCGCAACAGGTGCTCGCGCTGGCCCGGAAGGAAGCCGACCGTTTTCACCACAATTATGTGGGCACGGAACACCTGCTGCTCGGCCTGATCAAGCTTGGTCAGGGCGTCGCGGTCAGCGTGCTCCAGAAGATGGGCCTCGATCTCGAGACGGTGCGCGGCGAGGTGGAGAAGCAGGTTGGCATCGGCCAGGAAAGCAAGACGCCCATCGGCAGCATTCCGTACACGCCGCGCGTGAAGAAGGTTCTCGCCCTGGCGGGCAAGGAAGCCAAGGCGCTCAGTCACAGCTATGTCGGCACCGAGCACATTCTCCTCGGACTCCTGCGCGAGGGCGAGGGCGTGGCCGCGCGCGTCCTCAAGACGCTGGACATCGACATCGAGCGGACGCGCCAGGAAATCCTCAAGGAACTCGACCCGCAGTTCGCCGCCGGCAACCCCGGTGAGGGCGGCCCGGCGGGCGGCGGCTCCGGCGGCGGGGGAGGCGAGGAGGTTTCGCCGCGTTCCGGCGGCGTGGCCGACGAAAAGAAAGAGGTCAAGACTCCGGCGCTGAAGGCC
>DASYDZ010000189.1:0-14290 GCA_036499305.1 Candidatus Didemnitutus sp.
AGCACGATCAACGCGACGCGCACCATCCAGCGCGCGCCCGCGCCCTGTTCGAGCCAATGAATAAAATCCTGCGGCGATCTCATCAGATGCCCCGTGCGGGACGCCCGCCACTTTCACCATGGCTGGTGCGATGGCAATGCCTCAGCGGAAACCTTTGCATCGAAAGGGCGAGGGGCGGGCGGGCCATGGGTCCGGTCGATCAGGCCCGCGCCGCTGCCCTGTCGTCGGGAAACAGCCCTTCAACTCTCAGCCGAATCGTTTCCGCTTGGCCGGAACGAAACCGACGCCTCTGTCGTCAAGGTGGAAATCGGCGCCCACCAAAACCACCAAGGGAGCCGTCGATCCTGGAGCAAAACCAGCTTCTCCTGCATCGTTCCGGCTCAGCGGTCCACCACGTCGAGTTCCGGCCACTGCGCGATTTTCCGGTGCAAGGTGCGACGGGAGATGCCGAGCAGATTCGCCGCCTTGGTGCGATTGCCGTGGGCCTTGATCAGCGCTTCCCGGAGCAGCCGCTTGCCGTTTTCCTCGACGGACAGCGGATTCGCCGGCGCGGCGGTGCTGAACACGGGCGAACCCGGAATCTCGCCGCGAAACTTGGCATCGAGGCCGAATTCGTCGAGCGAGCCGCCGCGCTGCATCACCACGGTGTTCTCGGCAAAATTGCGCAGTTCGCGGATGTTGCCCGGCCAGGGATATGACTGGAGATAGCGCATGGCGCCCGGCTCGATCGTGATCGGCTCAAAACCGTTCTCCTTCGAGAACTGCCTGATGAAATGATCCAGCAGGAGCGGGATGTCCTCCGTGCGCTCGCGCAGGGGCGGCGTGGTCAGGCGCACGACGTTAAGACGAAAGAACAGATCCTCGCGAAACTTCCCGTCCTTCACCATCTGCTCGAGATTGCGGTTCGTGGCCGCCACGAGACGGACGTCCACCGTCAGCGCCCGCGTGCTGCCGACACGCTCAAAGCTCCGCGTTTCCATGAAGCGAAGGAGCTTTACCTGGATTTCCGGGCCGATCTCACCGATCTCGTCGAGAAAAACCGTGCCGCCGTCCGCCGCCTCGAAGCGCCCGATCCGGCGTTCCGTCGCGCCCGTGAACGAGCCGCGTTCGTGGCCGAAAAGTTCGCTTTCCAGCAGGGCCGCGGGCAGCGCGGCGCAATGCACCGGCATGAACGGCGCCTGGGCGCGCGGACTTGCCTGGTGGATCGCCTGCGCGACCAGCTCCTTCCCGGTGCCGGTCTCTCCCTCGATCAGGATGGTCGCCTTTGAGGGCGCCACCAGTTTCACGCGCTCGATCAGTTCCTTCAGTTTCGGCGAGGTGCCGATGATGCCTTCCGGGTTGAATTTTTCGTCGAGGCGCTCGTGCAACTGCTTCACCTCAACCTCAAGGGTCTTCGATTTCAGCGCCCGCTGGATCAGGATTTCGAGCCGCTCGATGTTGACCGGCTTCGTCAGAAAATCCACGGCCCCGCGCTTCATCGCCTCGACCGCCGAATCGATGCTGCCATAGGCCGTCATCATGATGACCGCCGGCTTGTTTCCCAGGGTCAGGGCCTTGTCGATCACCTTCAGGCCGCTTTTTCCCGGCATCCGCAGGTCGGTGACGATCACATCAAATTCCTGGGCATCCATCAGGTTGAAACCCTCGTCGGCGCTCGCCGCCACCGAGACGTCGTAGTTCTCCTGGAGGGCCTGCTGCAATCCTTCCCGGGTATGCTTCTCGTCGTCTACAATGAGGACACTCGGAACCATGGTCATATCCCAACTTTGACCATTTCCATGGTCAACGGGAATTGAGACGCGATGTCTCAGTTTTACTATATGCTAACGATTTGCGCAATGTATGCGGAAGATTCTGGGACCCCCCACATCCGCAATGGATCAAAACCAGTTCGAGCTGACAAGTTGGAAGGCTTTGATCAATAATAACTAAACTTATCGAACGTCCGCGATTATAGCAGATCGAATGCTCCACGGATCTCAATCGGCGTTCAATGCCAGGGCCTGTCCCCGTTCGGGGCTCGAGCCGTCGCCGCAAGGGCCTGTCCCTGTTCGGGGCAGCATCGTTCTACCCGCGAACTCCGCGGGGCCTGTCCCCCTTAGGTGAGCCACATGCGTTTCCGTGCTTGGCCAAATTCGATTTCCGAGGTCCGAGCTCCGATCCCTCGACCGGTGATTTCAGCCTTCAGACTTCTGTCACCCGCTTTTTGTCGCTATTCCCAGTCCATGCCCAAGACCGATCCCCGTGTTGACGACTATATCGCAAAGTCCAGGCCGTTCGCCCAGCCGGTGCTCAGGCATCTCCGAAAACTAGTCCACCGCGGCTGTCCGGAGGTGGAGGAATCGATTCGCTGGAGTCATATAAGCTTCAGCCATCAGGGTCGCATCCTGGCCGGCATGGCTGCTTTCAAGGAGCATCTTTCGTTTGGTTTTTGGCACAAGGACATGGAGCCGATCCTCGTCCGCGACGGTTACAAACCCGGCGACGCGATGGGCCTGATGGGGCGGATTTCGTCGCTCGACCATATTCCCTCCGACGCGAAAATGGCGCGATACGTCGAGATGGCGGTCGCACTGCTGGAGTCCGGCGAGCCCGCCCGAGCGCGTCCGAAACCCGGACCAAAAGCGCCTCTTCGCATTCCTCCGACTTTGACGGCAGCGTTGAAGAAAAACCGGAAGGCCGCGGCCACGTGGGACAAGCTCAGCTACTCGCACCGCAAGGAATACCTCGAATGGCTGACCGAAGCCAAACGCGAGGAAACCAAGGCCACCCGGTTGGCCACCACGGTCGAATGGCTGGCCGAAGGAAAGTCCCGCAACTGGAAATACGAGAACTGCTGAAGACGAAGACCGACGCATGAAGCTACCGTCTCCCGGTCGCCGACTGGAACGGAGCAGCCGTGGGTTCAATGCACGAGCCGGGATCGTCCGTCGTCTGGTCGCGCAACACTCGACTTCCAACCCAATCGGCTCGAGTACTCTCACTCGTTCGCCATCTCAAACATGTACCTCCTTGCCCTCCTGATCGCGACCATCGGCGCCGTCGTGTACCACGTATCGATGAAGCAGTTGCCCGCAGTGGTAAATCCGTTTTTTCCGCTGATCGTGGCCTATCTCGGCGCCGCAGGCATTTGCACATTCGGCCTCGTCTTCTGGCCCGACGGTTCGCGAGCCTGGCGCGACCTTAATCCGGCCGTGGCGGGCGTGGCACTCGGCATCGTCGGTATCGAAACCGGCATCCTCCTGGCCTATCGGGCTGGCTGGAGCCTCGGATACGCGGCCCTGGCGATGAATGCCGCCTCCGTGCTGATCCTGGCCCCGCTGGCCTGGCTGCTTTTTCGAGAAACCCTGACCCCGCAGAAGCTTGCCGGCATGGGTCTGTGTCTGGCGGGGCTCATTCTTCTCGTCCGGCACTGATCCAATCGCGCATCCTGGTAACCTGCCCGGAACTCCGGGCCGGCTGCCAGGGTCAGAGCATCCCGAGTTTCATCCGCCCGGTCCGCCGGCGCCGATTCTCCGACCCACACCAGCATCATGACCATTCCCCTTCTCCGGTCCCTTGTCGTTCTCGGAATCTTGTCGGTGGCGACGTCCGCCCTCGCCGCCGACAAGACCATCGATCTCGGTGCGGGCCGCGCCGTCATCTTCGATCTGACCGCGACCCTGAAGATGCAGACGGCCGAGAATCCGGAGGGAATCGACGGCAAGACGATCAAGATCGTGGCGCGCAATGGCTCCAATGCGGAGTGCAACGTCACGGTCCTGGTCGATTCCGAAAAGCGTTTCGCCGACCGCGACATGCTCAAGGATCTGCTCACGCTCAGCGCGAGCTCGATGGTGGACCAGTCCGTGGAGGGCAAGGTCGTGGCGCGTGAATTCAAGACGCCTCACGGCAGTGGCTTCTCGGCGACTTTCACCGACAAGAATCTCGTGGGTCAGCCGGGCGTGGCTGGCGATTACAAGTCAGCGACCTTCGTGATCCTGTCGCTGCCCGACCAGATCGGCGTGATTGCCACCATCCTCGCCGACGATCCGCAAGGCCCCGAATTCAAGGCGATGATGGCCCTGCTGCGTTCGCTCGGTGTGCGCACGGCTTCGAGCGTGATCTGACGCGCCCGTTGGTCGCAGGCCGGCATCGCCAGCCCTGAGCCTGTCGAATGGGCCGAATGCCGCCGGCCTTGGCGGGATTTGGAAATCCCGCCCCATTTGGGAAATCTCAGCCGTCAACCGGCTGCGCGGGCGTCGGCAGGATGAGCTGATAAAATTCAAGATCCAGCCAGCGGCCAAATTTGAATCCCGCCTGCTTGATGCTGGCGCAATGAGTGAATCCGAGCGCCTTGTGCAGGGCGACGCTCGTGGCGTTGGACGCATCGATCCCGCCGATCATCATGTGAAATTGCTGCCTGGTCGCCGCGGCGATCGCCTCCTGGATCAACCGCCGGCCGAGACCGCGGCCCCGGAAGCGCGCGTCAACGTAAACCGAGTGCTCCACCGAATACTTGTAGGCCGGCCACGCGCGAAACGTGCCGTAGCTTGAGAACCCCATGAGTATACCGGCATCGTCCGTCGCCCCGATGACGGGAAAGTTGCCCCGCGCCTTGGCCTCGAACCACGTTTGCATCATCGCGGGAGTCCGCGGATGATAGTCGTAGAGGGCCGTGCTGTTGACGATCGCGTCATTCAGGATGGCGAGGATGGCGGGTGCATGGCTCGGGTCGCAGGAAATGATCGTCATGGACCCCGATGCTGATGCCCGTAAACGTTGCATGCAAATCCACAACGGCGCCATTCGAGGTGGCACGCGTCTTCAACTGACGCCGGGCATTTTGCCCGACGCGGCCACCCGGGGGAGGCGCCTCTCCCGAGTTGCCCTGCCCGGGAACTCGCCAGCGACCTCGGTCCCGGCGCGCCCACCGCCATGACGCTTTTCGCATGGTATCAGTTACACGGATGCCTCGAATATAGCGGTTTCACTCCGGGAATTGGGCGTAACCGTACAACCGATACAAGCCGTCACGGTCTTTCAGCAGGATATTCCACGAATCCGCGTTTGCCATCGGAACCTCCGGCTTCAGCCTGCAGTCCAACCTCAACGACCACGCCCCCGTGAAATTCCCCGCCCGGTCCGCTCTGCCCCTGCTCGTCCCCGCCCTGGCCACCGTCCTGCTCATGCTGGCCGGATGCTATTACCCGCCGGATGCATCGCAGGGCTATGCCCCGCCGCCAAATGGCACGACCTATGTCTCCGCCGACGCCGGGAGCTACATCCCGCCGCCTCAACCCGGCATTCCGACTTCACTCGTGATCGTCATGCCCGATGACAGCACCGCGGCCGACTACGAGACCCAGCGCGAGCAGATCGTCTCGTACCTCATCGATCGCGGCTACATCAGCAGCGAGTCGGAATTGATCGGTGATCCCGACGAGGCAACGAGAGTCGTTCGGGCCATCGTGAGCGGCGGCGGATTTACGCTTTCGGTCTTCAGCCGCGACACCCAGGTCGCCACGCCCATCGGACTCGAAACCACGGACCTGTTCTTCCCCGAGGATCCGTATTTCATCTGGGACTTCACCTACGTCGGGGAGATCGGGCGTCGCCGCCTGCCGGCGCGCCCCCCATCCTACCGTCCGCACCCGCGTCCGCCCGGTTCGGTGACGATGCCGCACCATCAGCCTCCGGACTTCGCACATCACTGGCCGCGCTCGGGCAATGGAACGGGAAACCATCCGCCGTATGGCAGCCACCCCGGCAACCCGAGCCAAGGTCGCCCGACGAATCCGGGCAATCATCCAGGAAATCCACCCGGCAATCCACCGCACCAACCGGGCAATCCGCCGCCCCCCGACCATCATCGTCCAGGCGGTCCGGAGACCACCGGCCATCCTTCCAACACGCCGCCTGGCAATGGCAGCGGACACCCCGCCCCCAAAAACGAATCGGGTGGCGGTCACCCTTCGACACCAAATCCTCCCCATCCACCGGCACCGACGGTACCCACCGGCGCCGCTGCCGGCCACCCGCCCACACGTGGCGAAACGGGCAACAATCATCCGCCGACGAACAATCCGCCGCGTCCTCCGGCGCAGACCACGCCGGCCGCGCCGCACAACAATCCGCCGGCACCGATCGATGATCATTCCCGCGGGCGCACACCGGAGCCGCCACGGCCGGCCAACGGCCAGAGTAACAATCCCCCGCCCCCCAACTCGACGTACCACCAGCCGAACTTCGTCCCGAACAATCGTCCGCCGCCACCGCCGCCGAAATCGATGCCCCCTCCGTCCCACGAGCGCAGCTCTCCTCCGCCTCCGCCGCCGAAATCGCCGCCCGCGGCCGACGACAAGAAAGCGCAAAACTGATTCCCACGCGCCGGCTGAATTCCGGCGCGTTTTTTTGCCCGGGGACCGCGATCGTAATCCAACCGGCAGGTGGAAAAACCGGGCCCTTCGGACCCGGCTACATCCGAGCCAGCGGCAGCGAGCGTCGTGGTTGTAGCCGGGGGCGTGAGACCCCGGGACGATGAGCTTCGGTTTCCCCATCCACGCAAGCGATCGCCGACGAGACATCGGCGGCCGCCGGGTCATGATCGCAACGATCGAGCGGTTGGTGGACGATCCGCCGCAGGTGGAAGAACCGGGCCCTTCGGACCCGGCTACATCCGAGCCAGCGGCAGCGAGCGTCGTGGTTGTAGCCGGGGGCGTGAGACCCCGGGACGATGAGCTTCGGTTTCCCCATCCACGCAAGCGATCGCCGATGGGGACATCGGCGACCACCGGGGGACCTGTCGATCCTGAATCAAAACCAGCTTCCGCCGCATCTTGGCTTAGCCCGACGGCAGCATCCGCACGCGCCGGTGCCTCTGCGGAAACTGGAGCGTGACGACTGTGCCGACCCCTTCCTTGCTCTCGATGCCGATGTGACCGCCGTGCTCGCGCATGATCCGCTGCACGATCATCAGCCCAAGTCCGTGGCCCGTCACCTTCGTCGTGTGGTAGGGCTGGAACAGCTTCGCGAGGTCCTCGGTCTTGATGCCGCTGCCGGTATCGCCGATTGCCACGAAAACCGAATCGTCGTCGGCCCGCACCTTGAGGCTGAGGCGGCCGCCCGCCTGCATCGCCTCCATCGCGTTCTTCAACAGATTGAAAAACACCTGCTTGAGCTGGTTGCGGTCGCCCATGATCACCGGCATCCCGCCCGGAAGCTCCAACTCGACCAGGATCCCGCGGTCCTCGAGTTCGCGCGCCTGAAAACGCAGGACGTCCTCGATCACTTCGCCCAGACCCAGTTCGGCCAGGTCCGGCGGCCGCGGCCGGATGGCCTCGAGAAAATTCCGGATGATGCCGTCGAGCCTCGTCACTTCGTCCTGACAGACCTTGATCGATTCACCCAGCGAGCGCGCCTCCTTGGAGCCCGGAACCTTCTTCAGCCGTCGCTCGATAAGCTGGAGGTGGATCGTCAGCGAGTTGAGCGGATTGCCGAGCTCGTGCGCCACGCCGGCCGCGAGCAGGAGAATCGACGATATTCTTTCGTTTTCGATGCGTTCGTCGGTCGACTTCCTCTCGCCGGTGACATCCGCCAGGATGATCGCGAACCGGCGTTCCGATTTTTCGCCCTCGCGAAACGGCACCATGTAAAGCCGCAGCACGCTCGGGTTCGGGTAGGTGAGCTCGAACTCACGCGTGACCACCGGCACCTCGGTTTCGCCGCCATCGGAGGAGGCCGCATCGTGCAATGAGGCGCGCAACCCCGGCACGGCGCGCCACAGGGACGTTTCGACCGCGGGCTCGGGAAGGCCCAGCAGCCGGCCGGCGGCTTCATTCGCGTAATCGATGACCCCGTCAGCATCGATCACGAGCACGCCCTCCTGCAGGGTGTTGAACACCGCCTCGAGCAGGGTCCGCTCGCGCGCCAGCCGCTGCACGAGCGTGTGCAGGCCGGCCGTGTCAAGCCGGTCGAGGCGCGCGAGGACCTTGTCGAGCGAACTGGTTTTCTTGCCGGCCATGAAAACGTGCAAGGATTTCGCGGCTTCGCGTGCGGGGCGAGTCGGAATTTGCTCAGCCGAAGAGCGTCATCTGCCCCTCGACGTCGCGGCGCTGCGCGAAGAGCTTCCGCAGGAAACTGTCGCGATGAATAGCGCACCGGCCGACCTTCAGGATCGCCTCCCGGTGGTCGTCGGTGCCGTAGCCCTTGTGCTGGCCAAATCCGTAGGCGGGATACTCGCGGTCGAGACCGTCCATCAGCCGGTCGCGCGTCACCTTGGCGATGATCGACGCCATGGCCACGCACAGGGAACGCGCGTCGCCGTTCACGATGCCGTGGTGCGGATACGGAAAATGACGCAGCGGCAGGCCATCGATGAGGATCTTGCAGGACACCGTCGGCTGGAAGGCCGCGCGCTCCGCGGCGCTCGCGAACAGGTCGGGCTCCTCCGATTGCTGAAAGGATGCCGCCGGATAAATGCCCTCGAGCGCCCGCCGCATCGCCAGCTTGGTGGCGCCCAGGATGTTCACCGTCTCGACCTCCGCGACCGTGGCGACCCCATAGTTGGCGTGAATCTGGCCCTTGGCCGCGAGCGCCTCGAATTCGACCCACAGCTCCTCACGATCCGAGGGCGAGAGGAGCTTCGAGTCGTTGACCCGGCTCGCCTTGGTCTGGGCCCATCGCCCCTCGAGAAACTCGCGCGTGATCAGCACCGCCCCGGCCACCACGGGCCCGGCCAGCGCACCTCGTCCAGCCTCGTCCACGCCCATCAGCCCTTCGAAACCGAAGATCTGCTGGAGGTCGAAACCGCGCAACTGGCGCCGTTTGGGCATTGGGTTTAATTAGTGCCGCACGCTCGCGGCACGCAAGCGCCAGTCGAGGGCCGCGCGGACCCGGTGCCATCGCATGCCGGCCATGGTGGCCGGGGGGCGCCAGACCCCCGGGAAAAGTACGCTTCTACCCCCCGCACCGAGAACCCGTCCACCGGCACGGCCGGCGCCATCCGCTCAGGACCGCCACTCCATCTTCTCGCGCGGCACCGGCAGCGGCAGTTCGTCGAGCTTGCCCGCCGCGGAAACCACCTCGTACGACGTGCGGAAATGCAGCTTGGCGAATCCGCCGAGCGCACGAGCCCCGAATTTCGCCACGATGTCGGCCGCCTGGGCTTTCGCCTGCGCGCCGGCGCCTTTTTGCAGCCGGTCGCCAAACTCGCGCGACAACGCCATCATCGCCCGGACATATTCGGCGCGGGCCACCACGGAGGCTGCCGCGACAACCGGGTCTGACTCCGCCTTCGTGCGCATGTCCAGGTTGAACCGCTCGAGGCCGAGGCGTTTCATCTCCCTCTGCACCAGCGGCTCCTTGGAAAACTGGTCGAGGAGGCCGCGTGGCACCCATTTTTTCTGCAAGGCCTTTTCCAGCGCCTTGGCGTGCTGCCAGGCGAGCAGCCGGTTGAGATTGGCGTGCGGCTTCAGCATCAGCTCGTTGTATTTCGCCATCCCGCACTGACAGGTCTCGACGATCGCTCCCGGGGTCGCGCGGATCATGTCTTCAAGCTTCAGGATCTGCGGGTCGGAGATCGTTTTGCTGTCGCGCACGCCGGCCTTGCGCCAGGCCTCGATGGCCGGCCGCTCGGCGATCACCGTGGCGGTCACGACCGGACCGAAAAGATCGCCCTTGCCGCTTTCGTCGAGTCCCGCATGCGGCTCGAACCATTCCGGGTGATGAACGTCGTCGTAGCCGAGCAGAGCAGCGCCCGTCACCTCGCCCTCGATCACATTCTGGACAAAATCCTGGGTTTCCTTGCCCGCGACGACGACCTTGCCGCTGGTGTAGGCCGTGACATTCACCTTCGGCCCCTTGAACGCGAAGCGGGCATAAGCGACCTCGAATGATTCCCATCCGCGCGCGGCGCAGGCCGCCTGCAGTTTTTCCATCTGGGCGTCGTCGAGCTTGATCGTGTACATTGTCACGGCCTTCGGCTCGGGGTCCGGTTCGGATTGTCCCTTCATCAGACGGCCATGGCCGCAAACTGCCGCCAAAAAAGCAAAGACGAAAACCACCGCGCCCGCGCTTTTTCTTGCCCCGGACATCGCAATTCGACGCCAATGGCCCGGTGCCGCCCCTCCTGAAGTCCCGCCGGTCCTTTCAGCGTGCGCTGCATGCGTGGTATCGGAAAAATGCCCGTCCCCTGCCCTGGCGCGTGTCGCCTTCGCTGTATGGCACCGTCGTTTCGGAGTTCATGCTCCAGCAAACGCAGGTCGCCACCGTCCTGCCCTATTTCGAGCGCTGGATGGCGGCGCTGCCGGATTTCGCCGCCCTCGCGACGGCGCCGGCCGACACCGTCATGCGCCTCTGGGCCGGACTCGGCTATTATTCCCGTGCGCGGAACCTGCACAAACTTGCGCTGGCCGTGCAAGCCCGGCCCGGAATGCCGCGAACGCCCGGAGAATGGTGTGAACTGCCCGGGATCGGGCCGTACACGGCCGCCGCCATCACGAGCATCGCGCAGGGTCACGCGGCCGCGTGCGTCGACGGCAACGTCGTGCGCGTCCTCGCGCGCCTCACGAACGAACGGCGGGAGTTCAAGGACAACTCCGATGCCGCCGCGTTTTTTCATCCGCTCGCCGACTCCTTGATCGTCGGATCCCGACCCGGCGACCACAACCAGGCGATGATGGAACTCGGCGCCACCATTTGCACGCGCTCCGGTCCCCGCTGCACCGAATGTCCGGTCGCCGCGTTCTGCGCGGGTCGGCGCCATGGAGATCCGGCCGCTATGCCGCGGTTGCGCCCGAAGCAGTATGAGTCCCGCGCGGTCGCTCGCGCCTGGTGCGTCCATCGCGGACGCCTGCTGCTGCATCGGGCCGGCCACGGGCAGCGCCGCCTCGGCGGGCTGCATGAGTTGCCCGAGTTGATCCGGCTCGGCGTCTCGCCGGAAGCCTGCGATCTCCTGCTGGAGCGCCGGCGCAGCGTCACTCGTTTCCGGATTCGCGAATCGATCTACTCCGTCACCTGGAACAAGACTATTGCCTCCCGGATCGCGCGGGATTCCACCTTCGTTTTTGTTCCCGTCGATGGACTGGACGAGGTCGCGCTGTCGGGCCCGCACGCCCGCTGGGTGCGGGAGCTGGTCGTGGCAACGTAGGGCGGGTTTCACTGGCGATGCCGCCCCGTCTCCGCGTCGCGCTATTCGCGGTCCCTCAACCGAACCGTTTCGTCACCAGTGCCTCAATCCGCACCTTCGATCGCACCACGCCCTCGGTTGGCACGCGCGGGCTGAGTTCGATCACCAGAACGTGCTCGGGACGCCAGAACTCGCTTACCATTTCAAAATCGATGGTGCCCGAACCGACCGGCTGATGGTCCTGTCCGGATTCAACATCATGAAGGTGGAAACCGTGCGCCCGCGGCGCGTTTTTGGCGAGGTGTTCGCGATGCACCAGGACTCCGCGATCCTCCTTCAGGTGCGCATGGCCGGTGTCGTGCCAGTACCCCGCCGGTCCGTCGGCCGGAAAACCCGCGAGAAAGCCCGGAAAATCCTCGTCCAGGGGAAGCTCGTCCATGCTCTCGCGATTCTCAAAACCCAGTCGCACGCCTTTCTCCGCCGCGTACGGGATCAAGGCATCGAGGCCGGCCTTCATGTGATCGAAAAACGCCGGCCGGCGCGCGCGCAGTTTGGCGAGAACCGCCTCGAGCTTTTTCCGATAGGCCGCGTCACCCGATCGCCCGGCGCCGGGATGCGCCTCCAGGTAGCGCTCAATCGTGTTTTCCGGATTGAAAAAGAAGAAGGTGATGGCGCCGAGGTGCATCACAACCACGCGGGCCCCGACCTGCCGCGCGAAGTCGATGGAGCGTTTGCTGTGTCGCAGCCACTGGTCGCGCTCGCGGGCATCCGCCGCCGTCGGCATGTAGAGATTCGGCGCGGCGTGCATGACCCCCGTCGGGAGCGGACAGAAATTGTGACAGGAGGCGACCTTGATGATCCCTTCCTCGACCGCGCGCAGGATGCCCGGAACAAGCGTGATCCGAATCCCGTGGCTGAGCTCGACCCATTCGAAACCCAGGCCGGCCATTTCCTTCAGCATCTCATGCCCATCCTGATGGCGCGACGAACACCAGCAGGTCGATAGGGCGAGAATTGGCTTCATCAGGGGCACCGCAGGCTAAACCTCCCGTGGGGCGATGCAAGCCGGGGCGAGGCGCGGCTGACCACGAAATCCGCAAACGGTGCGCCTCGAGATGCTGGTAACGCCAATTCCGATCGGAAGTCGCCGCTGCCACGCCGGCGCCGCCAGGCGATTGCGTCGCTCGTGCCTTGCTGATCGGACCAACGGTGCGCCGCCGCCATCCCCGTCGCCATGGATTTCGGCCTGCGCAACCTCGGCCGGACTCATGCCGTTGGGGGTGGAACGCGTTGTCTCCGGTCCATACAGAAGACAACACGCTCCACCATTTGATTCGCAGCTTCACCGAGCCGATCGAGTGTTCAATGGCATGAGTCCGGCTCAGGCCCAGCAAGGCCGAAGTTTTTTTTCGCGCGTTTCGCGGGCCGGCGAAGGCCGGGTTTCCGTCGCCGCGTCCGGACACAAAAAAGGCGGCGAGCCAAAGCGCGCCGCCGGAATCGTCGGAAGACGTGACTCAGTTCGCGTAGCGGGCGCGCAGCATCGCGGTGAAGGCCGCGACCTTGTCCTTGCGGCGGCGGCGCTCGCAGGGCTTCTCGTAGTACCGCTTCGCGCGCACATCCTTGATGATGTTTTCGCGGTCGAGCTTCTTCTTCATGCGACGGAGCGCACGATCGATCGGCTCATTCTTGCGCATCTTGATCTCAATAGACATGGGAAAGTGACGGATGTGATCGGTGGAAAGCTGACCAAAGAGCCAGCGCGACTTCCCTCCGTCAACCCCATTTTTCCCGCGCATACCGGCGTGTTTCCGCGGGCATGGGTGGGCCTGTTGTCGACCACCGAACAGGGTCTGTCCCCTCAATGGGTTATGTATTGATTCATAATTTCTTACAAAATCGCCCCTCGCGGCGCCGGCCCGTCAACAGCGGGGACCGCGGCCTACTTTTTCAATCGCCACCTTTCGGCTTGCGGCGGCGTGCAAGGCGGGGTTCCCATGACGTTTCGTGGCGGCCAAAGACACCAGCTTCGTTCACCTCCATGTCCACAGCGACTACAGTCTGCTCGATGGGGCCTGCCGGATCGACCGGCTGATCAACCGGGTCACCGAACTGGGCCAGAAGTCGGTCGCCCTGACGGACCACGGAGTGTTGTTCGGCGCGATCGATTTTTACAATGCCGCCAAGGCCCAGGGGGTGAAGCCGCTGATCGGCTGCGAGGTGTATCTGACCGAAACCTCGCGCCTGGAAAAAACCGCGCGGATCGAAGGCGAGAAGAACATCTTCCACCTGGGCCTGCTGGCGCGAAACGCCCAGGGGTATGCGAACCTGCTGAAGCTGGTCTCGGACGCGCACCTCAAGGGTTTTTATTACAAGCCACGCACGGATCTCGAGACCCTGGCGGCCCACTCGGCCGGCTTGATCGCGTTCAGCGGCTGCCTAGCCGCCCTCGTTCCGCAGATGCTGCTGCAAAACCGCTGGGAGGATGCACGGCGCGCGACGGGTCGGTTCGTGGACATGTTCGGACGCGAGAATTTCTTCATCGAGCTCCAGGACCACGGCATTCCCGAACAACTTCGCATTGCACCGCTGCTGCTGAAACTCGCCGACGAGTTTCGCCTGAAGGTCGTCGCCACGAATGACGTTCATTACGTCAACGCCTCGGATTCGTCGCCCCACGACACCATGCTTTGCATCCAGACCGGAGCGAAGCTGGAGGACACGAACCGCATGCGGTTCGACACGCCGCAGTTCTACCTCAAGGACCGGGATGAGATGTCCCGCCTCTTCGCGGAGGTGCCCGAGTCCGTCACGAACACCGTCGGGGTCGCCGAGATGTGCGATCTCACGCTGCGCTTCGACGAGAACCGCTACCCGAAATATCCGCTTCCGCCCGAGATCAAATCGAGCAAGGCGGATTATCTCCTCGGCCTGTGCATCGACGGCCTGCGCCGCCGCTACGAGGTCGAATATCGGACGGGCTCGTTTGCGAAGGACCGCCAGCCCGATTCGTTGCCCGCTTCCCTGCCCAAGACCCTGGTTGATCGGCTCGATTACGAACTCGGGATCATCGGCAAGACCGGCTTCATCGACTACTTCCTGATCGTCTGGGATTTCATCCACTGGGCCAAGCAGCACGGCATTCCCGTCGGCCCGGGCCGCGGCTCGGGCGCCGGATCGCTGGTG
>DASYDZ010000190.1:0-9362 GCA_036499305.1 Candidatus Didemnitutus sp.
GCTGCAGCATGGCGTCGAGCAAATCGGCAATCGCCGGCGTCGCGGCCGGTGCGGCGCGCATCGCGGCGGATGCCGCCGGCACCGGGCCGACGGCCGCGAGGGCCTCGCGGCCCGACGAAAAGCGCGTGAGGCGGGCGACGATCAGCTCGGCCAGCATCGCGGTTTCGGCGGCCCGATCGGTCTCGGCGGCAAAAAGAGCGCTCAATTCCCCGAGGTCCGCGGCGTCGCTGCCCGCCGCCAGCGAGGGCAGCTCGTTTTTTTCCAAGGCTGACGCCGCCGCGTCGTCCCCCATCTCGCGCAGCAGGCAGATCCGCCGGATGAGGCGGGCGAGTTTCCCGGCCGGGTGGCGCGGGTCCGAATGAAATCCGGAGTTTATCATGGCGCACACGAAAAAATCCCACACGGCCGTTTCATCCCCGCGGGCGAGGCGGGCCATGCGGCGGCGAGGGGAATGGGCATTGAAGAATTCGAAGGCGAAATGATGAACGAAATTAAATCGGGTTCGGTTGGGCCCGCGGAACATTCCTCGATGATGCCCGCGACGCACAGTTCCCCCATCCAGTCAGGACACGGCGAGCTCTGGCGTGTTCCGCATTGAAGAAAAGCAGGCGCCGCGCGGCGCGATTCGCCGCATCATGCGGCGTGTTGCGGCGGAAAAGTCGCAATTTGCAATGCGTCGATTCGCCTCCCCCCCCATTCCGCGCGCACCATCCCATTTGCGCGCACGGCTTTGAAATTTTTCCGCGCCGACGGCATGCGGCCGGCAAGGGAACGCATCGTGGCATGCGCTGTCACCGATGATGATTCGTTCTTTCCCGCGCTGGTGCGCGCGCCTCCGAATGGCGACGCGGCGCACGCCGGCAAATAATTTCCCGAAGCCCAGGTCACCGCTTTCGCCGAATCGGCCGCAATGCCGTCAAGCGGCGGAGGTCCAGGCTCCGGGGCAGTCGTAACGGGCGAAAGCCAGTTCCTCAAGGTGCGGTCTGGCGAGCCTGTTGACGACCTATAAGCGGATCAGGGCAGCCCCATTTTGTGGGGCTCCCTGGATAATCCGCGCGGGCGTCGGCCGGCCGGGCCGGCGCCCGCGATTATGGGCAAACCCCTCGTGGATTTGTCATTTCCCGCCGCACCTTATCGGTAGGATGTCACCCCATTTCGCGGTCCGGGCACGAATGTTAGGATCGCAATCCCCTCCACGCATGGGCGCGCGAATGATTTGCCCATATTGTCCGATTTCTCGCCACCGTTTCCCGATCCGACCGTCAACTTCCTGTCTCGTCCTGCCATGAGCCGTTTCTCGAAGACCCGCAGTCATCATCCTTTTTTCTCCATCGGCGAGGCCGGCGCGGCGGTCGCCGAGGGCGCGACCACCACCGATCCGTTTCGTGACGCCGTCGAACGATGGCACGAATTGTCGACGGATCATCCCGCCACCCGGCTGTTTTGCCTGGAGCCGGTCGGCGACGCGCCGTATTGCTGGATGGCGGAGGTCACCGTGGGCGAACGCACGCATCGCCGCCGGTGTGCCAGCGAACTCTACGCCCGCTGGTGGCTCCACGCGTTTGTCGAGCCGGTGCATTCGCCCGATCCGACGCTCCGCACGCGGCTCGACGAGCCGCTGGTCGTCCATGCGGTCAGTTGATCCTGGACCCCGCGATTCGATTGACCACGGATTGCACGGATCACGCGAATGCAGGGGAACGCGAACCGCCATGGCCGCTTTAAGGCGGGAGCCTTGCAGAAGACCTCGCATCCGCCCAAGGCATGCCAAACTCCATGCCGCTCGCCAAATCAAACGCGGCGACGGACCGAATAGCATGTACGGGCAGAGAGAGAACCGCGCGAATAGTCCACACTCGGCATCGAGCCTCTCAACTCTCAACCTCCCAAGTGCCGCTCAGAGTTGATCGACGCGGTCGTCGACGGCGATGCGCAGGAGCGAGTTCCTGCTGCCGAAGGGATTCTCCACGCTGGTGGATGCGCTGGGATCCTCCGTCCAGATTCCATCGACGACAAAGCGATACTGGTACTCGCCGGCACCGAGCGAGAGCTCGGCCACCCAGTCTCCCGTCTCGCGGGCGGCGAGCGGATTGGCTTCGGGGCGCCACTCGTTGAAGTCGCCCGCCACCTGGACGGTGCGGGCATCCGGAGCGCTGAAATGAAGGGTCACCTGCTGGCGCTCGCGGGCCGGATATCGCTCGGCGATCGGTTCAACGGAGGACCGCGTGATGGTGGCACGCGGCGGCGGTATGAGAGTATTGCGGAATGATCTTTTCATGACGTTGTTTTGGTGTGACGGCGGCGCTTCGACGTCGGTTGCTTTTGCCTGGCAGATCGCGGCGGGCGGGGCTTCGCCTGGTCCTCGCGATCCCATTCGCGATAGCGGCGCTCCTTGTAATCATCAAAGGCCACGATCAGACCGCCAAGGACATCAGCCGATTTTTCGAGGAGCGCCTGGGCCCGGGGCTCGATGGCCCGCTCCACTTCGCGGCGCAACCGGTGCGCCAAGTCACGAATGCGTCTTTCGCTTTCGGCATACTGGGTATTTCGAGCTCTTTTCATCGGCACGATACGCCAACATAACCGCAGGCATCAGCCCGAGCCATGGGGTGATCCCCGCGCGACCCAAGACCAAGAAGTTTTACAGGAGAACGAAGGAAACGGAGACGGATGGTCCTCCGTTAGCTCTGTTTTCTCCTATGAAAACTTCACCGCTTTGCTCAGCGATCTCTGCGTGCTCCTGTGGAATTCTTCTGCATCCGTGTTATCGGTGCAATCCGTGGTCAATGGAACTGCGTAATCCCGGCTCAATGATCCAGGGATCATGAAGCCTTCTTTCGCGTCCCGGCAGCTTTCCGGGCCGCTCGGCGCCGCTCGGCCGTGGTGCGGCCTCTTGCCGCCCGACGGGCCTGCTGGCTCAGCGCGGACGATGAGGCGGACGCGGTGCCTTCGCGCTTCAGCGCCCGCAGTGTCGCCTGGGATCGGCGCGGAGACGGCTTCCGGCCGGAGCGTCCGCGCCGGGTATCGAGCACGGCCTTCTTCCGTGTTCGCGAGGATCCGCCCCGTGGCGCGGGCAGTTTCACGCCGGCGCGCCGGGCTTCGGACAGGCCGATGGCGATGGCCTGCTTCGACGAGCGCGCGCCGTGCTTGCCGGAACGAATGCGGTGAATTTCATCCCGGACGAATTCGCCTGCCTGCGTCGAGGGCGATTTGCCCTGGCGCGCGTCACGGCGCGCGCTTCTAAGGGGAGATCTCTTGGCCATGGGGAAGGAAAGTTGTGCCGCCACCTGCTTTGGTGGCGGGAGGTTTTGCGGGCGACCCGGGCGATCCGGTCAGACCGAATCAGAACATGTTCTTGAAGGTCTTCGCCTGGGTGTAGTGGGACTGGAGCTTCGGCAAATACTTCTGCGCAAAGGACGCGATGTCGGGGTCATCGGACTTCGCCGCCTTCTCAAAAAGCGAGATCGCGTCGTCATGATCGTCCACCATCTCGTCGATATAGTCCTTGTCGAAGGCCGAAGTCTTCTTCTCGGTCCACTTGGAGACATTGACGTCGGCCGCAGGAAGCATCACGCCCTTGCGTTCGGCCAAGGCCGCCAGTTCGTCGTTGGCCATCTTGTGATCGTTCACGACCATCTGGGCATACTCGCGGATCTGCGGGTTCGTGGCGCGCTGCGCCGCGACTTCGGAGAGTTGGACCTCTTTCTGTCCGGCTTTGGCCGCCTTCTCGATGAAGGCGCGATCGGAATGCTTGAGGCTGTCCGAAGCCGAAAGAGGGGCGGCCAGGGCGAGTCCGGCGATGGCGGCGAGCAACGCGGCACCGAGCCGCGGCAAATGCAGGGATAGCGGGGAGTTCATAAACCCTTAGTTGGCGCGACGCCACCGACGGTTCCCGGCAATGGAGGGCGCCAGGGCGGATTTACGCATTTCCGGGAATCGTCCGGTGCCGGCAGGCGCGGGTTCTCGTCAACATCGGTGCGGTTTTCCTCGATACGGTGATCGGTTCGGTTCGGGAAAAACGCATGCCTCGATTGGCCGCCCGTCATTGCCCCTTCGCCGCGGCTTCCGCCATCAAACCAGCCGACCGACTCCCCGTTCGCGCCCCCGCCATCCTCGCCTTTCCGGGGAAGGTGGGTGCCTGTGTGCGGTCGTTTTCCGTCTTGCTGGACCGCCCGCGATGCGCCTCCTTCGCGCCTGCGACAATGACCATGGCGCGTGACACGTCCGACCGGCCGGCCGGCCCCGGCGAACGTCATTTGCCGTCTCATTTCCGGCGGCTTTCCCTGCTTCAGTGAACCCAAAAATGCAGTTGAGACCACGGATGCCCGGGATGGGCGCGGATGGTCGTGGATGGCGGCCCGTGATTTCGCGTTCCATCCGATTCCATTCGCGCGGAGCGAACTCGAGTTCGCCATCAATGTCGTGGGCGGCTGGGTATTCTCACTTCGGCGGTGAATGCCTTCGAGCTGCCATCGGTTCACCATCTTCTCGTCCGCATTGTCTGCGCCATCCAGGGTCAATGGAGCGGCGGAATCCAGGATGATTGACCCCGCGGAAAAGGAGGCGCTCGTTTTCGGCGAGGCCCTGCTGGTTCCGCCGGCGGACCGGGCGCGTTATCTCGACGGGGCCTGTGCGGGCGACGACGCGCTGCGGCGGCGCATCGTGGCATTGCTGACGGCCCACGAATCCGCGGGCGCCTTCATGGCGCCGGCGCCAGGCGGACAGGACCCGGCCGGGCCGGCGCACAGCGACCGGCCCGGGGCCCGCATCGGGCGCTACAAACTGCTCCAGGAGCTCGGTGAGGGCGGCTGCGGTGTCGTCTGGATGGCGGAGCAGGAGGAACCGGTGCGGCGGCGCGTGGCGCTCAAGGTGATCAAGCTGGGCATGGACACTAAAAGCGTCATCGCCCGGTTCGAGGCCGAGCGGCAGGCGCTCGCGCTCATGGATCACCCCGGGATCGCGCGCGTCCTCGACGCCGGCGCCACGGACAGCGGACGGCCTTTTTTCGTGATGGAGCTCGTGGCCGGCGTGCCGATCACGCGCTATTGCGACGAGCGGAACCTCTCGACCCGCGAGCGCCTCGCCCTGTTCGTGCCGGTCTGCCAGGCCGTGCAGCACGCCCATCTCAAGGGTGTGATTCACCGGGATCTGAAGCCGTCGAACATCCTGGTCACGCTGCACGACGGCGAGCCGATGCCGAAGGTGATCGACTTCGGCATCGCCAAGGCCACGCAGGGACGGCTGACCGATCTCACTCTTTTCACGGCGTTCGAGCAGTTCATCGGCACGCCGGCCTACATGAGCCCGGAGCAGGCGGAGATCAGCGGCATCGACGTCGATACGCGCAGCGACATCTATTCGCTCGGGGTCCTGCTGTACGAACTGCTGACCGGGCGGCCGCCGTTCGATCCCAAGACGCTCGTGGAGGCCGGGCTCGACGAGATCCGGCGCGTCATCCGGGAGGTCGAGCCGGCGCGGCCCTCGACCCGCCTCGACACGCTGGAGGATTCGGACCGGACAAAGGTCGCGCGCCAGCGCGGCACGGCGCCGGCCCAGCTCGCCATTCTCCTGCGCGGGGATCTCGACTGGATCGTGATGAAGGCCCTGGAGAAAAACCGCACGCGGCGGTACGAAACGGCGACGGGACTGGCGCTCGACATCCAGCGTCACTTGCAGAACGAGCCGGTTTTCGCGCGCCCGCCGACGCTCGGTTACCGCGTCGGACGAATGATGCGGCGGCACCGGGTGGCCTTCGGCGCCACGGCGGCCGTCGCCGCCGCGCTGATCGCCGGCACCGCGATCAGCACCGTCCAGGCGGTTCGGGCCCGCCGGGCCGAGGAACAGGCGGCCATCGAGCGGACGCGTGCCCGCGAGCAGCAGGCCAAGGCCGAGGATCTTCTGGAATTCATGCTCGGCGATCTTCGGACGCAGCTTGCCCGGGTGGGGCGGCTCGATGTTCTCGAATCGGTGGGGGACCGGGCCATGGCGCATTTCTCCGCGCAGCCGCCGGCGGCAATGGATGACGCCACGCTTTCCCGATATACGAAGGCGCTCATCCAGATCGGCGAACTGCGCATGGACCAGCAGCGTTATGCCGACGCGGCGACGGCCTTCGGCGAGGCGCACGATCGCGCCATTGCGCTCGTGGGGCGGCGGCCGGGCGACGGCGACCGCATTTTCCTGCGCGGGCAGTCCGAGTACTGGCGCGGTTTCGTTTTTTGGCAGCAGGGTGACCTGACGCGGGCGGCGGAATGGATGACGCGATATCACGACACCTGCGTGGCGCTGGCGGCGATCGACGGAAGCCGACCCGCCTGGCGCAGCGAACTCGCCTACGGAAACCACAACCTGGCGGTGTTGAACAAGGAGCGCGGGGACTATGCCGCCGCGAGTGCCGGCTTCGCCGCCGAATTGGCGGCATTGGAATCGATGGCGTCGGCCAGTCCGGATGACCCGGAGATTTTTTTCCGCGAGGCTGATGCCCACTCCTGGCTCGGCGGCGTGGCCGCCGAGCAGGGAGATTATTCCGGCGCGCTGCGCGAATACGGACAGCAGATGGACATCCTCGACCATCTCGTGGGCCTGGATCCGAAGACGATGCGGTGGAAATTCTGGCTCGCGGATGCGCGACTGTTCCGGATCGAGGTGCTGATCGCAACGGGGAGCCTGGCGGAGGCCGGACGCGACCTGGCTTTGTCGCGGGAGTCGCTGACCGAACTGGTCGCGCACGATCCGGGAAACCGGCATTGGGCGGCGGCGGATATGCACGCGCGCCTGCTGTCCGCCACCCTGGAGCGGGCGGCGGGCAAAATGCCGGCCGCGAAGGCGACGATCGACGGGCTACGGCCGGGGCTCGAAAAACTCGCCGCCGCCGAACCGACCGACCGGTTGCTGGTGCGCTGGTCGGCCTGGGCGGATCGCCTGGCGGCGGAAATCGCCCGCGCCGACGGTCGTCCCGAGGCCGCGTCGTTGTCGGCACGAGCGGTGACCGAAAGCTCGCAACTGGTGCACGACGGCAGGGCCAACGATGCCGATCGCGGGGAACTCGCCCAGGCGCTTCTTCTCCAAGGCCAGCTCGCGGAACAAGCGGGAGATCACGGGTCGGCGCGACAATCCTGGGAGCAGGCCGGCGAACTTCTGGCCGCCCGCGATCGCGCGACCCACGACTGGCGTCTGCTCGATCCGGCGGCGCGCGTCAGTTTTTTGCTGGGACGCCCGCAGGAGGCCCGCGACATTGTGGCGCGGCTTTCGGCCTTGAAATATGTGCCGATCGAGCCCTGGCCGGCGCCGATTCCGCTCGACGGATCGCGGCCGCCTGCGCCAGATAATTGAGACTAGAGTCTACATTTCCACGATGGCTACCTCCAAGAAGATTGCGGTGAAATCGGCGGCGCGCGGCGTTGCCAGGCGGCCTTCGGGCCCGATCGAAATCCTGCTCGTCGTCCTGAAGTTCAACGACGTGCTCCAAAACGACACCCCGGGCGAGGGTGGCACGGAATACGCGATGCGGCTCCGGCGCGACGATCCCCGCGCGCGCATCGAGGGCACCGATCTCATCGTGCGGCGCCCGGGCGGCCTGATTCGTTTCACGATCGCCTCCGCGACCGACGATCGCGCCCGATATTACCCGGTGGGCATCACCTTTCTCCGCGAAGGCGCCCGCAGTTCGAGCGACACGCAGCGACTCGGGTTCCTGAATTTTCCCCAGGCCCGGACCGAGGTGGACGGCGCGACGCTG
Organism: Candidatus Didemnitutus sp.; assembly: GCA_036499305.1. Lineage (GTDB taxonomy): Bacteria > Verrucomicrobiota > Verrucomicrobiia > Opitutales > Opitutaceae > Didemnitutus. Next base: position 7,739 of record DASYDZ010000190.1, read on the forward strand.
CTGATCGCGGACACGTATCGCGATCCCGCCAAACGCGTGCGCTATAAATTTTCTGTGGTGATCCAGCGCGGCGCCGATGGAGCCATCGGGATCATCGACCCCGGAATTGTTCATGACGGGGACCAGTGAGCGCGCGCCCGCCGCCGCGCCAGGCCGTCACGACTGACGGTGCGCGGACACGGGCCGCCGACGGGCCATGAGCGACATCACGGTCATCCTCGAACGAATCGGGCGCGGCGACGCGCAGGCCGCGGACCAGCTTCTTCCGCTGGTTTACGGAGAGCTGCGCCGGTTGGCCGCGGCGCGGATGGCCCGCGAATCGGCCGGGCACACGCTCCAGCCGACGGCACTCGTCCATGAGGCCTGGCTCCGGCTCGGCGGCGACCAGCAGCCCGACTGGCAGAATCGCGCCCATTTCTTCGCCTCGGCGGCGGAGGCAATGCGCCGCATTCTCATCGACCGGGCGCGCCGGCGCCACGCCGTCCGCCATGGCGGAGAGTATGTGCGCACGTCGTCCGATGCCATCGACCAGGCGATCGCCTCGCCCGGAGCGGGCGATGCCGAGCTCCTCGATGTCCATGAGGCGCTCGACGCGCTCGCGCGCCACGATGCCCGGAAGGCGGAGCTGGTGAAGCAGGTGTATTTTGTCGGGTTGACGATCAAGGACGCGGCGGTGGTGCTGGGAATTTCCGAGCCGACCGCGCGCCGCGACTGGAGCTACGCCCGGGCCTGGCTGTTCAACGAAATCCGGCGCCTGCGTTCGGGCCAGGGCACCTCGGATTCGCCGCCGGCGCCCTGACGCTTTGCCGTTTCGCGGCCCGATGATCGGTTGGCGGGTGATAATTCGCATGGGAAGGTGGACCTTCCTCCGCATCGATGCATCATGACCACGACACCTTCATCGCCTGTCCCCGAACCGGGCGCCGCGGCGCAGGCGCTGGACCGATTGCACCGGCGCAACGTGCGGGCCTATCTCGACTGGTCGGTTCCGGCCCGGCGGCCGGTTGAGTGCGGTGGAATGCCTTTGCCCATGCCGGTCGTCGCTCTGAGAAATCCCCTGCCGCCCTGGAAGCGCACGATCGACGTGGCGGCTTCCCTGGCGGCGCTGCCCGCCCTCGCCTTGGGCGCGCTGGCCGTAACTTTGTTGATGCGGTGTGTGTGCCCGGGGCCGGTGTTTTACCGGCAGGAACGGATCGGTTTCGCGGGCCGCCGCATCCGGATCTTTCGATTTCGCACCCAACCCATCCGGGGGAACGCGCCGGCTTCCGGGGCCATCGGATCGGCGCGCCCGTTGCCCGGAGGCTGGATTCTCCGGGCGAGCGGCATCGAGGAGTTGCCGCAGGTGCTGAATGTGCTGCGCGGCGAAATGAGCATCGTCGGACCGCGGCCGCTGATCCCGGCCCCGCCGGCAGCGGAGATTCCGGGGATCGATTCCGGCCGGCTGGTGCTGCCGGGAATCACCGGTCTGGCGCAGGTTTCCGCGCGCCGGCCCCGGACGAACTTGCAGTCCGCCCGGTTCGATAGTCTCTATGCGCGCCGGTTTTCCCTGCGTTCCGACCTGCGGATCCTGGCGCTGACGGTTCCGACGATGTTTCGGCAGGTTGGAGGAGCATGGCGCCAAAGG
>DASYDZ010000191.1:0-30319 GCA_036499305.1 Candidatus Didemnitutus sp.
ATCTAGGGTGTCTTTTACATTTCGCTGACACAAAACGATATAATGCTGCATATTGTTCTCATTTTCCCCCAGATTGCCCCCAATACGGGCAATATCGGCCGGATGTGCGCCATAACGCGCTCGCGTTTGCATCTCATTCACCCGTTGGGCTTTGAGATAACAGATGCCAAGTTGAAGCGCGCAGGCATGGATTACTGGCATTCACTCGATGTCCATCACCACGAAAGCTGGCCGACGTTCATGGCGAGCACCGTCCGGCCCACGCGTTTATGGCTGTTTACGACCCACGCGAGCCGGTCGTTTTGGGGCGTGCAATTTGCGAATGACGACGGGCTCGTGTTCGGCAACGAAGGCGAGGGCGCGCCCGAATGGCTGCACCGGGAAATCGGAGACGACAAGCGCGTGCGGATTCCACATGCCAACGCGGACCTGCGTTCGCTGAATTTGTCGACGGCGGCCGGGATTGGATGCTACGAGGCCCTGCGGCAGATCGGGCTGCCATCGGCGTGATCAAAGATGCAGTTGGCCGAGCGGCCGATGGGGACATCGGTCGCGCGGCGTTGGAGAGGCAAATTTTCCGGCGGGATATCGGACGCTACCGGCTCCGTCGCTTCGTGCGCCCGTCGGCGTCTTTCCAATTCCACCATTTGAGCAGGCGCGGTTGGGGCTTCGGCGTGCGGGCGTAGTAGACCGCGCAGCGAAAAGTATAGAGAACGCAGGGGTCCTGCCTCGATTGCGTCTGACGTTCCAGGCGATGATAGAGTTTCTCGGGATCCTGCCGGCGCAAATCGGCGACGCGGCGAATTCCGAGCGAGTAAAGGTCGGCCGCCAGGCTCGGTCCGATGCCCGGAATCTCCTGCAATGCGCGCAGCGACGCCAAGCGGATGGTCAAAGGGTCGGTGACTTTCATGCTGCCAGCATACCATGGGGCACCGACAGCGTCATGTCAGGAGCGATGGAGGCGCGGAGAATGTTCTCATCGCGATTTTCCGCGAATCCACGGGCGCGGGTCGGGCCGAGGACGGCCGATGATCCCGATGCGCGCGGCCAACTTCTTTGCGGCTGGCTTGCCCTGCGGCCGATCGCGACCCATATTGGATTTGTCCGCAACGGGCATCGGCGCCCAAACCCCAGGAAGTTCATGAATACCCCCATCTCTCGTCGGACCGCCGTCCGCCGCCTCGCCGCAGGGGCTGCGGTCGCCGCCACGTTTTCTTCGCTTGCCCGCTCGCTGGCGGCGACGGACGCTGTTCCCGGTCTGAAAGGGCGCGTCAATCACTCGGTGTGCAAATGGTGCTATCCCAAGGTGGCGCTCGACGATCTCTGTCGTGAAGGGAAGGCGATGGGCTTGTCGTCCATCGATCTGCTCGAGCCCGAGGATTTCCCGACTCTGAAAAAGCACGGCCTGATCTGTGCGATGGTCAGTAATCCAACGGCGAAGGTGGGCGCCGTGTCAGTGGGAGGCATCACGCACGCCTGGAACCGCCTCGAGTATCATGATGCGCTGGTCGGCGTCTACGAATCGCACCTTCGGGCGACCGCCGCCGCCGGTTATCCCAACCTCATCTGTTTTTCCGGCAACCGCGAGGGCATGCCGGATCAGCAGGGCCTCGAGAACTGCGTCACAGGATTGAAGCGCATCCTGCCGCTGGCCGAAAAACTCGGAGTGAACGTGTGCATGGAGCTGCTCAACAGCCGGGTGAACCATCCCGATTACATGTGCGACCATTCCGCCTGGGGGGTCGAGTTGTGCCGGCGTCTCGACAGCGGGCGTTTCAAGCTGCTCTACGACATCTATCACATGCAGATCATGGAGGGGGATGTCATCGCCACGATCCGGGAGCATCATCAGCATTTCGCTCACTATCACACGGGCGGCGTGCCCGGCCGACATGAGATCGACGACACGCAGGAACTCTATTATCCGGCGGTCATGCGCGCGATCGTCGACACCGGATTCAAGGGATTCGTCGCCCAGGAATTCGTTCCTTCGCACCCGGACGTGATCGCTTCACTCCGCCAGTGCGTCCGGATCTGCGACGTTTAGGAGGCACTGGCGGGTTGCGTTTGCCCCGGTCCTGACCTTACTGGGACCGTGATGAAACTACCCCGCCTTGTCCTCGTCGCCGGGCTCAGCCTGCTCGGCCTAATCCCCATGTTCGCCGATTCCCCGCTCCGCGTCCTCTATTTCACCAAATCCTCCGGTTACGAGCACAGTGTGATCAAGCAGACGGACGGCGCGCCGAGCTACTCGGAAAAGGTGCTCGCCCAGCTCGCGGCCAAAAACAATTTCGCGGTCGCGGTGAGCAAGGACGGCTCTCTTTTCTCGCCGGAGTACCTGGCCGGATTTGACGTCATCATGTTTTTCACGACGGGCGACCTCACGAGCGTGGGCACGGATGGACATCCGGCAATGACGCCGGCCGGCAAGAAGGCGCTGCTCGATGCGATTGCCGGCGGCAAGGGCTTCATCGGACTGCATGCCGCCAGCGACACCTTCCACACGGGAGAAGTCGGCGGAGGCAATCCGACCGAGCGTGCAAAGCGGTACCACAATGACGGCGACGCGGCCGATCCCTACGTCAAGATGCTCGGCGGTGAGTTCATCATGCACGACGAGCAGCAGGTTTCGAAGGCGAAGGTGATCGATCCTTCGTTCCCGGGTTGCGCGGATCTTGGCGGGGCGATCGAGGTGAAGGAGGAGTGGTACACGCTCAAGAATTTTGCCGACGACATGCATGTGCTGCTCGTGCTCGACACGTCGGAAATGAAGGGGCCCGACTATCAGCGTCCCTCCTATCCGGTCGCCTGGGCCCGGCCTTACGGCAAGGGACGCGTCTGGTTTGACGCCATGGGCCATCGGGAGGATGTCTGGGACAATCCGAAATTCCAGGACATGCTCGTGGGCGGGATCGAATGGGCCGGCGGCCGCGTGCAGGCCAATATTCAGCCGAATCTCGCCCAAGTCGCGCCTGACGCCTCCAAGTTGCAGGCGATGTCGAAGTAGGACGGATTCGGATCCGCCCAACGCCGGAACCCAGGGACGGCGGCATCCCCGAATACCGCCACCAAGCCGGGATCATGCAATTGAACAATCGATCGGCTCGGTGAAGCTGCGCATCAAGTGGTGGAGCATGTTGTCCGCAACGCGCTTCGATTCGCGAACGTGTTGAGACAACACGTTCCACCCTCAACCGCATGAGTCCGGCTCCGCCGCAACGATGCCGTGGAGGCTGGTCTTGTCCCGGAATCGACCGGTCCTTGGGTAGTGTCTGATTTCCACCCCAATGGCCGAAGCGTCGGGATGGAAACCGACGCCCGCCTGCGGCATCTTTCCGGTCCGGTCAGGGTCAGGGTCGGGCGAAAAGCAGTCGAATCGATCGCTTCGGGCCGTCCGGCGACCAGAAGTCGGGGCGTTCGATTCGGGGCCTGGTCCTCTCAACTCTCAACTTTCAACGCTCAACTGCATGAGTCCGGCTCAGGGCTGGCGACCCGGCCTGCGCTGCAAATCAGGCCACCTGCACGCCGGCGCTGCGCCATTTCGGCAGGGGCGTGAGCGCCAGGCCGATCACGAGGAGCTGGCTGGCGACGAATGCGATCAAGGTATAGAAGGTCGACTCCATGAAGCCATAGCTGTGCAGGCCGATGCCGAGCATGTTGACGCCGAACCAGCTCCAGCTCGTGGCGATGTTGCCGATGATGGCCATCACCATAAGTCCGCGGGCGGCCACCAGGCGGCCCCAGCGCGCATGGAGGATGGTCGCATTCCAAAGGACGATGATCAGCGCGCCATTTTCCTTCGGATCCCAGCCCCAGAACCGGCCCCATGACTGGTCCGCCCAGATGCCACCGAGGACCGTCCCGACGAAGCTGAACAGGGTCGCGAAGCACACGATGCCGTAGACCATGCGGGTCAGCGCGTCGGCGGTCGGACGATCGAGCGACGGCGAAAACAATCCGCGAAAAACATAGATCAGCGCGAGGAACCCGGCGAGGAAGGTCGATCCGTAGCCGGTGGCCACCGTGACGACGTGCGTGGCCAGCCAGAAGTTCGAATCCAGCACGGCGCGCATCATTTCGAGGGTATCGCCGCCAAGCGATAGATAGTAGGAGATCAGCAGCGTCGCAAAGCCGATCAGACCGCCCGCGACCACGCCGATGCCGTTGCGGAACGTCCGTTCGAGGACGAGACAGAGCAGGACCGCGAGCCAGCCCACATAAAGGGCGGACGAATAGAGATTCGTGATCGGAGGACGTCCCTCCAGCCACATGCGGGTTAGAATTCCGGCGGTGGCGACGAGAAAGGCGACGCCCATGACGGTGAAGGCCGCGCGTCCGAGCTGGACCGGCCATTTCAACCACGACACGAGGGCGAGGAGAAATGCCGCCACGTAGAGGATCATGCTCGTGTAGAATGGCTGGGCGGCGTTGAACCGCGCTTCGACGCTGCTCTTCTTTTCGGCGGCCGGAAAGCGCGAGCGATACTCCGTCGTCAGGGTGCCGACATCCCGGTTGAACATCGCCGTATCCCGGGCCCGCCAGGCGTGGCCGAGGCGCGCGAAGGTGAGCACCGTTTCGTTCAGTTTCGGGTCCGCGATTCCCTCGATGAGCGCGGAACCGGCGGTTCGCCAATGATTCGGATCGGCGTCGCCGGCTGCCGGCGGCACGAAACGGAGGGTGCCGACCTGCTCCATGGCGGAGAAGCGATCAGCGATTTCCCGCATGGCCTTCACGAGGTCCTCGTCGTGCGGCTGATTGTTCTTCTTGGCCAGGACCGCGGCGATTCCCGCCGGGCGCATTTGATTGAACTGCTGGAGCTCCGCCTGGAAGTCGGACGATTCCGGCACCTGCGCGCTGAACTTGAGCTGCAGGTAGAGGACAATGTGTTCGCGGACGGTCAGGAGCTGTTTCTGAAAGGCGGAGCGTTCCGGTTCATCGACGCCCTCGGCGAGCTGTGCCTGGCGGTCGAGATCGCCGAGCTTGGGGCGGACCTGGTTGAACGAAAAATATTTCCGATCAACGCCCTGCTCGGAGGTCAGCCCGAGCAGATCGAGCACCTCCTGGTGATCGATGCGGAAGTGGGCATAGGTGTCGGCCTTGTCCGGTGCGAAAAGCACGTCGGCCAGCCACGCCACCGGAGTCAGCGGCGATCCCTCCGGCGAGTCGAGGTCCTGATTGCCCTTGAGTGCGAGCAGGGAACTGCGTGCCACCGTGTCGAGGGGCTTGATGCGCCCATTGGAAAGCACCGGGATGCGGCCAAAGCCCGCGAGGTCAAACGCGCCCGTGGCCGGCGGGCGCAGCGTGAACGCGACGAGGGCCAGCGCCAGGCCCAGGGCGATCCACGGCGCTCGGGTGCGGGCCCGCGTGGGCGCGGCGGGTCGCGGCCCGGCGTCCTTGCCGCGGCGGCTGACGAATCCGACCAGCGTCTGGCCGAACTGCATTGCAAGTCCGAGCGCCATCATGCCGCAGGCAATGTAAGGCAGGATCCAGCCGGGATTGTGCACCACCTCGAGCACGGACAGGTGCCCGGCCGCATTCATTTGATACTGATAAAACGTCGCGCCGCCGTAACGCAGCGGATTGTTCATGTAGATCAGCACGTCACGGTCGTCGTGACCGTTGTCGCTTTTCAGCCGGATGCGGCTCGAAAAATTCTTGGGGATGTCGGTGCCGGGGTAGATGTCGTTGCGGACCTTGAGCAGCGTCAGGGCGAACGGCCGGTAGTAGCGTTTCAGGCGCAAAACGATTTCCCAGTTGTGCCCCTGATACGCGAACGTCTGGGGGGCGCCGAGTTGCGGGGAGACGAGCCAGGTGCCGAGCGGGCCCTCGGTGCCGGCGATCTCGACGTACGCCCCCGGCATGTTCACCTCGTCGGGCTGGTAGGTGGGCGGCTGCGGGAGCATCTGCACTCGTGTGCCAATGCCCATGGTCGCGGGATTCGGACCGGACGCCGAGGCGTCACGCATCTGGACGGCGACATTGGGATAGTACGCCTTCACCGTGACGCGGAACGGCAGCTTCGGATGCTGGATCGACTGGGCCTCCGTGAGCCGATCCTCGGGAATGGCGACGACGTCATCGTAGCCGGGGTTCGTCTTGTCGAGAAGCGCCAGCTCGTACTCGCGGAAACTCTCCGAGTATTTCCGGGTCTCGCCCTCCTCGAGGCGCATGGAACTGTCGCGCTGCAGGAGGCCGGAGATCAGCTCGCCGAGCAGCAGGACGATCAGCCCGGAATGCGCGAGCTGGATGCCGACCTTTTTCCAGGTGAGCTTGAACCGGTAGATGTGCGCCGAGATCAGGTTGATCAGCAGCGCGCCGCCGATGAGATAGCCGCCGGGAAACAGCGGGACACTGGTCTCGGAGCCGTCGAATTGCCAGAAGACGAGGAAACTGCGGAAAAACCGCTGCTGGACCTCCCAGATGCCGAGGTGCCGCTGGGCGAGGGTGGCCGCGAAGATCAGTACGGCGGACATCACGAGCAGCACGACCGTGAGCTGGAGCGACACGAAAAAATTACGCAGACGGCGCAGATACGGTGTCATGGTCAGGGCGTCCGCACGGTTTGGAGGAACGCGACGAATTCGGCCTTGTGGGCGGCCACCAGCGCATCGGGGCCGGTCAGTTTGAAGAACCAACTGTTGCCGCCAAATTCGACCACGGCGCCAAGCAGTCGCCGGCCGCCGCCGGCATAGTCAACCACTACGAAATCAAGTCCCGGCGAGGAGATGTGCTCGGTGGCGGCGAGCAGTTTCGCCGACTCCTGGGCTGGCAGGCTCATCTGGCTGCGCCAGCGATTCAGGTTGGCCTCGAGGCCGCCGGTCACGCCGGGAAACGCCGTGATCGAGAGGTCGCCGTCGTCGCCGACGGCAAAGCTGCCCTTGCGCATCGGTGATCCGGGCTTGGGCTTCCAACCGGCCGGTACTGTCCAGGTGAGATCCGCGCCGTCAGCCGTTGGCACCGGTGTCTGGGCCATCGGCGCACCGGAGTCGGACGTCGCGGGCCCGAGACTCGGATGGCCCGCCGGTAGATTGTTCGTTCCCTCGGCGGTGACGCCGGGCGCCGCGGGCGGAGGATCTTTCGGCGCCCGATAGGCGACAATCTCCCGATCCCGGCAGCCGGAAACCACGGCGAACGAAAGCGCCAGCAGGATCGGTGCGGGGCGGAAACATTTCATGGAAGCAATCTCTTGAGCGTATTCGGCGGGAAAGCGCAACGCCAAGCCGCATTCGCGGTCCGACGGGAATAATACCTGACAAAATATGGCCGATGCAGAATTTTACTGCGGCGGCCCGGCGTCGCGTCAAACATGAAGGCAATGGAGATAGTGCCGCTGGGAGACTCGGCCCTCCTCGTCACCGTGGGCGACCGGATCGACGAGGCCACGCACGCGCGGGTTCGCGCCGCGGCCCTGGCCCTGCGCGCCGGCCATCTGCCGGCGGTCACCGAGATCGTGCCCGCGTATGCCAGCCTCACCGTTTTTTACCAGCCACTGCAGGCGATTGTCGACGGTGCGCCCGAGGACGATGTGGTCGGCTGGCTTTCCGCTCGGGTGCGTGAGCGCCTGGCGAAGCTGCCATCCAAGCCGTCGCCGCCGGCGGGCCGGCACTGGGATGTGCCCGTGTGCTATGACGCCGATTTTGCCCCCGATCTGACGGAAGTGGCGGCGCGCGCCGGCATGCCAACCGAAAAGGTGGTCGCCCTGCACCAGAAAACGGAGTTCCTGGTCTACCTCATCGGATTCGCGCCAGGATTTCCCTACATGGGCGGCCTGCCCGCCTCGCTGGCGATGCCGCGACGAGCCGAGCCGCGCAAACGGGTGGCGCCGGGGTCGGTGGGAATCATCGACTCGCAATGCTGCATCTATCCGGTTGAGACACCTGGTGGCTGGAACCTGATCGGCCGCACCCCGCTGCGGCTCTATCGTCCGGAAGCGGAGCAACCATCGCTCCTGCAGGCCGGCGACCGGATCCGGTTTCACGCGATCAGCCGCGAGGAATTCGCGCACTGGAAGGAGTCATGAGGTTTACGGTCATCAAGCCCGGTTTGCTCACGACGGTCCAGGACCAGGGGCGTCCCGGACTGCAGGGTCAGGGCATCCCGGTCGGAGGCGCAGTGGACGCATTTGCAGTGCGCGTGGCCAACGCACTCGTGGGGAATGACGACGGTCTGGCGGTGCTGGAGATGGCGGTGCAGGGCCCGCAGTTGCGCGCCGAGCAGGACGGATTGGTGGCGACCTGCGGACGAGGACTGGGTCTGTCCGTCGACGGAGCGGACGTTCCCTCCGATCGTCCGGTGCGCGTTCGCGCCGGCGAGATCCTCGCCTGCGCTCCGCAGTCATCGGGCGCCCGTGCGTGGCTGGCCTTCGCGGGCGGCATCGACGTGCCCCTTGTGTTCGGGAGCCGAAGCACATACGTGCGCGGGCGCATGGGCGGCTTTGAGGGGCGGCCGTTGATCGCGGGCGATGTGGTGAATGTGGGAACCCGCTCGCCGTGGTCGGACGCGGTGATCCGCGAACTCGATGCCCAGGGCAGGCGCCATGTGGCGTGGAGCGTGCGGCCGGAAACGCTCGGCCGGGTGGCCGCCGCGGGAGGCATGCGCATCGTGCGCGCGCCGGAGTGGGGGCGATTTTCGCCCGAGGCCCACGGGTTGCTTTGTGCGACGAGCTATGTGGTGACCAAGGATGTCGACCGGATGGGCATGCGGCTGCAGGGCGCCAGGCTGGAACTCACCAAACCGCGCGAGGAGATTTCGTCGGGCATGAACGTCGGGGTCGTGCAGGTGCCGCCCTCCGGCCAGCCGATCGTCCTCCTGGTGGGCCGCCAGTCGGTCGGCGGCTATCCGCGCATCGCCGCGGTCGTGACGGTCGACCACGGCCGCCTGGCCCAGATGCTCCCCGGGGACGAGCTGACCTTTTCCGAGGTGACCGTCGTCGAGGCCCACCGGCTGCTCGCGGCGCGCGAGCGCGATTTCCGGAGGATCAAGGACGAACTCAGGCGAAGGGCTTCCTGACCCCGATGGCGCGCATCGATCTCAACTGCGATCTGGGGGAGGGAGCCGGACACGATCCCGAACTCATGCCGCTGATTTCGTCCGCCAGCATCGCCTGCGGCGGCCACGCCGGCGACGAGCGGACCATGCTCGCCGCCGTGGAACTCGCGCGGACACATCGCGTCGCGCTCGGCGCCCATCCGGGTTTCAACGATCCCGGAACTTTCGGCCGCCAGGAACGACCGGTGTGGCCCGACGAGGTTTTTCAACTGGTGCTCCACCAGACGCGGGCGCTGCAGCGGATCGCGGGCGGGCGTGGAATCGCCCTGGCCCACGTGAAGCCGCACGGTGCGCTCTACAACATGGCCTCGCGCAACTCGGTGCTGGCCGATGCGGTCGCCCAGGCCGTGTACGAGGTCGATCCGCGGCTCCGCCTGTTCGGCCTGGCGGGCGGCTGCCTGATCCGCGCCGCGGAGAAATGCGGATTGGTCGCGGTGAGCGAGGTGTTCGCCGACCGCACCTATCAGCCCGATGGGTCGCTGACCCCAAGAGCGGAACGCGGTGCGGTCGTCGGCGAGGCGGATGCCGCCGTCCGGCAGGCGGTCGCGCTGGTTTGCGAGGGCCACATCGTGGCCGTCGACGGCACGCGCGTGGCGGTGCGCGCGGAGTCAATCTGCCTGCACGGAGACGGGGACCACGCGGTGGAATTTGCCCGGAAACTACGGGAACGGCTGCGCCTCGAGGGCGTGGAGATCAGGGCCCCGGACGCATGATCAAGCTGGTCGGACTGCTCGTCGTGGCGCTGGGTTTCGGCCTGCGGTTGAACACGCTCGTCGTCGTGCTGGCGGCGGGACTTGCGACGGGGCTCGCCGGCGGAATGTCGCCCCACCAGGTGATCGAGCTCTTCGGACGGTATTTCGTCGAAAACCGCTACATGACGCTGCCGGTTGTCCTGATGGTCCCGCTGATCGGCCTGCTCGAACGCCATGGCCTGCAGGAGCGCGCCGTGACGCTGATCCGGCGGGCGCGCGCGGCGACGGCCGGGCGCATCATCCTGCTCTACGCACTCGCCCGGCAGATCTCGGTGGCGCTTGGCCTGAACATCGGCTCGAGCGGTGGCGCGCATGCGGGGTTTGTCCGGCCGCTGGTGGCGCCCATGGCCGAGGCCGCCGCGCGTGCGTCCGCGCCGGATCCGGACGCGCCGTTGCCCGAGAAAACGAGTGAGCTGATCCGGGCGAATGCCGCGGCGGCGGAAAACACGGGCAACTTTTTCGGCGAGGACATTTTCATCGCGGTCGGGGCCATCCTGCTGATGAAGGGATTTTTCGAGACGAAAAAAATCGAAGTCAGCATGATGGCGATGGCGCTCTGGGGGATTCCCACCGCGATTGCCGCATCCCTCGTCCTCTGGTGGCGCATGCGTGCCCTCGACCGCCGCGTGGCGCGCGAGCTGCGGATGCCGGCGAAGGACAAGGACGCGCCATGACGCTGCTCCCGCTCGAGGCATTCTACGCGATCATCGGGGCGATCTTCCTTTTCCTCGCCGGCCGCGTGGCGTTCGACCCGACGCACCCCCGCCGGTGGGGCAGCGCGGCCTTCTGGGCGCTCCTTGGGCTGGTCTATCTCGGCGGCGGGGTGGTGCCCGCCTCGGTGGTGGGTTACGCCCTGGTGGTCATGATCCTCCTCGCGGCGACGAGGCAGGTCGGCAAAGGAGCGGAACGATCATCATCCACTGCGGAGCGCGCGGCCTCCGCCGAACGCCTGGGCAACCGCATTTTCCGTCCGGCGCTGCTTGTGCCCGCCTGCGGCATCGCCGGCTCCCTGCTGTTTCCGCACGTGCATTGGGGCGCGTTGAAACTGACCGGGGCAAAGGAGGCGCCGCTGGTCGCCCTTGGCATTGGCGCGATCATGGCGACGATCGTCGCCGCCCGGCTGACGCGGACCGGGCCGGCGATTGCGCTGCGCGAGGGCGGACGACTCCTGGAGGCGATCGGCTGGGCGCTGATCCTGCCGCAGCTTCTGGCGGCCCTGGGAGGGATCTTCGGCCAGGCCGGGGTTGACGTCGAGGTGGCGTCCCTGATCGGCCGGTGGGTTCCCGTGGACGTGCCGTTCGTCGCCGCGGCCGCCTACTGCCTCGGCATGGCGCTCTTCACGATGTGCATGGGGAACGCCTTCGCGGCGTTTGCCGCCATCACCGGCGGGGTGGGACTGCCGTTCGTCGTGCAGCTTCACCATGGCAATCCGGCCATCCTCGCCTCCGTCGGGATGCTGTCGGGTTATTGCGGCACGCTGATGACCCCGATGGCGGCCAACTTCAACCTCGTGCCGGCCATGCTGCTGGGACTCACGGATCGCAACGCCGTGATCAAGGCGCAGGTGCCGATCGGGCTGGCCATCCTCACGGCAAACGTCTTCATCACGTACGCCACGGTGTTTCGCTTTTGATGAAGAAAATCCTGCTGACCGGATTTGAACCTTTCGGGGGCGACAGCCTGAATCCTTCGGAGGAGATCGCGCGCCAGCTTAGCGGCTCCGTCATCGCGCGCCACGAGATCGCCGGTGCGCTGCTGCCCTGCGTTTTCGGCGCCGCGCTGAAGGAACTGAAACTCCTCATCCGCCGCCACGAACCCGCGCTGGTGATCTGCACCGGACAGGCGGCCGGCCGCTCCGAAATCACACCCGAACGCGTGGCGATCAATGTCGACGACGCGCGCGTCGTCGACAATGCCGGCCAGCAACCGGTCGACAAGCCCGTCATCAAGGCGGGTCCCGTCGCCTACTGGAGCACGCTGCCGATCAAGGCGATCGTGCAGGAGCTGCGCAAGCGGGGGGTCCCCGCCGCGATCTCGCAGACGGCCGGCACGTTTGTCTGCAATCACATTTTCTACGGACTGATGCACGAGCTGAGGGCATGGCCCGGGGTGCGCGGCGGATTCATCCATCTGCCGCATCTGCCTGAGCAGGCGAACGGCGGAGCGAGCATGCCGTTTGAACAAATGACCACGGGCATGCGCCTCGCGATCGAGACCGCCGTGACTTACCGCCGCGACGTCAAGGCGGCGGGCGGGCGGGAAACCTGAAGAAGGCGGCGGCGCCAGGCGAGCCCCGCGGTGGCGATCGCGAGCACGATCATTCCGTAGAACGGGGGCTCGGGGACGGGCGTCACCTGGTTGTCGAAGCTCTGCCACTTGGTGTTCGAACCGGCGAAGCCGCTGAAAACGACCTGATCCATCGGATCGCTGCCGGTCGTGTTGTAGACGGCGCCGTTCCAATTGGTGGCGTAGAAAGTGTCCAGGCCGTTCTGCCAGTTGAGGACGGTCAGCGTGACGCCGCTCGCGATGACGAGGTTGGTGAGGCTGAGCTTCGAGGTGCCCGTGAAGTCGATGGTCGAGTTTGCGGTCACGTCGAGCGTGCCCAGACTGAGATTGATGCCGTTGAGGAGCAACGTGCCGCCGGAAAGGTCGATCGTGCCGGTGCTCCAGGTCTGGCTCTTGGAAACGGTGAGGGTGCCCGATCCAAGTTTCTCCACCGTGCCGGTGCCGCTGAAGGTGCCCCCAAAGGTGGAGGAACCGGAATTGACGCCGAGGCCGAGGTAGCCACCGGTGCCGAGGTCGATCGTGCCGGTGCCGCCGATCTTGTCGATTTTCTCGCTCTGTCCGTTGACCGCGAGACGGCCGTCGGAGTTGACGGTTAGAAGCGGCAGGTAGTCGGGAATCTGGTTGGAGGAGTTGAGCTGCAGCACGGCCGATCCGGCGGAGCCGGTGCCGTCGCCCACGTTGATCGCGCCGCCACCCGTGGCGTTGGCGCCGGCGGACATGTTGAAGACGACCGTGCCCGAGTTGACATTGAGACCGCCGCTGAAGGAGTTGGAGCCGGTGCCCGCGAAGGTGTAGGTGCCGGTGCCGCTCGTGGTGATCGAGCCGCTGTTGGTGACGGCCCCGAAGAGTGTGACGTTGCCGGCGCCCGCGAGCGTCAGGGTGTTGCTCGTGCCGAGGTTGATCTGGCCGGTCGTGGTGAGCGTGCCCGCCGTGGAGCCGAAGGTAGTGTTGCCCGCCAGGTCGAGGCTGCCGTTGAGGGTGTTCGAGCCACTGATGTTGCGGAGCGCGCCCGTGCCGCCCACGCCGGTGCCGGTGACCGAGAACTCACCCTCGGTGAGATTGATGTTGCCCTGGAACTGGAGCGCCGCGCCGCTGGCGATCGTGTTGCCGGAGGTGGAACCGCCCAGCGCGGTGCTGCTCGCGGCGACAATGGCGCCGGCGTTGATCGTGGTCGGGCCGCTGTAGGTGTTGTTGCCGGACAGCGTGAGTGAGCCGGTGCCCTGCTTCACGAGCGTGCCATAGCTGTCCTGAAGCGTGCCGGAAAAGGTCGTGCTGGTGGCGTCACCCACGGTCAGGGTGCCAGTGCGGAAGTTCACGGTGCCGGCACCGGAAAGCGCACCGACCGTCTGGCTCACGCCCCAGTTCAGGAGGAAGGTGGCTCCAGACGCGACCGTGAGAGGGGAGGTGCTCTTGATCAGGTTGCTGGCGTTGACCTGCAAGGTGCCTGCGCTGACGGTGGTCGTGCCGGTGTAGGTCTTGGCCGTGGAGTCGAACACCACGGTGCCCGCGCCGGACTTGGTGAAGCCGTTGGTTCCCGCGATGACGCTGTCGATTGTGGAGGTCAGGCCCGTGCCGACCACAAAATCCGGGGACGTGTCGCTGAAATTGATCGTGCCGCCCGTGAAGGTCGGGGCGCCTTCCTGGATCGTGATGCCGGCGACGTTGACGGTGCCCGAGACCGTGACCGTGTACGCATTGACGGCATCGGTGCCCGCGCTGAACACGGCGCTGTTCCCGTTCGTCCAGGTCGACAACGTGCCGCTCGTTCCGGCCGAACTGGTGGTCCACTCCTTATTGGCGGCGGAGGTCGACCAGGTCGAGGAGGGAGACGAGCCGGCACCGGCGGTGGAGCCGTTGGTGTCCCAATACACCGTGGTCTGCGCAAAAAGCGTCGGAATTCCGGTGAAAGCACACGCGATCACAACGCCGAGCCAAAAGCATGGCGCGAGGATTGGATTTCGACTGGTTCCGATGGGTCTCACGAGTTCTTTAGCGACAGTGAGCATAGTATCGTCACCCCATTGAATTGCCCAATTCAAAATAGGGTAAAACTCCTAGCCAGGCGGCATGAGCTCGCCATAACCAGGGTTATTTGCAACAACCTGATTTTAAATCAGTTGTTGAACCTGAACACCGCCACGTCGCCATCCCGAAAGATATAGTCACGCCCTTCCAAGCGATACTTTCCCACTTCTCGTGCCGCCGCCGTGCTGCCGAGGCGCGAAAGGTCCTCGTAGCTCACCACCTCGGCCTTGATGAAGCCTTTCTCGAAATCGGTATGGATCACTCCGGCGGCCTGGGGTGCCTTCCAGCCCTTCACGATCGTCCAGGCGCGAACCTCCTTTTCGCCGGCGGTGAAGTACGTGATCAGGCCGAGCAGCGCGTAGCTGGCGCGGATGAGCGCGGACACGCCCGAATCATCGACGCCGAGATCCTTCAGAAACGCCCGCGCTTCCTCCGGGGAGAGGTCGATCAGTTCGGACTCGATCTTGGCGCTGATCGGAACGTAGGCGGCATCGTGATGCGCGCGGACATAGGCGGCGACAGCCTGAACGAATTTGTTCTGCTCGGCGGTCGCGAGATCGGACTCCGCGACGTTGCACGCGAACAGCACCGGCTTGGCCGTGAGCAACTGGAACAGTTTCATCATCGCGATCTCCTCGGGCGTGGCGGCAAGCGTGTTCGCGGTCTTGCCGGCGTTGAGGTGGGGGGCCAGTTTCTCGAGCAGGGCGATTTCAGCGATCGCCTCCTTGTCCCCCGACTTCGCCTTCTTTTGCGTCTTGTCGACGCGCTTGGCGACGGCGTCGAGGTCGGCGAGCACCAGCTCGGTCGTTATGACCTCGATGTCGCGCACCGGATCGATTCCGCCCATCGTATGAACCACGTCGGGATCCTCGAAGCACCGCACCACCTGCACGATCGCGTCCACCTCACGGATGGTGGCGAGGAACTGGTTGCCGAGACCCTCGCCCTTGCTGGCGCCCGCCACCAGGCCGGCGATGTCGACGAACTCGATGGCGGCCGGGATGACGACGTTGGTCTTCGCGATTTTCTGGAGCACGGCCAGGCGGTCGTCGGGTACCGTGACGACGCCGACGTTGGGATCGATCGTGCAGAAAGGATAGTTCGCCGCCTCGGCCTTGCGGGAGCGGGTGAGGGCGTTGAAGAGGGTGGACTTGCCCACGTTGGGCAGGCCGACGATGCCGGCTTTGAGCATAAGGACGCGAAACGTCTCGCCTGGGCCCGGAGCGGTCAACGGTAAAGCAGGCCGCGAACAGTGCGGGAGTTTTCGTGGTTGCCGAGGGGATTGCGGTTTATCGAGGATGCGAGGCATGCGGTTTCGTTTGCTCCTCGCGTTCGTCGCCGGCGGTGTCGGGTCCCTCCTGTCGGCCGCGGGCGGGCCGCCCTGGCCCGAGCGGAAGACTTTTCAATTCGGCGAATTCATCATTGAGGCGTCCGCCGAGGACGAGGCATACGTCGAGGCCCTGGCGGTCCAACTGGCGGATCGTCCCCCGGCGCCGGCACCCGCACCCGGTCCCGCGGGAAAGCTGACGCTCGACGATCTCGCGAAGCACCGGGATCATTTTCTCGCTTTGATTTCGGCCCGGATCGGACTCGATGCGCCAACTCCGAAAATGGCGCAGGTTTTCGACCAGACCCTCGCGCTGTGGAGATTCCTGCCGAAGGCGTTGCCGACGGAGTTGCCGCATCGGTTCGCATTATGGCGGAAGCCCGACCTGGAGGCGCGCCTGCGCGCCGGACAAAAGATCGAGGGATTCACGCTGGATGCGGCTGGATTGAGTTTCTCCTTCCAGATCAACCTGACCCAGGCCTCCCAAGACCCGGCCGAGGCGGGCGCGGCGATGAACGAAGCCTGGGGCCGGCTGGTATGTCCGATCAAGATCGGTGCGGTCGAGGGCAGGTCGCCGGCGGACGACGTTCGATCGAGCCTGGGAAGTTCGATGTTATCGTGGCAGGAAAGTTTTCGCGCGGTGGTCGCGGGCATGGAACGGACCAGCGTTTTCAACGTCCTGCACGAGACGACCGAGTCCGGGGTGGTGTGGCACTATCTCACGAGCGCGGACCGTCGCTGGTTCTGTGATGGCATCGCCAATTATGTGGCTTGGCGTGTAATCCAGCAGGAGGTCGGGGCCGACGAGGCGCGGAGCTATTACGATCTGGCAGCCGAACTTCAGAAATACGCCGGGATGGCGGGAAAGATCGATCTCGCGGCGTGGCCCGCAGTGGAAAACTCGGGAAAATATCCCGAAGACCTGAACACGGCTGACTACGCCTTCGCGACGAAGGTGATCGCCGATGTATGCGCGCGCCACGGCGACGATCTTCTTCCGAAATGGTTTGCGCAGCTCGGTCGGACACCGCGCGAAAAGGCAACCATGGTGACCGTATTCAAGGCCTACCGCCGGGTGGCCGGCGACGATTTGCACGGCTATATTCCAAAGCCGGCAAAGTCGTGAACCCTTGGGTGGACACTAGCGGCAGCGCATGTCGATCGGACCGGACCGGGGTCCAGCGCGGGCAACACCGGCAAGAGTCACGTGATATCTGAAATCCGAAGATGTAGCCGGATCCAAAGGGCCCGGTCCTAACCTCCATTGGGCTTATCTAGCAGCCGATTTCGACGAAGGTTTTTTAGCCCCCAAGATGGCCTTCATCGCTGACGCAAAATTTTTCCTCGCGGCGTCATTCGAAACGAACCCCGCGACGCTTGTCGGCCTTCCCCTTGGTTTAGCCACGATCTTTCGAGTGTTTTTTCTTGGCATCTGGCTCTTGTTCTTGAGCTGGAACAGGCGCGGGAGTTGGGGTCCGCTGATTATACCCATGCGATTTTGCAGTTCCCCTCATTTGATCGGGGAACGTGGAAGTTACATCCATTGGATAATGGCTGTAAGGAACCGCGAATGGACGTCCTGATTTCATGACTGTTGCTGTGACGATGACTTATGTGCTATGGAATCCTAAAATTAGACTTTGTTCCAAACCCTCGAAAATGGAAGCGCATTCCAAGAAATCGAGAGGTCTGGAGTCCTCCAGGCCAAGATTTTACCCTTCGTTTCTGAAACGTGACAAATCCGGGCAGATTCGACCATAGCATTTTTAACCTCAAAATCGACCGGTTCGATAGTTTCTTTAGCCATAGATACCGCATCTTGCAAGGTGGTCTGGTAACTGGGGGTTCCTTGCATGTTGGCGGGAAGCGCAAGCATTGGAACTCCAGAAAGGAGCTTTTTGCCCTCTTGCGAAGACAAGATTTCAGACATCGCGCTGAACGGGATTCGTTCTTTGAATTCCAATTCGACGTCCAACCAGAGTTTCCAAATCAGGTCCTCCAGCGTCTTATCAGGTTCCCCGATTGGCAGTCCCATTTCCTTCGCTTCATCTCGACTGATTGGATATGCATGATCCTGAAATTTCTCGAAGCTGGACACGATAAAATTGATCCTTTGCTCTTCTTTTATGTGGAGCCCTAGCAGGCGTCGGCTGAGGTCGGCGGCCAGATTCGAGCTTCTCGCGATAAAACCGATCCCGAGGCTACCCACTTCTTTGCAAATATTCTCAAAAAGGATTCTGACATGCTCTTGCTCGGTAATCTTCAGCTTCTCTCGAATAAAATTTAGAAACGCCGTAAGCTCCTCAGTTGAAAATTCTCTGGTGGGCCCATTGTCTCCGTATGTCGTTATTTGCATATCTATCGGACCTAAATTCGCGTTTGGGTGCATCATGATTTGCTCGGTGCCAATGGCGAACAGCGTTGCCGCACTCCACGCGCTTTGAGGAATCAGCGAAGAAACACGATATCCACGGGCCCGTATCAGTGAGATTATTCTCCATGCCATCATCGGGTCCCCGCCCAGACTGCCGATCATGAAATCCAACTCTGTGCCAGCCGGCAAGGCATCAAGCTGTTCAATGATTGCCGGAATGGCATCGCTCGCCATTGAAGACGGTGGAGAGCCGGGGCGCTTACTTGTAAAATAGGCAATCATAGGCCTTTTCCGATGCGCTTCAATTTCCGTGCACAGAGCAATTCTTTCGGGGCGTCCCATTCTCATGCATATTAAATATCCGGATCAGTCGCAAGCCAGAGAAACCGCCTTAAAACAGGTTTATGCATTTAGGATGTAACGCCCCAAATTCACCCGACCCTGCGCCGGGCGAAATTGGCGATTTTAGGGCGGCTGGATGCCATTTTTCCCGACTTGTCCTCGGGGCTTGACAAGGCCCGGCCGATTCCGTCCATATTTGCCCTTTTCCAGTCACAAACCGCGATTCCCGATCTCCGTATTCCACATCCATGGCCCTCAAGATTCGTCTTTCCCGCTTCGGTACCAAGAATGAGCCGCACTTCCGCGTGCTCGTGACCGAGCAGCGCTCCCGCCGCGACGGCGACGGCGTCGAGCAGATCGGCGCCTACAATCCGCGCGCGAAGGGCAACCCCTTGAATATCAAGCTCGACCGCTACGATTACTGGATCTCGAAGGGTGCGAAGCCGAGCGATACGCTGCACGCGCTCGTCAAGCGGACCAAGCGGACCGCGGTCGCCAAGGCCTGATCGGACGAACGAATTTTCGATAACGTCTCGGCCCCGGATTGCCGGGGCTTTTTTGTTGGCCGAACCCGCTCCCGATCGGGCAAGATTACTCTCCTGCCATGCGCATCGACATCCTTACCCTGTTCCCTCCGATGCTCGACGGATTTCTATCCGAGAGCATGATCGGAAGGGCGCGCGAGGCGGGATTGCTCGAGATCAATGTTCGCGACATCCGTGACTGGGCGACCGACAAGCACCGGACCACGGACGACCGGCCTTTTGGCGGCGGGGCGGGAATGGTCATGAAATGCGAGCCGGTATTTGCGGCCATCGAGGAGCTGCAACGCCCGGGATGCCGGAGGATCTATCTCACACCCGACGGCGCACCCTTCACCGCCCGGAGAGCCCAGGAATTGTCGCAGGAATCGCACCTGATTCTGCTGAGCGGGCACTACGAAGGCATCGATCAACGGATTCGGGAAACGCTCATCGACGAGGAGATCAGCATCGGCGATTACGTGTTGACCAACGGCACTTTGGCGGCGGCGGTGGTGGTCGATGCGCTCGCGCGTTTCATCCCCGGAGTGCTCGGTGAAGAAAAGTCATTGACCACCGAAAGTTTCACCCGCAACTTGCTCGACTTTCCAAATTACACGCGTCCCGCCGTTTTCCGCGGCATGTCCGTACCCGAGGTTCTCCTTCAGGGAAATCACGGTGAAATCGAGAAATGGCGGCACGCGCAACAGGTGGAAAAGACCCGGAATATCCGTCCCGATTTACTGAAGCAACAGCCATGAACCCGATCATCAAAGACATCACCAGCAGCCAGGTGAAGAAAGACGTCACGACCTTCAAGGTCGGCGACGGCGTTCGCGTGCACACGAAGGTGCGCGAAGGCGACAAGGAGCGCATCCAGGTCTTCTCCGGCGTGGTCATCGCGCGGAAGGGGCACGGCATTCACGAAACGTTCACCGTCCGCCGCATCAGCTACGGCGAGGGTGTCGAGCGCGTGTTCCCGGTAAATTCGCCGAATGTCGAGAAGATCGAGGTCGATCGCAATTCCGAGCCGGGCAAGGCCCGCCTCTACTACCTGCGTCACCGGACGGGCAAAGCCGCCATGGCCGTCAAGGAGAAGCGCTACGAGGAGGCCGCGGCTCCGGCCAAGGCCTGATCCCGACACCGGCCGTTTCCATTTCAGGCGGACCTTCGGGTCCGCCTTTTTGTTGTCCGGCTATTCGCCGCCGAGGAGCTTTCCGCAGGCTTTTCCGGCGGCGCCGCCGGTCGACTGCGAGCTCATTTGCGCGGCGGCAAAGTCGTCCAGCACTTCCTCAAGGTTCTGTCGCTCCTTTACCATCGCGGCGGAGTTGATCTCGGTCTGGATGAAATCCTTCAGCGCGTCGCACACGGCATCACGGAGGCAATCGATCAGCTTCGCCGGATCGGGCGACGGGTCCTTCCCGTGGTTGATGGTCACCGCGCCTTCGACGTCGTCGAAATTTGAATTCACGGATCCGAGCGCTCCCGCGATCGCGGTCGTGTAGCATTTGAGCACATTGCCGAGAAGCTTCACGTAGTTTTCGGTCCATTCCGTGATTTTTTCATTTATTTCCTCGGCCTCGGCCAGTCCCTGCGCCCCGCCGAGGTCGACGCGTCCCGTGATGTAGCCGGACGCCGGATCGACGCTCCACCAGGCGAACGCGTGGCCGCGCCCGAAAGCAGCCGGGTGCACCGGCGCGATCAGCCGGTGCCCGTCCGCCAGATCCTGGGCGAGGACGGCCCGGATGCCCTCCGGAACCCTCACGCGATCGAGATCGCCGGGGACCGCCATTGTAATCATTCCTATCTTCTGGTCGCGGGCCGCCGCGAGGATTGGAAGCGTGTTCCACGAAGCATGGCGGTGGAGGACAAACTGCTCGAGCGTCGTGTCGGCGAGGCCGGCGCGCCACAAGGCTTCGGCGTCCCGCGGCGACGATCCGGCGCCCGTGAATGGCGCGTTGAGCAGGTCGATGCCCTCGCGGTAACGCAAGGGCCCCTCGGGATGGGTCCAGTCGTCCACGGCCATGCCATGGCGGAGCAAGGCGAGGCGCGGACGGATCTGCCAGATGCGGGTTTCAAACTGGCTGGCAATCTCGTGACGACGTAGTCCGCTGGCGAAAAAGTATCCCTGCAACTGCGGCGCGGCGGCGAGTGCGGCGGAGGTGTCCGGTGCCTGTCCCTGCGCGACCGCGGCCTGCACAGGACTGAGCGCCTTGACGGCGGCAAGCTGCGCCGCGAAGAGCGCGAGCGGATGGATTGGCCCGACGTCCACGCCAAGATCCCAGGTCTGCACGAGCAAAAGGCGCACCCGATCCTCATTCGCGAGGGCGGGCTGCCACTGCCAGGTGCCGTCGTGATTCTCCACGCGATCCAGGATCGTGCGTCGCATCCTTTCGTCCTTGAGGCCGGGCACGCGCAGCACGATTTCAACCCACAGCCGGGCCAGCGGGGCGACATGGGCGGGCTTGGTCTCTGCGGCGTCACCTCCGCCAAAGCCGCCCAGGAGGCCGCCGGCCCCCGCGGGCTCCGGTGCCTTCGCCACCGCGCCGCTCACGCGAAAAGGGGTGCCGTCGAGGGAGTCATCGCCAACCAGCAGCCGTGGCTGCAGGTTGCCCGCTTCGGCGCCGGCCAGGCGCGGCATGACGGCAAGACGGATCCCGGTTTGGATCGACTCGGCGACCTTGAAATCGCGGGTGAGGAGTTCCTCTTTCGTCAACCTGCCCTGATCGAGGCGCTCGGCCACCAGCCGCAAGGTAAATGTCTGCACCACGTCATCCGGCAGCGCGTCCGGCGTCCAGGTATCGGTCGGCGTGCCCGGGCCGGCGCCCATCTTCGCGTCGGACGAGGCTGGGTCGAAATCGACCGTCCGCCCGTCGATTGTGGCCTGCACCCAGACGTGCGTCGATGCCACCGCGGGCGGCGTGGGTTTGAGGTTCAACGCGGCCAGGGACGGAGCGAGCGCGGCGGACGCGGCGTCTTCATTGAGCCGGATCTCGCCGGCGCGGTCGGCGATCGCATGGCGCAGACTTTCTTTCGCCGCGCTCTCGTTGGTCGAGGTGCTGGCTGGCGCGGCGGCGCGCGATGGCAGGGAGGAGAGGAGCTGATCGACGGAGTCCGGACGCCGGGCGGACCCGTCCGCGCGGGATTTCGCCGGAATGGTGGCGCGCACCAGGTGAACTTCGAGACCTTGGGCCGCGAGCAGTTGGGCCAGGAGCAGGGCGCGATCCATGTCGTTGCCGCCGCGGGTGAGGAGGGTGCCGGTCGCACCCTTCATCAGCCCCGAATAAGGCTCGATTGCGATATGGTCGCGGACAAAGGCGAACGCGGCGTCGGGCGTCGTGAGCGTGGGCGCGAGGGCTTCGAGATCCCAGGCCTCGCGCGGTTGGGCGCCGAGCCAGGTCTCCGCCTCGGGCACGGGGGCATCCTGAGTCCTGCCGGTGGCACCAAGCAGGGCCCACCCGCCGACGGCAAAAAGAAAGCGGACCGGACGGGACCGCAGCACGCACTGGACACGGTTCATTGCCGGGTCGCGTTTGACATGCCACACGAGGTTTCGAGCGAAACCATAGCGATCCAGACGCGAATACTGTCAATGCAACAAAGCAGCCCGTGACTTCGCCACCGGAAAAACGTGAACGGCTGCGTTGCTTTCGACCCGTCGGCCAAATTCCGTCCGGGCTGATGATTCGTGTTATCCGCGGTCAATTTACCCGACGATCAAGCCTGCGGGTCGGGGGCGTCCGGAGATCCCACCCGGCAACTCGGCGCCTCTCTCATGGCGCGATGCGCCAGACGGGATCGACATAGGCGAGGTAGACCTGGCTGGACAGGGCGGCGCCGTTCATGAGCCAGATCGCGCGATCGCCCGTGGTGCGGTTTTCCCAGAGAATATCGGTCATGCCATCGCCGTCGAAATCGGCGAGCATGGCGATGTGCCAGGCGGGATCGATGTTCGCCAGATATTCCTGGCTCGCCAGCGACGTGCCGTTCATGAACCAGAAAGTCCGGTCACCGGTCGTGAGATTCTCCCAGACGAGATCGGCTTGGCCATCCCCGTTGAAATCGGCGGCGCCGACGATGTGCCAGTCGGTCGGAATACCGGCGATGTATCCGAAGCTTTTGATGTTCGTGCCGTCGAGAAACCACACGGCGCGGTCGCCGGTGGTCGTGTTTTCCCACACGAGATCGGTGGCGCCGTCGCCGTCGAGATCGGCGAGGGCCGCGATGTGCCAGATGGGATCGACATAGGCCACGTAGACCTGGCTGGAAATCGTGGTCCCGTTCATGAGCCACACCGTGCGGTCACCGGTGGTGAGGTTCTCCCAGGCAATGTCGGTCCCGCCGTCACCATCAAAATCCGAGGTCCCGACAATATCCCACGCGGTGGGGATGCCGGCGAGGTACCCGAAGCTCCCGACGGCGGCGCCATTTAGGAACCAGAGAGCGCGATCGCCCGTGGTGGTGTTGGTCCAGAGAATATCGGCTTTGCCATCCCCGTCGAAGTCCGGAACCGCCGGTCCGACGTGAAGGCTTTTCGCGGCGGACGCGGCGAACCACGCGACGTTGTTTTCGAGTCCCTGCAGCGTGTAGGCATGGCTGCCGGCCGTGGCGGGAGTTGTGAACGAAAGCGTGACCGTGGTGCTCGCTCCCGGGGCGACGCCATTGAGGGAGGCCATCGCCAGGTTGCCCGCCGGATCATTCGGATTCGCGGCGACGAGCGCGGTGTCCCGCAGCACAAAGAAATGGTTCGCGCCCCAGGCGTTCGAGCCGGTGTTCCTCACCGTGGACGTGAAGCTGATGTTCGTCCGGGGCGGCGCACTGGTCGGAAACGTGGTGGCGTCGAGGCTGAGCGAGTTGGTGGCGCCCGACGGAACGACGAGCAGTGTGATGCTCTGCGAGGGCACGGTCAGCGTGAGAGCATGATTCGACACCGCCGCATCGGCCAACCGCGCGATGGTGGTCTGCGTCGCGGCATTGACCTGCCACACCTGCACCGCGCCGCCAGCGGTGAAGTTCGAGAGGTTGACCGTGACCGGCGTGCTGCCCTGTTGCTTGTTGATCAGCATGACGGTCAGGGCCTGGTCGGAGGAGCGCACGGACGCGAACGAAGAGAGGTTGTCGGGATTGGCCACGGCCGCGGACACACTCGTGTCGCCAAACGCGGCGTTATGGCCGTCATAGTTGCGGTAGATCTGGCTCGCGAGGTAGGTGACGTAGTAGACATTCGGAGTGACGTTGCCGTTCTTGGCGACGGTCCAGCGGGTGGCGAGGTCGAGCCCCTCGCGACCGTAGATGCCGAGGACGTCCGCCTGGGTGGTCGCACCGTTGAGGCCGGCCTCGTCGCCCCAGTTGTATTCCGTGAAGCCGAGCTGCAGCCCGGGACAATACTGCGCGATCATGGCCTTCAGGGTCGGAATCCAGTTGAGCACGCGGCCGTTGATCCCGATGTCGCCGTACCAGGATGGATCCTGAAAATTCGGGTCCCAGAGAATGCGTGTCTCGGCGTTGCGCGCCTGTTGGCCGGTTGGCGAATCGTCCCCGCCGTCGGGTGCGCCATTGTAGGCATGCACGGTGAACACGTCGATCAACTGGACGCCATGCTGTTGCTTGTACGCCGCGAGCTGCTGGAGCAGCCACGGATAATAATAGGTATGCCCGTGGCTGACGTAGTCCGAGGTCGATCCGCTGGAGCCATTGGCCTGGTCGAAGCCGCTGAAATACATGGCCCACCAGCTCCATTCCTCGGGGCCGACGATCTTCGCCCCGGGATCGACCGCGCGGATGGCCGTCGCGTAGGCCACGATCTTCGACCACAACTCGTCGTAGGTGACCGGATTCGGATGCACGTCGCGATGCGTCGAGGACCAGAGCGACGGCTCATTGTCGAGAACGTAGTATTTGATTCCGTTGGCGGCAGGGGATGCGCCGTAGGTGCTGACGAAATGCTGCACCCATGCCTGCTGGATCGTCGTGGAATTGGCGGTGCCGGTGTCGAGCGGGTCGTTGCCGGTGATGTTCTTGCCAGTGGACAGGCTGACGCCGTTGCCGGCATCGGAATTGTACGGATCGGTCGCGGTCTGCGCGCCGTATTTCTTCACCGAGAATCCCTCGAGCGTGGAGCGTCCCGACCCAAGGCGGGCGAGATAGTCGATCATCGGAATGGTGAACAGCGGCTCGGCGCCGTTGCCGGCCGAACGCGTCGTGGTGACGAAGGCGTCGGCGGAGCCGCCCGGCGTGCCGGAGCCGTCCGAATACGTCTCGAAATACCAGTCGGCGGCCGCCGAATGCGCATCGATCTGCCAGTTGTAACGCGTGGTCGCGTTGCCGCCCCAGCGATTGAGCGGGGTGTTGAGCGCGGCCATGTCGTGCGCGTCGCCATACGCAATGCCGTAGATGTTCGGGTTGATCGCGTGCCGGTTCGCGGAGGCGTCCACGTTCACGGTGGTGGCGGCGTTTTGCGCCAGGACAGTGGCGGTGAAACCGAAGGCGAGGGCGGCGGCAAAAAGTATCTTCATGGTGCGCGAGCAGGTGCGGAAATGCGAAAGTTTGCCGAGTTTGACCTCCGTCGCCAGTGCGGATTGCGCGCGCGGGAGGGTGGAACGGCAGGTTTGATGGAGCCTTTACGGCGGGGCGTCCGGACGAAGACACAAATTGGGCTTTGCACGCATGCGGCGGATGGCGTTAGTTTGCCCTCCCTTTTCCATGAAGCTTGCCACCGACATTCTCTCCCTCGCAGCCAACCAGGCCCGCGGCCTCGCCATCGACGCCGTGCACAAGGCGGGCATCGGGCACCTCGGCCTGCCGCTCGGCTGCGCCGAGATGGGCGCGGTGCTGTACGGTCACGCGCTGGTGCACAATCCCGACGAGCCCCGCTGGCTCAACCGCGACCGCTTCGTCCTGTCGGCGGGGCACGGCTCGATGTTCCTTTATGCCTGGCTGCACTTGTCGGGCTACGACCTGTCGCTCGAGGACATCAAGGCTTTCCGCCAACTGCATTCGAAGACGCCGGGCCATCCGGAGTTCCACGACACGCCCGGGGTCGAGGCGACCACCGGCCCGCTCGGCCAGGGCATCGGCAACGCGGTGGGCATGGCCGTCTCCGCGAAGATGGCCGAGGCGCGGTTCAACACCCCGGAACACGCGATCTTCGACCAGCACATCGTCTGCCTCGCCGGGGACGGCTGCATGCAGGAGGGCGTCGGGATGGAGGCGGTGGCCTTTGCCGGTCATCAGGGCCTCGACAACCTCATCCTGATCTACGACTCGAACTACGTGACGCTCGACGCGATGGCGGACAAGACGCAGAGCGAAAACACGGCGATGCGCTTCAAGGCCATTGAATGGGACGTGCAAACGGTGGCGGATGGCACGGACATGGTTGCCTTCCTGAAGGCCTTCAATCGCGCCAAGAAGGCGAAGAGCGGCAAGCCCCAGCTCATCATCGTGCATACTGTGATCGCCCGCGGCATCCCCGAGGTGCAGGGCACGTCGAAAGGTCATGGCGAGGGTGGGGCGAAGTTCGCCGACTCCGCCCGCATCGGCCTGGGACTGCCCGCCGACCAGCATTTCTACGTCGGCGGGGAGGTCCGGGAATATTTCGCGGCCCACAAGAAGCGGCTGAAGCGCGCCTACTCGAAATGGCGCAAGACCTACGAGGCCTGGCGCACGGCGAATCCGGACAAGGTCCGGCTGCTCGACTCGGCCAACGATCGTCCGACGGCGGCGCACCTGATCGAGAAGATTCCGGTGTTTCCCCCCGACACGAAGCATCCCGGCACCCGCGGATCGGGGCGCGAGGTCCTGCAGTCGATTGCCGCCGAACTGCCGCTTCTCATCTCGGGTAGCGCCGACCTCAACGGTTCAACCTACAATTACATCAATTCCGACAAGGATTTCGACCGGACCAACCGCTCCGGCCGCAACATCCGTTTCGGCATCCGCGAGCACGCTATGGCCGCGATGTGCAACGGCCTGGCCTACGACGGCATCTTCCGTCCGTCGTGCGCCACCTTCCTCGTGTTCGCCGACTACTCGCGTCCCTCGATGCGCCTGGCAGCCCTGGCGAAGCTGCCCGTCGTCTACATCTACACCCACGACTCCGTCGGAGTGGGCGAGGATGGCCCGACGCACCAACCGGTCGAAACCATCTCCGCCCTGCGGCTGATCCCGAACTTCGAGGTGATCCGTCCGGCGGATGCCGAGGAGACCGTGGGTGCGTTTGCCGCCGCGGTCGAGCGGACCGACGGGCCCACGCTGCTCGCGTTCACGCGGCAGGCGGTGCCGCTGCTCAATGACATTCCTGCCAGCGTCCGCCGCGCGGGCGTGCTCAAGGGTGGTTATGTTGCCGTCCAGGAAACCGCGCCGCTCACCCACATTCTCATTGCGACCGGCAGCGAGTTGCAGCTCGCCATCGGCGCCGCCGCCACGCTGGGCGCCGGCACCCGCGTCGTTTCCATGCCTTCCACCCGGCGGTTCGACCGCCAGCCGCAGGAGTATCGCGAGGCCATCCTTCCATCCGCCTGCCGCAAGCGCGTGTCGGTCGAAGCCGGGGTGGGTGATTATTGGCGCAAGTACGTCGGGCTCGATGGCAAGACCGTCAGCATCGACCGCTTCGGCCTCAGCGCCCCTTACGCCGCGGTGTTCAAGGAGCTTGGCATCACGGTGGATGCGGTGGTCGCCGCCGCCCGCTCGCTCTAGGCGATCCCGTCACGGCCGAAAACTGTGCCGTCCGGCTCCCTTCGCGGGTGTTTCGCGGGCGGGGAAAAGAGTTCTTGCGTTTGTGATTAGGGTCCTAATCGTAAGGAGCCTCATTTGTTTGTCGCCCTCTGGAAATGCCGAACCTGCTGCTCAAAGACCTTCCTCGCTATGACTGCCTCCGGGAGGCAGCCCGCGAATTCCCCGACCTCGATCCCTCGGCAGCGGAGGCTTTCCTACATGTCCTGCGCACGGGAGACGATGTCTTTGCGGTCACCGAGCGTCTGCTGACCGAGCATGGCATTTCGCACGGGCGCTTCGGTGTCCTGATGCTGCTCTGGCGCGGGACGCAGGCCAAGGGTCGGGCGCCGGCGGAGGACGATTGCGGGGGAGGTCCGCGGACGCCCGCCGAACTCGCCGAGGCCGCCGGAGTGACGCGGGCCACGATGACCGGGCTGGTGGATACGCTGGAGCGCGACGGTTTCGTGAAACGCCAGCCCGATCCCGACGACCGGCGCATGATGTCGGTCCGCCTCACGGCCAAGGGGGAAAGATTCCTCCGCGAATTTCTTCCGGTCCACTTCCGCTCCATCGCGGGGCTGATGGGCGGATTGTCGGAGTCGGAACGAAAAACCCTCGTCAGTCTGCTCACCAAGATCCAGCGACGCGCCGAGACGCCGTTCTCCTCCCGCTCGCCCGAGCGGCCGGCGGCCTGAATTTCCCCACCTATCCTGCGAACACCCATCCTCTCATGGCCAAGAAAATCATCCTGTCCGTCGTCGGCGTGATCATCATCGTCGGCGGCCTCGTCTACATCAAGCTCGGTCAGTTCTCCGCCATGGGCGCGGCCGGCAAGAACATGGTGATGCCGCCCACCATCGTCACCGCCTCCCCGGTGAAGGCCGACGTGTGGGAAAACACCCTTACCGCCACCGGCTCGATCGTCACCGTTCAGGGCGTGACCGTCAGCGCCGAGCTCGCCGGCAAGATCGTCGGCATCAATTTCGAGTCCGGCGCCCAAGTGAAGGAGGGCGACCTCCTCGTGCAGATGGACGTCTCGGTGGAGGAGGCGCAGCTCCGCGCGGCCGAGGCCAGCGCGGCCCTCGCCAAGGTCAATCTCGAGCGCTCGACCGACCTGCTCGGCAAGACCGCCATCTCCAAGTCCGATTACGACCTCGTCGATGCGCAGGCCAAGCAGGCCAACGCCCAGGTCGACAATCTCCGCTCCGTGATTGCGAAAAAGACGATCCGGGCCCCCTTCGCCGGCCGCCTCGGCCTGCGCCAGGTCAACCTCGGCCAGATCCTCAAGGAGGGCGACCCGATTGCTTCGCTCGAGACCCTCGACCCGATCTATGTCAATTTCTCGCTGCCACAACAGCAACTCGTGCTCGTCAAGGCCGGCACGCCGATCCGCGTCACGACGGACAACGCCAACGGCACCCAGTTCGAGGGCAAGGTGACGGCCGTGAATCCCGATGTGGACCCGATGACGCGCAATGTCCGCATCCAGGGCACCTTGACGAATGCGAAGGAATTCCTGCACCCGGGCATGTTCGCCAACGTCACGGTGATCCTGCCCGAGGTCACCCACGTGCTTTCGATCCCCGCGACCTCCATCCTCTACGCGCCTTACGGCGACTCTGTTTTCGTGGTGGAAAACGGCAAGAACGGGGGCAGCGTGTTGCGGCAGCAGTTCATTCAGGTCGGCGAGGCCCGCGGCGACTTCGTTGACGTCACCAAGGGACTCAAGGCGGGCGACACCGTCGTCACCAGCGGCGTGTTCAAGCTTCTGGCGGGCATGCCCGTCAAGATCGACAACACCCTCGAGCTTGACGCGCAGCTCGCGCCGAAGCCGAAGGACACCTGATCTCGGCTGCACCCCCGCACTCCCCGTCATGAATTCCTCGTTCACGGACATTTTCATCCGCAAGCCGGTGCTGGCGATCGTCGTCAGCCTGGTGATCCTGATCGCGGGCGCCCAGGCGATCCGCTCCCTGACAATCCGCCAATACCCGCGCAGCGAAAACTCGTCCGTCTCCATCGGGACCGTTTACGTCGGCGCCAGCGCCGAGCTCGTGCGCGGTTTCGTCACCACGCCGATCGAACAGGCCGTGGCCTCGGCCGACGGCATCGATTACATCGAGTCGAACAGTCTCCAGGGCTTCTCGCTCGTCAACGTGCGCCTGAAGATCAATTACGACCCGCTCAAGGCGCTCGCCGAGATCACGGCCAAGGTCAACCAGGTGCGCAACGACCTGCCACCCGAGGCCGAGGTGCCGGCGATCACGGTCCAGTCCGCGGATTCGCAAATCGCGTCCTGCTATCTGAGCTTCTCGTCGAAGATCCTCAGCCAGGCGCAGATCACCGACTACCTTGTCCGTGTCGTCCAGCCGCGCTTCGCCGCGCTGCAGGGCGTGCAGCGCGCGGACATCCTCGGCGCGCGCACGTTCGCGATGCGCATCTGGCTGAAGCCCGACCGCATGGCCGCGCTCGGCGTCAGCCCCTCCCAGGTTCGCGCCGCGCTGGCCAACAACAATTATCTGGCTGCCGTCGGCTCGACCAAAGGTTCGCTGGTCCAGGTCAATCTCACCGCGAACACCGACCTCCACACGGTCGACGACTTCAAGCGCCTCGTCATTCGCCAGGCCAACGACACCATCGTGCGCGTCCAGGACGTCGCCGACGTCGAACTGGGCGCCGAGGACTACGACACCGACGTGCGTTTCACCGGCCAGACCGCCGTGTTCATGGGCATCTTCCCACTGCCGAACGCCAATGTCATCGGCGTCGTGGGCCGCGTGCGTGATTCCCTCAACGACCTGAAGCGCGACCTTCCCGCCGGCCTCGAGGCCACCGTCGCCTACGACGCGTCCGCGTACATCAATGACGCGATCCACGAGGTCACGCATACGCTGATCGACACCCTGCTCATCGTCATCGCCGTCATCTT
>DASYDZ010000192.1:0-2757 GCA_036499305.1 Candidatus Didemnitutus sp.
TCACCGGCGGCCAGGCCGCCGCGCGGCGCAGGCTCCAGCTGAGGATGAGCGGTGCGACGATGATGATGCCGGTAAGGTCGCCCTGCCACCAGGTCCACCAGTGTGGAAAGAATTGCGGCCACGGCACGGCGTGGCTGACGGCGAGCGCTGTCGCTCCGACCGTGGCCGCGATCGTGCAGCTCGCGGCGGCGATGGCGACGAACAGGACCACGTCCCTGCCGTGCTCGAAGCGCCGCGGCACGCCGATCCAGTGCCGGATGAGCGTCGCGCAGGCGAAAGCTTCCAGCGTGTTGCCGGTGCCGACGACGAGCGCCGTCGCCAGCGAGGACTCGACCGTGAGATTGACCAGCACCGCACCCGCCCAGATGCCGGGCCACGCGCGTTGGCCGAGCAGGAGGAGAGCGGCCAGCGCGATGCCCGAGGGCGGCCATACTGCGGTCGCATAGCCGGGGGGGATGGCCAGCGGCAGCGAGAGCTTCGCCGCGCCGAAGTAAATCGCCGCGAGCAGCAAGATCTGGCTCGAGTGGGAGAGGCGCCCGACCCACGCCATCGCACTCCGTCTTTGACCCGCCTGCGCGTCCACCCCGTCTCTCCTTTCTCCGAGTGAAATCAGAAGGTTTCCAGCCGCACGAGTTCCCATCCTTACAGCCGTGACCAGCGCCGTCTGTGCCGACGTTCACGAAACGGGCGGGGGCGTGACCAATGTCACGATCGTTATGCGCCGGCCCGACGGACGGCAGGCCGGGCGCGAGACAGCGAGGCTGGACAGCCTGTGGCGGAACGACAATTTCACAAAGTTGTCACACTATTTCCAACCGGGCGTCGTGGCGCGGCGACAGGTAAAGCCCTTGCCTGCGAGCGGCTCCGGCCACCCGTCGCATCCGACTTTGAGCGTGAGCATGGTGAGATTCATCCGGGGTTGTGATGGAGACGTCCAGATCGACGCCTCGCGGCGCCTGGTGACCAAGACCTACCTCCATTCGCATGCCGAGACGGCAATCGGCAATGCGCGGCGCGAGGCGGACTATTCGGCACGGTTTTACGAGACCCTTGCGGGGATTCGCGGCATCGCGTGCCCTAGAATCATCACGTGCGACTTCTCGATGCCGCCGCGCATCGTGATGGAGCAATGCCCCGGCGTGCCCTTGCTGGATTTCCTGGGCCGGGTTGGCGCCCGCGACCGGCGCATCCCGTACATTTCCGGCCGGATCCGGCTGGGCCTCGAGGCCTACACGCGCCTTTTCGGGGAGCCGTACTACGATTTCTGCTTTAACAACATGCTGTTCGACGACGACGGCGGAACCGTCGCGTTCCTCGATTTCGTCATTCCTCAAGGGTCGCTCGACGCGGGGCAGGACACGCCCCTCGAGGCGAGCCTGGGATGGCTGGTGGGCTGCACGTGCTACGAGCTGGTCCGTCCGGCGACGCTCGCCTCGCCTTCGACGGAGGCCTACCAGGAGCTGATGCAGTCCGTCGTGTCGGAATTCGACGGGCGGGTGAACATCGACCGGGTGTGCGCCCGCGCGAAGCATGCGTTGTCGCAGATGTACGGCGCAGGAGGGCCCCTGCGCAGGAACTACTACCGGACCATCGGTTCGCTCGTCACGCACGGGTTCCTGCGTCGGCTGACGCGGGAAGCCGGCGCGAGATAGCGCCTCGCGCCCGCGCCGTTTTCACCGCTGCCAGCGGGCAGTGTATGGTAGCGGCTTCGTTCCGCACCGAGTCGGCCCGACATGAAGCTCTACTATTCCTCAGGCAGTCCGTTCGCCCGCAAGATCCGCGTCCTGCTTCTCGAGAAGAATGCCCCGCACGATGCCGAGCTCGTGGATCTGTGGGGACGCAACGATCTGAAGAGCGTCAATCCGCTGGGAAAGGTGCCTGCGCTCAGGCTCGACGACGGGCGCGTGCTGGTCAACTCGCCCCTAATTGCGGACTACGTGGACGGGCGCTTTCCCGGGCTCCGCTTCATCCCGGCGGATGCGGAAGGACGGCTGGAGGTCCGCCGCTGGGAAGCGCTGGCGGACGGGACCATGGACGCGGCGGTCGCGAGCTTCTACGAGGCGCGCTTTCATGACGAGCAGAAGCGCAGCCAGGCCTGGCTCGATCACCAGCGCGGCAAGCTCGACTCGGGCTTCGCGGCGCTGGAGGCCATGCTCGACGGAAGAAAGTGGTGCGTGGGCAACGCCATGAGCCTCGCCGACATCGCTCTGGGTTGCCACATCGGGTTTATCACCGAACGTCGGCCTGCGTTTTTTCCGCAGGACCGGTATCCGGGGCTCGCCCGGCTGTGGAAGGACCTCGAGGCGCGCGAATCCTTCAGGCGCACCGCGCCGTCTCCGGCCTAGCGCGAAGCGCGGGTGACGCGTCGCGCTTTAGTCCACCGCGTCAACACATCGGCGCGGTCAAGCCGATTTCCGCGCCCGTTGTTCCTTGGCGGCGCGCAGGATCTCCATCAGGCCGCGCGTGGATTTCAGCTTCTCCAGGCCGGTGATGGCCGCGATCGCCTCCTCGACGCGGGTGGGCGCCAGCACTTCCTTGCCGTAAGCGCGGAATTTTTCCTCTATCTCCGCGCGGGTGAGGGGATTCTCGGGCGAGCCTTTCGAGTGATCGCAGCGTACCGACACGGTCCTGCCGTCGGCGAGATCGGCCTCGACCACCGACTGGACGCCCGTCAGCGCCGGGTCGAGCTTCGTTTCCACCTGCTCGGCGGCGAAGCGGGCGAGCTTCGGATCGTTGTAGCGCTCGGGCTCGAACTGG
>DASYDZ010000193.1:0-31027 GCA_036499305.1 Candidatus Didemnitutus sp.
AGCAGATCGTCGAGACGCCGACCGCGCCGGAGATGCGAGCGGATGAGTTCGGTCTGGCGCGCGATCGAGCGGAAACCGGACAACGCGATCAGGTCAACCCCGTCATGGCGCGCGGCCGCATGAAGGCGTTTCCAGGCGGCGGCCGCGGGAGGACTGAGCTCAATGGGTGGGCAGAGACTCCCGGCTTCAACCGGCACGAGCCGGCGGGCCTCGCGATGCCGGAGAAGCCCGCGCCGGACGGCATAGTCGCCCGGGATACCAAGGTCGTGCCAAAGGCGATCGAGGTCGGCCCGGGTCATGGCGGATGATTGCCGCCGGCGAACGGCGGGCGGATGAGTTCAACCGCCGTGTTCGGCGAGCCAGCGCTCCGCCTCGATCGCGGCCGCGCAGCCCATGCCAGCCGCCGTGATGGCCTGGCGATACACATGGTCCGCGCAGTCGCCGGCGACGAAGACGCCGGGGGTCCGGGTCTTCACCTGCGAACCAGGCGCCGGTTTGAAGTATCCCTGCTCGTCCGTATCCACGGCGGCCTTGAACGGCTCCGTGTTCGGCACGTGCCCGATGGCAAGAAAAACGCCCTTCACCCGCAGGACGGAAAACGCGCCCGTCTTGGCATTCTGCACCTTCAGACCGGTGACCGCGCCGCTGTCGACGCCCTCGATCGCCACCGGAACGCTGTCCCAGACCGGGTGAATCTTTTCATGGGCGAGGACGCGGTCCGCCATGATCCTGGACGCGCGGAGGCTGTCGCGCCGATGGACCAGATAAACCTTGCTGGCGAAACGGGTGAGGAACAGCGCCTCCTCGGCCGCGCTGTCGCCGCCGCCGATCACCGCCACATCCATCTTGCGGTAGAAGGCTCCGTCGCATGTGGCGCACGTCGTGACACCCTTGCCGCCATAGAGCTCCTTTTCGCCCGGCACGCCGGTCAGCCGCGGCGACGCCCCCGTGGCGATGATCAACGAGCGCGTCTCGATGGTGCGATCGGTCAGGAGCAGTTTATAGGGGCGCTGACCAACATCAATGCCCTGCACGGCGCCACTTTCATAGCGGGTGCCGAATCGGGCGGCCTGCTTGCGCAGGTTTTGCATCAGCTCGAAGCCGTCAATCCCCTCGGGGAAGCCGGGGAAATTCTCCACCTCGGAAGTCGTGGTCAGTTGCCCGCCCGGCAGTCCGCCTTCGAGGACCAGGGGCTGCAGGTTGGCGCGGCCGGTATAAATGGCGGCGGTCAAGCCCGCGCAACCGGTGCCGACGATGACGACATTTTCGACCTTGTTCGACATGGGAAAAATAAGTCGGCGAACAGAGACCAACAATTCGCGCGGCGCAACTCCCGAGATGTAACCGGCGCTGGCGCCGGTCTTACTTCGCGACCGTTTGCGCGTGCATCACCGCGAGCTTGAGCTCGTCCATCGAGAACGGCTTGCCGAGGAGGCAACGGACGCCCTCGGCCAGCAGTTGCTGGCGGTGGTCATCGGTGAAATTCCCGCTCATCACGACCACGGCCGGCGGTTTCGGCAGGAGTTTCAGGGAGCGGACGAGTTCCAGTCCGCCCATGATCGGCATCTGCAGGTCGGTGACGACCAGTCGCACGCGGCCGCGCAGCTCCGAGATCCGCACCATGGCATCGGCGCCGTCGGTGGCGGAAAACGCCACGTGACCGAGGTGCTTGAGCGCTTCGGTCGTAAAAGCCCGCACCGATTCCTGATCCTCCACCACGAGGGTTACGTCGTCTCCCTGTGGCGGCGCCAGCGCCACCGGCGCGACGGGATTGTTCCGGGCGGCCGCGTCGCGTCGCCTTTCCAGAAGGCGCATGGACGCGTCGGCGAGTTCCCCCAGGCGCACGAGCTGCTCATGGGTCGGGCTCATCGCATTCTGGTCGAGCACGCACAGTGTGCCGATCGGGTTCTCATCGGGCGCGCGCAGGGGCGCACCAACATAAAAACGCACCGCCGCGGGGCCCGTCACCAGCGGAAGGTGTCGAAAACGCTCATCCTTGAGCGCATCCGGCACCACGAACATGCCCTTGCTGCTGAAGGCATAGCCGCAGAACGACGAATCGCGCTCCATCTGGCGGCCGTCGATGCCCACCCGGGCCTTGAACCAGCATCGGTCCGCATCCACCAGCGTCAAAGCGGCCATCGGGGCGCCGAAAATGTCGGCCGCCCGCCGGACAAGTTCGTCGTAGGCCAGTTCGGGTTCGGTGTCCAGAATGTCGTAGCTGCGCAGCGTGGCTAGACGCGCACTCTCGGGGCCTGGGGCCATAACGGAACCGGAAGTCACGGAAAGTTGGCGAGGCTACGGTTGGGCAACCTCGGCTCAACGATAATATGCGAAAAAACTTGGCCAAACCAATCGCCACGCATTGGCACCAGTTGCGATTACACCACTGTCACCATATCCGGCAGTTCATTGTGATGATCTGGATCGGGTGGAAAATGTTGCGCGAGCAAATCGCCGGCGCGGGTGATGCCGTCCACGAGGCCCGACGTGAAGTCGCCCGCGTGAAAACTCCGCCCCATCGAGTCCGCGACTTCCCGCCAGAAAGGCTCGCCGCATTTCTGATGCACGCCTTCGTCGCCCACGACAGCAAACGTGCGTGACCGCGGGGCCAGGAGAAAAAGCACGGCATTGCGGTGACGCGTCCGCTCCATTCCCCGCCGGACGAATTCGGCCTGCGCAAAAGGCACCGGGTCCGCGATCGGTTTCTGGTGGATCACCACGCAAATTTCACCCGAGGTGCGGGACTCGGCCTTTTGGATGGCCTCCTCGATCCGATCCCGGTCAAGACGGGCGCTGAACAGCCGGTGATGCATGGCTACCAGCTTCCTCCCGCGCCGCCGCCCCCGAAACTTCCGCCGCCCCCGGAAAATCCGCCACCACCTCCTCCGGAAAAGCCACCGCCGCCGGAAAACCTGCCGCCACCGGGCGGCAGGATCGGCATCCAGGTCGAATGGCCGCGACGGACTCCTCCATAGGACAACGGTTGCCAGAATGACCAAACCCCCCTCAGCAGGAAGAAAATGAATGCGATCACCAGCCACGAGACGCCCGAAAAGACTCGGCTGCTCCGGCCCGCGTCGGTCGCGCCATTCCCCTGGTACTCGCCCTTTGCCACGGCGATCATCGCGGCCACGGAATTGCGGATGCCGGTGTCGTATTGGCCCGAGCGGAAGGCGGGCTTCAGCACGCCATCGAGTATGCGCCGGCACAGGACGTCCGTCAGTCGGGGCTCCAGCCCGTATCCGACCTGGATGTACGTGCGATGCTCCCGCATGAAGGCGAACAGGACGGCGCCGTTGTCGCGCCCTTTCTGGCCGGCGTGCCAGGATTGCGCGACGCGGACAGTGTAGTCCTCAACCGAGGAGTCGGACTCCATGGTCGGATAGATGGCGACGAGAAGCTGGCAGGACGATTCGCGTTCAAAGGCGTCCAGGGTCTGGTCGAGGTCGCGAACGGTGTCCGCGGACAGCACGCCGGCTTCATCGGTGACGTATCCGGTTGGCGGCGGCGGAATCCGTTCGGCGGCGCGGGCGGCGGGGAACGCGACCGCCGCACCCAGGGCGAATGGGGCGAGCCAGCGGAGGATAACACGGGCAACGGTCCAGCTCCCGCCCGCGGAGCCAGAGAGCGGGTTCACGGCTTGGCCGGCTCCTTTTTCGAGAAGTCAAACTGCACCTGCGGCGGCTTTTCGGCGCCGG
The DNA here is from genome assembly GCA_036499305.1 of Candidatus Didemnitutus sp. Classification (GTDB taxonomy): domain Bacteria; phylum Verrucomicrobiota; class Verrucomicrobiia; order Opitutales; family Opitutaceae; genus Didemnitutus. The sequence goes on from DASYDZ010000193.1 coordinate 3,702, forward strand.
GCGTCGCGGTGAAGTACGCCTTTTCCTTGAAATTGAAAATGCCCGCGATGAACACGGCGGGGAACCGTCGGATGGCGGAGTTGTAATCCTGGGCGACCACGTTGAAGCGCTCGCGTTCGACGCTGATGCGATTCTCGGTTCCCTCGAGCTGTGACTGCAGGTCCTGGAAATTGGCGGTGGCCTTGAGGGACGGATAGTTCTCACTGACCACGAGCAGGCGCGAAAGAGCGGAGGACAACTGGCCCTGCGCCCGGTCGAAATCGGCGAGCTGGCCGGCATTCGGCGTGCCCGAGCCGACCTGGACGCGTCCGACCGAGGCGCGCGCCTCGGTCACTTCGGTCAGCGTCGATTTCTCGAAGTTCGCGGCGCCGGCCACGGTCGCGACCAGATTGGGCACGAGGTCGGCGCGCCGCTGATACACATTCTGAACCTGGGCCCACTGGGCATCGACCGCCTGCGAACGATTGACGAGACCGTTGTACGAGCCGCCGACCGCGATGGCACCGACCAGGGCCAGAGCGATCAGGACGCCGAGAACAATAAGAAGCTTTTTCATGGAACAGCCCGTATCGATGCACCCAAAGGTCCCGGCTGGCAAGCGGCACCCGGTTACACGGGAGGGCCGCGTTTCTCCTGGCCGGAGACGAACCGGCCTCAGGGATCACCGCCGAGGAGGTCCATCGCCGATCGGGACATCGGCGAACACCTGGGACGGCCCGTCAGAACGCGCGCCTCATTCCGTCCGCAGAGCCTCGAGCGGTGCGATGCCGGCGGCGCGCCGGGCGGGAAGCCAGCAGGCGAAGGTGCCGATCGAAAGCAGGAGGAGCGTGAGGCCGACGAAGACCACCGGGTCATGGGCGGAAACGCTGCCGAGGAATCCGACTTTTCCCAGAAGTCGGGTCGCGGCGAAGGCGCCGCCGAGCCCCAGGACGAGTCCGATGAGAAGCTGGCAGATTCCGCGGGTGAGAACGATGACGAGAATATGACCGCGGGTGGCTCCGAGCGCCATGCGAATGCCGATCTCGCGGGTGCGGCGGACGGTGTTCTGGGCGACCACCGCGTAGATGCCGACCGAAGCCATGAGCAGTCCGGTTATCGCGAACGTCACGAATAGCGTGCCGAAGACCTCGACCGCCCACTGGTCCCGTTTGAGGGCGGTGGTCAGAGTCGACACCTCCGTCAGCGGCAGTTCGCCATCCATGCCCTGCACGATGTGGCGGATCGGCGCGGCGAGTTGATTCGGGTCCGAGGATGTCCGAACGAGCAGCGCCATCCATCCCCACGGCTCCTGGCGGTGCGAAATGAAATACACCGGGCGGACCTCGACGTTGCGCGAGTCCTGCGTGATATTGGCGCAGACGCCGATGACGGTCGTCCATGGGCCGGGCTTGTCGTCGTTGAGGACCCGGAAATGGCGTCCCACGGCCGGTTCATTCGGCCAGAATTGAGCCGCAAAAGCCTGGGTCACGACCGCCGCCTCCTTGCCGGGGGCACCGTCCATGTCGTCAAAACCCCGGCCCGCGAAAAGCGGCAGTCCGATCGACGCGAGGTAGTTGGGCGTTTGGACGACCATGGCCGCATGCGGCGCCTGCTTGCGGTCGATCACCGGATGTCCCTCGATCTCGATGTCGCGCCACTGCGATCCGAGTCCGGGAAGATCCGTGGTGGCGGAAACCTGCGTGACGCCCGGCAGGGCAGCCACCTTGGGCATCAGTTTTTCGAGAAACTGGCGCCGGGTCTCCGGTTCATGATAGCGCTCGTCCTTGCCCTCGGGCAGCGTGAGGCGGGCGCTGAACAGGCTTGTCGGCTGCACGAACGAATTGAGGGACTGCATCGCGAAAAAGCTGCGGACCATCAGTCCCGCGCCTGCCAGCAGGACGACCGTGAGCGCGAACTGCAGCACGACGAGTGTCGCCGTCAGATAGCCGCCGCGCCGGGACCCGCCCGACGGGCTGCCGTCCTTGAGGGCCGTGTTGAGGTCGACCCGCGAGGCGCGCAGGGCCGGCATGAGGCCGAAAACCATGCCGCTCAGGATGGAGATCGCCGCGAAATACAGGAAGGCGACCTTGTCCATCGAGAAGATGATCCAGTACGGCTTGCCCACGTCCCGCGTCGCGAGATCGAACGCGTGCACGCCGAGCACCGAGAGGCCGAGTCCGAGCAGGCCGCCGAGGCAGCTCAGGAGGACGCTCTCGACGAGGAGGAGGCGGATCAGGCGCGATCGGCTGGCGCCGAGCGCGGCGCGGAGCGAGATCTCGCGGCCGCGCGCGAGCGCCCGGCTGAGCATCATGTTCGCGACATTCGCGCAGGCGATGAGGAGGACGAATCCCACCGCGCCGAGCATCGTGAGGAAGACCAGGCGGATTTCATTTCCATTGTAGGTGTCCTGGAAGGTCATCACGCATCCCTGCCGGTCCTTGTTCGAATCGGGAAACTGGACCGCGAGGCGATGGGCGATCAGGGCGATGTCGGCGTTCGCCTGGTCGATCGTGACCTCCGGCTTCCGGATCGCGAAGCCCTGCAGCCAGTGGTTGGAACGGTTTTCCCATTGGGCGTCGGGCACGATCGGCATCCACAGGTCCTCGTTGTCGGGAAACTTCATCCCCGGCGCCATGACCCCGATGATGGTCGCGGCCTTGCCCTCGACGTGCACCACCCGTCCGATCACATCGCTGGCGGCGGCGTAGCGATTCCGCCAGAGCGTGTCGCCGATGAGCACGACGGGCTCGGCGCCGGCCTTGCCATCGGTGGGAAGGAAGCCCCGGCCGAGCACCGGCGGGAGCTGCAGCAGATCGAACAAACCGGTGGAGACATTCGCCAGGCGATAGCGCTCGGGGGGGATGCCCGGCTCGCTCAGCGTGATCTGGTTGCGGCTGGCGGCCTCGATCGATTCGAAACTATGGCTCGCCCGGCGGAATTCCTGGAAATCGGGCCACGAGATCGTGGACCAATGGCCGGGTCGGGCCGGATCGAGATTGTCGACCGTGACCAGGCGCGCTCCGTTGGGAATGGGCACGGGCTTGAGCAACACGGCGTTCACCAGCGTGAAGACGGTGGTGTTGATGCCTATTCCCATGGCGATGGTCGCGATGACCGCGGCGGAAAACCACCGGTGGGAACCGATCATTCTGAGGGCGAAACGGAGGTCTTGGAGCATGGCGGGGGAAGGCGGGGGACGGAACGTCCGGCAGCGCCTTGCTCTCAACACACCGACGGCATGGTGCGGGTTGCAAAAATCATCCCGACGCCCATAACCGCCCTCCGGGTCGAAACGGGATTTTGACAGGAGATGACACGCATTGGGCGTGCGGGGACTGTCCGGCGCAGAGTCCAATGCGGAATATGAATCTGTCCGGCTCCGTCTCGACATCTATATCAGATCGGCAGGGCTTTCGCTTGCGGAAGCCACGGCCGGCACGAGCGCCGGCCCTACGGAATGCCACGACCCTGCGAGTGATGTTTACGGGACATCATGCCGCGGCGGACCCAATTCTTCGGTGGCGACGAAAAGGCCATCGTCGTTGGGGACAACGACCACGACCCATCTGGACCGTCGGCGCATCCGATCTGCTCGCGCCTACCAGCCCCAGCTCCGCTTGATCCGGAGCTCCTGGTAGAGGGTATCGGACGTTTCCTGGATGAACCGCGAGGGCGGCATGAGCATCTGCGGGCCGCCCTTCATGTTCACGCGGGGATAGCAGAGATAGAGCTCGTCCTTGGCGCGCGTGACCGCGACGTAGAAAAGCCGGCGTTCCTCCTCGACGTCACCGGCCTCGATCGCCCGGCGAAGCGGAAACTGGCCGTCGGCGAGGCCAATCAGGAACACCACGCCGTATTCGAGGCCCTTGGCCTGGTGCACCGTGGTGAGCTTCAGGGCGTCGGCATCGGGATCGACCTGGCGGTCGCTGGTCTCGGAATTCAGCAGCACGATCTGCGCGAGGAGATCCTGCATTTCCTCGAACCGGCTGGCGAAACCGATCAGCGATTTCAGATCGTCGAGGCGGGACGCATAGTTCGCAAAGGCGCCCTTCAGGTAATCGCCGTACCAGCCGTCGATCGCGGTTTCCACGGCCTGCGAGGGCTTGCCCGTGCGCATCGTTTCGCCGACCTGCTGGAGGGAGGTCACGAGCTTCGGCCATTCGTCGCGCGCGCCGGCCGCCACCTTGGCCGCCACTTCCGGCGATGCCAGGGCATCGAGATAGTTCTTCTGGGTGGCGCGCGCCCGGTCGAGCGTCGCGGCATGGATCTTGGCGGCTCCCTTGTCGCCGATCTTGGGTAGCAGCACCGCGACGCGCTGCCACGCCATCACGTCCGACGGGTTGTAGACGAAACGCAGCAGCGCCACCAGGTCGCGCACGTGCGCCTGCTCGAAAAAACGGACGCCGCTGGTGATGACATACGGTATGCCGAGGCGCGACAGCTCGAGCTGGAGGTCCAGCGCCTGGAAATGCGCGCGATAGAGCACCGCCACATCCGACAGCGCCCGGCCTTCGTCATGCAGCCCCTTCAGGCGCTGGCAGACAAAACCGGCCTGCTCGCGTGAATCCATCATCTGGACCAGAAACGGCTGTTCGCCGTCGCCGCGCGCGGGCTTGAGCTCCTTGTCGAAATGACGGCCCTTCGGCTGCGCGGCGAGGACGCCGTTTGCAAACTGCAGGATCTGGGGCGTGGAACGGTAGTTCGTCTCGACGTGATAGATCCGCGTGCCGGGATGCCGGTCGGGAAACGTCAGGATGTTTTCGAAATTTGCGCCGCGCCAGGTGTAGATGCACTGCGCATCGTCGCCGACCGCCATCACCTGGTGGTGCGCGCCGATCGTGTCGATGATCTGAGACTGCAGCGTGTTGGTGTCCTGATACTCGTCCACGAGCACATGCCGGAAGCGCTGGCTGAGATAGTCGCGGACCTCGGGCGCCGACCGGAGCAGCTCGAGCCAGTACTCGAGCAGGTCATCGTAGTCCGCCACGGCATGCTTCTGTTTCCGTTCGCGGTAGCTTTTCGCGAACGCGGCGATGCGGTCGATGATGACGTCATGCTGCGGATAAGACTGCGTGACGGTCTCTGCAAACGGCCTCTGGGTGTTGCGGGCGAAGCTGATGATCTCGTGCAGCACTCCGGGGCGCGGGTGGGTCTTGTCCTTGAAGAACGCCGGCGCGCCTTCCTCCACGGTGTCGCGGAGGAAGCCGTCCGCCTCGTCCGCATCGAGGATGGTGAAGTTCCGTGGCAGCGTGGCGCCGTCGCCATACAGGCGGAGAATCTTGTGGCCGATGTGGTGGAACGTGCCGCCCCAGAAGCGATGGCCGGGAATGCCGGTGAGGTCCTCGACCCGGTGCAGCATTTCCTTCGCGGCCTTGTTCGTGAACGTGAGCAGGAGGATCTCATGCGGGCGGACGCCCTGTGAAAGCAGATAGGCGACGCGATACGTGAGCGTGCGGGTCTTGCCCGAGCCCGCCCCGGCGAGCACCAGCATCGGGCCCGGCGGGGCGGTCACCGCGGCAAACTGCTCGTCGTTCAACTGGGCCCGGAAATCGATCGGGGGAATCAGCGGCGCGGTGCCGGTCGGTTCGCTGGGCGGCGGGTAATCCATGTCGGGCGGGAGAGGAGCAGACACAGGAAGGGCGCGCGGTGGGCGATAACAACCCGAAAAAACAATGCGCGTTCGGAAGAATTACCCATTGGCAGGGATGGGAATTCGGTTATCTTGCAGGCCAAGAACCGGCGTTGCCCCCGCCGCAACGGGTTTTTCCATGAAGACGTCAAATCCCGCCGTTGATTCGACCCCGACCCTGCAGCTTCCGGTGTGGAGTGCCGTGGTCCAGGCCGGAGTCATCTCCAGCCTGGTTTTCCAGGCCCTGGAAATCCTGCTGATTCCGCTGGTCGGCGGGGGAAGCCCGTGGGGTCCCGCGCGCATGATCGCCGCGATGGTGCTCGGGACGTCCGTGCTGCCGCCGCCGGCGACCTTTGCGGTCGTTCCCGTCGTCGCCGCGCTGCTGGTGGACATGGCTCTGGCGATCATCTATGTGGCGGTGCTCAGCCTGTTCGTGCGCCGGCTCAGTTTGCCGGGCGCAATCGTGGCCGGCATCGTTTTCGGAGGCATCCTTTACGTGGTGAATTTCTACGGCTTCACCTCGATTTTCCCCTGGTTCCGGATGGGCCGGAACGGCGTCACGATCTTCACGCACGTGGTTTTCAGCGTGACAGCGGTCCTGACCTACCGGCGGCTGGCGCGGGGCCGCGGCGCGGCCTGAGCGGGGCGGGTGATCGGAGCGCCATCGCCGCGGGACCGTGGGAGAATGACATCGCCCCGCTGGGTCGCGTCCGACAGTCTGCGCTGGCTCACATCATGAAACTCCGCCTGTTCCTCGTTGTCGCCTCGCTTGGTCTCGCCCTGCGGCCGGCGGGCGTTGCCGGAGCCGATTCCGCTCCGCACCCGCGGTCACCGATCGCCGATCTCGCGGGCTTTGTCGGCGGTGTCTGGACGGGCGATCTTCCGCCGGAGAAGGACGGGGCAAAGATGCAGATCGAGCTGAGGTTTGCCTGGACCGAGGACAGGCAGAGCCTCCGCTTCGAATCGGCGTTCGTCCACGGTGGGAAAAGATCCCCTTACACGAGCGGCATGTATGCCTGGAATGCGGCGAGCGCCAAATTTGTGATCTTCTACACCGATTTCAGCGGCAGCCTCGTCCAGGGTCCCGTGGCGCGCGACGGCGATTTCCTGGTGCACGATCTCACGATTGTCGACGCCGCCGGCAAGCCCGACGTCGCCCAAGTGCGGCTGCACCGCACGGGTCCCGACGACTTTACGAACACAATCTTTCTGCGGAAGAATAACGCCTGGGAGAAGTTCGTCGAGGTGCACTATCATCGCGTTCCGTGACGGATGGGATGCGCGTTCGGCGACGCATCCCTGAATTTTGCGTCGTTCCCGAAATTTGCGGGCGTTCGCGGATTGGTCAGATGGCTCGAAAGAGTTTTTGCGACCCTTTGCGACGAAATCTGCCGGTTCTCGGGCTGATGATCCGTGCCATCCGCGAAATCCGTGGTCGAATATGACGGGTCGATGAGGACGTCGGTCCCTGCCGGGTTTCGCGAGATTCGTGAATTTCGCGGGCCACTTCGAACGGTTCCCGATGGCACGAGATAATCGTTGCGACCTTTTGCGGCAAAATCCTCCGATCCGGCAACAAGCCTCTCAACTCTCAACCGAGCGAGCCCATCAGACCGTCAGCAGGTCTTTTTCCTTATGCGCGAGCGCGCCATCGATGTCCTTGATCGCCTTGTCGGTCGCGGTCTGGACCTCCTTCTCGATGCGCTTCTCGTCGTCCTCGGAAATCTTGCCGTCCTTCTTCTGTTTCTTGGTGGCTTCCATCGCGTCGCGGCGGACATGACGCACCGCGACTCGGCCTTCCTCGGCGAGGCGGTTGGCCGTCTTGACCAGCTCCTGGCGGCGTTCGCGGGACAGCTCGGGGAATGGGAGGCGGATCAGATTGCCGTCGACCACCGGGTTGACGCCGATGTTGGCCATCTGGAGGGCCTTTTCCACGGCGCGCAGCAGGCTCTTGTCCCACGGCTGGATCTGGATGAGGCGGGGGTCCGGCGTCGTGATCGCGGCGCAGCCTTTCAGCGGAACCGTCGAACCGTAGGCTTCGACCAGCACCGACTCGACCATGGCGGGTGAGGCCTTGCCGGTGTGCAGCGTGCTGAATTCGTGCAGCGCGTGATCGATCGCCTTTTTCATGCGCGTTTGCGCGTCGGTGAGAATGGGTGAGCTCATGGCAGGGCGGGGAAGAGTTGAAAGTTGAAGGGTGAAAGTTGAAAGAGGAGGCTAGGGGCAGGAGTCCAGGGTCCGGAAAGCCCTTGGCGCATGGGTTGGGATCGGAACAGACGGAGGGTCCGGGGGAAAAGTTTCTCCAGACGCGCAGCCATCATTCAACGTTCGCCTTTCAACTTTCAACTCCGATTCAGTTGTGCACCAGGGTGCCGATCTTCACGCCGGTCGCGGCCTTCCGGATCGCATGGGCATCGTCGAGGTTGAAGACAAGAATCGGCACATTGTTGTCGAGGCAGAGCGAGAATGCCGTTGAATCCATCACGTTGAGGCGCTGGCGCAACGCATCGGCGAAGGTGATCTCGTGGTACCGCACCGCGTCGGGGAACTTGACGGGATCCTTGTCGTAGATGCCGTCGACCTTCGTCGCCTTGAGAATGATGTCGGCGCGCAATTCCGAGGCGCGCAGGGCGGCGGTGGTGTCGGTCGAAAAATACGGGTTGCCCGTGCCGGCGACGAAGATCACCACCCGCTTCTTCTCCAGATGCCGGATCGCGCGGCGCATGATGAACGGCTCGGCGATCTGGTTCATGGGGATGGCGGACTGGACGCGGGTGTTGACGCCCATTTTCTCGAGGCAGTCCATGAGCGCGAGACCATTGATGACCGTCGCGAGCATGCCCATGTAGTCGCCCGTGGTGCGGTCGACGCCGCGCTTCGCGCCATTGAGCCCGCGGAAGATGTTGCCGCCGCCGATCACAACGCACACCTGGGCGCCGAGATCATGAATCTCCTTCACCTGCTCGCACATCCGTTCGAGCGTGGCGGCGTCGATCGGTTCCACGCCTTTTCCACGCAACACCTCGCCGCTCAGTTTCAGCACGATGCGTTGATACTTGAGCTCCGGCGGGGAAGCGGGTTTTGCGCACATGCAACCGGCATGAAACGCCGGCCGGAAACCGGCGTCAATGCCCGAGATGTCCGCCACCCTTCTCCTCGGTGCAATCCGCGGTCGATGGAACGGCGGAACCCCGGATCGTCGTGGAGGACAACGACGACCACCCGCCAGCGTGGATCGGCAAAGTCACCGGGTATTTTTCCGGAGACTGACCCGCTTAGGGTGCGGCGGCGGCCTCGGCCGTTTTTCGGGAGTAAAAATCGTGAAGAACGAAAAAGGCCTTCTTCTTTTCGCCGTTGCTTCCAATCAGGCCCTTCCGATTCCAGCCATCCTGCACCGTGGCGAGCATGCGGCGCGGCGAATGGAAATCGCACAGAATCCAGGGCGTCATGCCGCGCAGTTGCGGGATCTTGGTGAGCATCGGCAGCGTCTGGCGATAGAGGTCTTCCTGAAATTCCTCGGTGAACCGGGTGAGCGCGTCGCCGTGTCGGCCCTGCAGGGCGGCGCCGCCAAATTCGCTGATGAGCACCGGCTTTTGGTATTTCACCTTCCACTGCATGCCGGCGCAGTCCGCGGGCAGACCCGAGTACCAACCCACATACTCATTGAAGGCGACGAGGTCGACCTTGTCGGCCAGCGGATCATCGATGATCCGCACATGCGGGTCGTTGGGGTCTCCATGCACTTCCATCGCGGCGGAGATCAGGCGCGTCGGATCGAGTTGGCGGGCGAGGTCGACCTGGCGCCGGAGGAATTCCGTCCGCGCCGGCACGACGGGTGTCTCATTGGCCATCGACCAGACGATCACGCTTGCGCGATTGCGGTCGCGCTCGATCAGCTCGGTCAACTGGTTCTGCGCGTTGGCGAACGTGTCCGGATTCTCCCACTGGATCGTCCAGTAGACCGGCACCTCCTCCCAGAGCAGCAGGCCCATTTCCTCCGCCGTGCGGGCCATCGCCTCGTTGTGCGGGTAATGGGCGAGGCGCACGAAATTGCAGCCGAGGTCCTTCGCCCAGCCGAGCAGCAGGCGGTCGTCGTCGACGGTGCACGCACGACCCCCCTTGAGCGGGTTTTCCTCGTGCATCGAGATGCCGCGCAGGAAAATCGGCTTCCCGTTGAGGAGAATGTCGGTCCCGCGGGTCTCGATGGTGCGGAAGCCCATTTCATCGCTGATGTGATCGGCGCCGGCGGCAAACTCCACGCGGTAGCGGCGCGGATGTTCCGGGCTCCACCATTCGACGCCGGGCAGCGGCACGGAGATTTCGGCGCGTCCCTTGGCGTCCGTCACGAAAGCGGCGTCAACCTTCAGCTCGGGAATGCGGACCCGCACCGTCGTGGGTTCCGTCGTGCCGTCAAGCTGGACAAATCCGCTGGCCGACCCGGGAGCCGACGCGTGGCACTGGAGGTAATATTCGCGAACGTAGGCGGCCGGAGTTTCGAGGATCATCACGTCGCGGGTGAGGCCGCCAAAATTCCACCAGTCGGTGTTGGTGGTCGGAACGCGCTCCTTGGCGCGACGATTCTCGACGCGCACGACGAGGGAGTTTCCGGTCGGGCGGACTTTTCCGGTGATTTCGAACTGAAAGGGCGTGAAGCCGCCGACGTGCCGTCCCAGTTTTTGGCCGTTCAGATAGACCTCGGCCTGGTAATTGGCGCCGCCAAAGTAAACGAACACGCGGTCGTGGCTGTCGCGCGGCGTGAAGTCGAACGTGTGGCGATACCAGACGGCGCCTTCGTAGAGATACAAGTGCGGATCCTGGGAATTCCAGTCGCCGGGCACCCGGAGCTCGGCGCTGGAGTCGAAATCATATTCGACCAGGTCCGACTTGTTGGCGGGTTTCCGGTCGAGAAAGTAGCCGCCGGTGGGATGCGGCTTCAGATCGTAGGGTTCCGCACGATAGTCGAGATACCCGTTGTCATAGGGGTCGACGATCGTTTTCCACGGGCCGTCGAGGTCGAGGGCGCGTCGGGGCATGGGATTGAGTGCGATCGGCGCCGAGGCGGCGAGGCGGACAGCGAGCGAGACGGCAAGAAGCAGCGACAGGCGTTTCATGGGCGGGGTGGGGTTGCTTCACGATTCTCCTCGGGCATCGAAAAGCAAACCTGCAGCGGGACATGCGGGCGGCCGCCGGATTCCGGACTGACGCTGGGGAATCGCCGCCGGGGACATCGGCGACCACCTGCGCAGGATCCGCAGTCGGGTTCGGCTAGCGGGCCCCCATCGGAATCGCGCGGGTCGATTCGCGGATCACGAGCGCGGCCGGCATTTCGTTGTGGAGAATCCGGCGCGCGGCGGCGGGGGCGTGGGAAGCCTCGACCACGAGGGCCACGGCCCGTTCGGCCAGATCGGTGAGCGGCTGGCGAATCGTGGTGAGGGTCGGCCGGCAGGCGAGGGCCCAGGGACCGTCGTCGAAGCCGACCAGTGAGAGGTCCTCGGGACAACGGATGCCCGCGGCGCGCGCCGCGTCGATCACGCCGAACGAAATCTCGTCATTGGCGCAGCACAGCGCGGTGGGCTTTTCGCGTCCGGCGAAGATCGCGGCGAAACCATCGCGCCCGGTGTCATGGGAGAACGGCCCCTCGAAGATCCATTCGGGACGCACCGTGGCGCCGTCGCGTTGCAGGATCTCGAGATAACCGCGGCGACGTTCATAGGCATCGCGCGACGCGGAGGGACCGAGCACGAGGCCGATCTCCCGGTGGCCGAGCTGCCGCAGCAGGCTGGCGGCCGACTTGGCGCCGGAGAAATTGTCGACCCCGATCACGTGGACGCCCAGGTCGCGGACATCGAGGGTCGGGGGCAGCGAGGATTGCGTCAGGACGAGCGGTCGCCGGTAACCGCGCAGGTGCTCGAGATCCTCCATCGTGAACGGTTCGCCGAGGTAGATGATGCCCGAGGTCTCCAGGCTGAAGTGCTGCAGCGTCTGGCGCAGGTTCTGGTCGGGATGCCGGCGCAGCGTGCTGATGTGCACGTCCCAGTTGCGGCCGGCGGCCGCGTGGAGAATGCACGAGAGAAACCGTCCGTAGTATTCGGAAAAGAAGATGTTCTCGTCATGCGGCACCACGACCGTGAGCGAGGCGCTGCCGCCATGACGGATGATGCGCGCCCCGACGTTGGGCATGAAGTGCAGGGCGTCGGCGAGATCGAGGATCTGCTTGCGCCGGTCAGCCTTGACCAGATGCGCTGTCTCCGGACGGAGCGCGCGCGAGACGGTGGAAGCCGACACGCCGATGCGCTGGGCGATCTGCACGATGCCCGCGCGGCTGTTGCCCGGCGCTGTGGGGTCGGAGTGGGGCATGGCCGGATTTGTAGGCCATTCCGGCCTCCGGCTCAAGCCGCCACTGCAAATGTTGTCATAAATGGGATCGAATTATTCGGCCCCTCAGCCACTCTTGGATTTGCCGCCGCTGCAACGGTGCTGCAAGAGCCAGTCGTAGAGCGCGGGGTCGGCGTAGAGGGCATTCCAGACATCGTGGCCGTGATCCGGCACGATTGTGATCCGGAGGTCCGCAAATCCGGCGTCCTTGAATAGGTCGTAGAGCCGGGTGGCTTCCGAGACGGGCACGACGTTGTCCTTGGCGCCATGCACGATCCAAATGCCCGCCCGCCGCACCGCCTTCGCTTCGGGGGACGTGCCGTCCTGGACATCGAGCGCGTCGAGGTAGTTGGCCCCGCCGGAAACGGGCACGATCGCCGCAAATCGATGAGCATGACGCAGCCCCAGGCTCCACGCGCCGTACCCGCCCATGCTCAGGCCGGTCAGATAAACCCGCTCGGGATCAACGCGCCATTTCGCCTCGACCCCGTCGAGCGTGGCGAGGAGATCATCGTTGCGCCAGGCGATGCCTTCGTCTGGGCATTGCGGAGACACGACGATGAACTTCTCCGCGAGAATGCGGGCGGCGATTTGCTCGGCGGGCGTCAGCGTCGCGTGTGGATCGAGCAGTTTTGGCGGCCCGTTGACCGCGACGTGGCTGAGGTCATGTCCGCTTTCGCCGGAACCGTGAAGGAACAGGATGAGCGGCCAGCGCCGTTCCGGCGCCCGATCGTAACCGAGCGGCAGCGAAACCAGGGCCTCATAGCCATGCGAAGCCGTGTCTTTCCGATGCACGGAAAACGCGATCGGGGCGGGCAACGGTTCGGCTTCCGCCGCGGCGGCGGTCCGGGAATGGCCGGCCGTCAGCGCGACAAATCCGATGGCGACGATGCGGTGAAACAAGGGAAAGCGGGGGGGTGTGGTCATACGGTTTGGGGCTGAAGCGCCGGGGTTGGCTTCGATTGCGATGGGAAAGACGGCCTGATGGAATCGAGCTGGTGTAGCCAAACGATGCCGTAGGTGGGCGTCGGTTTCCATGCCGACGCCTCTGTCGCCGATGTGGAAATCAGAGACCACCAAAGGACCTCTCGATCCTCGAGCAAAACCAGCTTCAACTGCATTGTTCCAGGTTACGGATGCGAAAGACGGACGAGGGAAGGAGGAGTCGCGGGCAGCGCGTGGGTCGATGCGGAGCCGTCCGGCCAGCGCACCCGCAGGCGCAGGGGACGCGCGGAATCGGGATAGCCGAAAAATGTCGTGGCGCCCGACTGCGAAAAATATCCCGAGCCGGCTGCAACCTCCGCTTCCTCGCGGGAGCCATCGGCGAGTTCGAGGATGATGCCCGCACCCACGGCCGTCGGATTTCCGGGACGGCCCGCCAGGACCACGCCGAAGGAGTGCCGGCCAGGCTGGACGAGATCGCGAAGCAGGAGGGCGGGGGCATTGCTGCGGGTGATGAGCACGTCGGGCCAGCCGTCATGGGCCAGATCGGACAGAGCGGCGGCGCGGGCGTCGCCGGGTACGACGATTCCGCTTTCCAGCGGAGGGACCGCGACAAACCCGCCCTTCCCGTCGCCGCGCAAGAGCCAACCCAGGCCGCCGTCGAAGCGGCCGGTTTCAGGCTCCGGTCCATACCAGTTGCCCACCGCAAGAATGTCCGCGCGGCCATCGCCATCGAAGTCCGCCGCGACGAGGCCGTGGATCGGCGCGATCTGCGCCAGGCGCGGCAGAGGGGCGAAACGAAAGGTGCCGTCGGGCTGCGACAAGAACACGCCGCTCTGGAACTCGGTCGCGGCAAATTTCTCGGCGGATGCGATGGCGGTCGCCGGAAACACTTCGTCGAGCGGGGCGCGCGCGTACGCATCGTGGGTCCGGAAGTGAAACGGAATCGACGGAAACGCCGGCGCGAGGGCGTCGCGGGAGAGCAGGGGATAAGGAATTCCATTTTCATACCCGGCTTCGACGATTCCGGGCCGGCTGTCTTTCAGGCTGACCCCGGCGTAGAGCAGCGCAGGAGCAGACGCAGAGGCTTGATAGCGCGTATTGAGCCCGATGTTGCCGACGACGTAATCCGGCCGCCCGTCGCCGTTGAAATCGGCCGCCGCAATTGAACGCCACCACCCCGAACCCGCACTCGTGAACCCGAGGCGCGCGGAGACGTCCTCGAAATGTTCACCGCGGATATTGTGATAGCAGGTCACCGGGCCCCAATCAAAGGCGACGAGCAGGTCGGGCCATCCGTCGCCATCGACATCCGTCCAGAGCGCGGCCGTCACCATGCCGCGATGCGAGAGGCCGGGCGCCACCTGGTCGATCACATCGACGAACCGGTGGTCGCGCCACGCGAGGAGCGCGCTGCGCGGGGCCTCGGGATAGTTTCCCGGAGACAGCCGCCCGCCGATGAACACGCCCAGCCGCCCCGAGTGCTCGAAGTCGGCGGCCGCCACGGCTCCGACGCTGATGGGCATGGCCGGCAGCTCTTCGCGGGGAGCAGCCGTGAAGCGCCCGCGGCCGTCGTTATGCAATAGCCGGGGTTGGTAGGCGGACGAGCCGTCCGGCGCGGCGTCGCCGGCTTTTGTCACCAAGAGGTCCATGCGTCCGCTGCCGGTGGCATCGAAGGCAAGGATCGGTCCGTCGGCGACATCCGCGTGCGCCGCAAAAAGCCCGGAGCCATAGGCGATGAAATGGCCATTGCCGAGATTCGTGAACAGTCGTCCTTCCTCGCCGCTGACGCCTCCGAGCGCGAGGTCGTCCTCGCCGTCGCCATCGAGATCGGCAAACGCGACGGACGGCCCGGGGCGGTTGAAGCGGAACGGCACGAGCAATTCCAGGCTCGATTCGTCGAATGGTTTTTCGTGGTTGGCCGCGTCGAGTTGGGTCGCGCGGCCGATCGAGACAAACAAGGGCGGCGACATTTCGGACGGCGTTACCGGAGCGGCGGACGCATCCTCCGTGATGACATAGCGCCGGTCCGCGGGCAGATCGTGAAATTCCTGCCGGCGTCCGCTGGGCCATTCCACGGCCAGCGAGGTGACGCGCTCCTGCGATCCGAGCCCGAAATGGACGATCGGCTCGCTGGTCGAGAGATAGCCGCGAGCGAGCGTGAGTTCGCGCATCTGGGGGCCGTCGGGCGTGACGATTCGCACGACGGAGCCAATCCCGAAGCGATTGGAGACCGTGCCGTGCAATTCGATCTCGAGCGCGCGGCCGGTATCGCAGTCGTTGCGGCAGATGGTCACGGTTCCGTCGTAGTTCGCATAAACGAGATCGAGATCGCCGTCGCCATCGAGGTCGCCCGAAGCCGATCCGAACGCGACGCCAACCTCGTCGAGGCCCCACGCGGCGCCGACCTCCTCGAAACGCAGGTCGCCGAGATTGCGGAAAGCGAGGTGGCGCTCCGCCAGCGGCGGACTCGATTTCATGACGCGGATCCGCTCGGCCTCGCTCGATGCGGTCAGGGACTGGCGCACGAGATCGGCATTGTGGAATTCCCGGGCCATGCCGTTCGTGAAGAAGGCGTCGACTCTTCCGTCGAGATCGAAATCCTCGAGGCGCACGCCGAACGTCCAGTCGGTGGCCTGCAGGCCGGCCAGGCGCGCGGCCTCCATCAACCGACCGGTGCCGGTGCCGAGGAAGAGCGCGTTCTGCATGTACTGCGGGGCGGCATCGGGATAGGATTGGTCGTCGGGCAGGGCGTGACGCAACGTGGCCATGCCGCGCTGATCCTTGACGCGGCTCGTGGCGGCCATGTCGGCGACGAGAAGGTCGAGGTGCCCGTCGTTGTTGAGGTCGGCGACGTCCGAGCCCATCGAGAAATGGGGCGTATGCGGCACGACGGATGAGAGAACATCGGTGAAGGTGCCGTTGCGATTGTTGTGGTAAAGCTGGTCGGGCTGCTGGAAATCGTTCGCGACATAGAGATCGGGCCAGCCGTCCTCGTCGAAATCCCACCAGATGGCGGAATGCCCGCGGCTGTCACCGCCGATGCCGGCGGCGCGCGTGACCTCGGTGAAGGTGCCATCGCGGTTGTTGTGGAACAGATGATTCTGCTGCCCGTTCGGATGCCCGGCGGCGTCGAGCACGTTGGTCTGGACGAACACGTCGAGCCAGCCGTCGCGGTCGTAGTCGCAAAACGCGGCCATGTTTGACGCATCGACCAGGGCGAGTCCGCGGGCCGCGGCCTCCTCCCGGAACGTGCCGTCGCCCTGATTGATGTAGAGCAGGTTGGGCGCGCCAAAGCGGCAGACGTAGAGGTCGAGGCGGCCGTCGTTGTTCACGTCGGCGAACGCGGCGCCCTGTTTCCACGCGCCGACCGGCCCGGCGACGCCGGCGCGAGCCGTGACATCCTCAAAGCGAAAATCGCCGAGATTACGGTAGAGGTGGTTCGGTCCGGTTTTGCCGACGACGAAGATGTCCGGCCGACCGTCGCCGTCGTAATCGCCGATCGCGATGCCAGTGCCGATCGCACCGCTGTTGAACTCGTGATAGAGGTCGCCCCACATCCGGGGATCGTCGTAGTCATTCCGCGCCGTCACGCCGGTGCGTTCCGGCGGCAGACGCGTGAACATCGTGGCTCCGCGCGGTCCGGAACGCGCGGCGAACGGAGCCGAGGGCGGCACGCGGTCGGCAACCAGGGTGGCGGTGAACAGAGTCAGACCCGCGAGTGGGCGGACGAAGGAGGCGGAGAGGCGCAAGGGGAACGGCGACGGCAATTTCCGAGGTGCTTCAAGGTAGAACAGATCGGCCGGCCGATAGAACGCAAAAGGCGGGGGCTGGCGGGAAACCCGGCGGGCTGGGGAGGGTGGGCGCCAATGTCCCCAGCGATGGCTTCCCGGCATTGGGGCGGAGGGTAAGCCCACCACCAACATGATCCTCGCTCGGATATTGCCGGAGGCTGCCTGCAGGCGATTTTGGGCGAACACGGCATCAGGGCGTGCCTGGGATCACCGGCAAGCGCTTTTGCGACTCCGCCCAGAGGCGTCCCCTGCAAAAAAACCATCCGGCCCTTTCGAGCCGGATGGTGAAGAGAAACGAAGCCGGACGGATCCTTGCTTCGGGATTTCGGATTCTCAGAATTCGACCGAGCCGGTGAACGTGAACTTCCGTGGCTGGATGTAGTTGTAGTCCATCGGGGTGATGCCGTTGTAGCTTTCGTAGATCAGTTTTTTGTTGTCGAACAGATTGTCGACGTTGACCTGGATCCGGCAGTGCATCTTGCGATCCATGGTGTGCACCGTCATCGAGTAGCCGAGCATCAACGTCTCGGTGACATAGGGAGTCGAACTGTTGACCTGATCGAGCTGGCGGGCGCCGATTTCAGACGCGCCGAAGCCGATCTCGGCGCCATCGAGCGCGCCGGCGTCGAAGCTGTAAGTCGCGAACGCGTTCCACATGTGATCGACGACGCCGGCCGCGAGGGTCGGCACAGCCCAGATCGCATAATTGGCCTGCGCCGTGGCCAGGTCCGACGCGAGCTTCTGGGCGTCGGCCGAGGCGCCGCTGGCCACGGTCTGCCACTCCGCCAAGTGCTCGTTGAAGTACTGGTGACCGTCGACGCCGTCATTGGTCCGCTGACCCTTCGGCGCCGAGTAGTGGACCTGCAGGCGGATATTCTTCGTCGGGTTGGCCGTGAGCTCGACCTCGAAGCCAGTATACTTCACGTCGTAGATCGTGTTGTACGACATCTGGGCGGTGGAGCCATTGATCTGTCCGGCCGGACCGATGTCGGTCGCCGTGCCGCCGGCCTTGAGGTAATCGTTCCAGATGTTCTGGAATCCGGGCTCATCGCCGCCGATGACATCGGTGGCCGTGTCGCGGTACCAGGTGATCGAGGCCACGTACTTGTCGTCCTTCGTGTGGATGCGGAAGCCGGCATTCTTGCCCTTGCCGAACGAAGCGCCCCGGATGTCGCCGTACAAACTGGGTGCGAGGCCGCCGGCGGCCGGGGTATAGTTGTCCGAGAGGTTGGCGAAGAGGCCCAGCCAGTCGGTCACATATCCCACCGCACCGGCCGAGTAGGTGTTGCCGGCGCCGGAGGCGATCACGGGAACATTGCCGGTGCCACGGAGACCGATCTTATAGACCTCGTAGGTGTCGCGGCGAAGACCGAGCGTGACGTTCAACTTGTCATCCCAGAAACGCGACTGGGAGAAGAGGCCGCCATACTTGATGGTCTGCTTCGAATCGAAGTCATACCAGTTGTACGGCATGGCGCGATAGATGACGTCCGAGGGCACGTTCAGCGCCGCGGTGGGGTTGTTCCAATAGACGCGTCCCCAGACCATGTCCCTCTCCCAGTTGTCGGGGGTCCAGTTGACCTGATCGGGGTCGAGCGAGGTGTCGTCGGCATTGTACTGCCGCGCGTCGTACTCCGTGACCTGCTCGCCGAGCGAGGCGCTGAACAGTTGCTTCAGCGGGACGTTCCAGATCCGCGTGTCGAAATGATACGAGAACTGGCCGCGAACCTCGTTCACCCAGTGGTTCTGCGCCTGCTTATCGAGGAAGAAGTCCGAATAGAGCTGGCCGAAGTTTGGATTGGCCGAGCCATCGGGGAGCTGCCGGTTGAGGTCGTAGGCGGCCGTGTTGCCACCTTCGAAGTTGATGGAATATTGCTTGTCCTCGTAGCGATAACCCGAGACCTCGAAGTCCATGTTCTCGTTGATGCGCTGGTCATAGGTCAGTGTCATCGAGAGGGATTGGGGCCGGAGGTAGCCATCCGACGGAGCAACGGCGAAATCGCGGCTCGGCAACGCCATGATGGTGGTGCCGCCGGTCGGGGCATAGCTGAACGAGTCGGGCCGCAGATAGGCGCCCCAGGCAATGTTGTTCGTGCCCATCGATTTCACCCCGCCCGCCCAGTTCATGACGGCACCGCCGGAGCCGGCGACGATGACATTGTACGGGCTCAGGCCCCAGTCCGACATGCCTGTGATGCCGGGGGCACCCGGAGTAGTCTGCGGATTGGCGCCGAGATTCGCGATCGGTGCTCCCCAGGTGGCGGCTGCCGTCTGGCCGTCCCAAAGGGAGGCATCATCCTGGATTGAAGCGTCGTAGATGGCCTTCTTTTCCTTCCAGCCCTGGACCTCGAAGAGGATGTGCGAGTTGTCATTGTTGAATTTGTAGTCGCCCGCGAGCGTGGCGCCCAATTTCTTGTCGTAGTCGCCCTCCCGCCAGCCCTTGTCGTTCGCGAAAACGGCATTGACGCGCAGCGCAAGGTCTCCGCGGGAGGCGTTGGAATCGAGCGTGGTGCGGTAGCCGCCCCAACTGTCGGCCGAGACCTCGACCCGATCGAAGTTCCGGTCAAAGCGGGCCTTCTTGGTATAGGCATTCACCGAGCCACCGATGTCGCCGATGCCAAACAGGATCGAGTTGGGTCCCTGGTCGAATTCGAAGCGATCGATATTATAGGTATCGATCATCGTGTAGACCGGGAAGTAATTCAGGTTGGGTGGATTGCCGCCCTGGACCGTCTGGCCGCCGCGCGTGCTGATGGACCAATAGTTGAACACGTTGCCGGCCGTGCCACCGGTATAACCACCGCGGTCCGCCGAGGGCAGGGTGTCGAGCGACCATTTCAGGATGTCGTTCGTGTTGGTGAGCGCCAGGTCGCTGATGAACTGACCCGTGATCGAGGACATCGGCGCGGGCGTGACGCGCACAGGGGATGCCTGGCGCCCGCCGGCGAGGGAGTCGGTCGCGGTGTAACCAGTATCCTTCGACGTATCGACCATGAACGGATCCAGTTTGACGACGTCATTGTTGGAGCTGTCCGCAGCGGTCGGTGCGGCGGTCTGGGCGCACAATGAGGCGCCGAGACCAAGAGTCAGCAGGAAAGCCAGCGCAGACCTGCAGGTTTGTCGGTTTTGCATTTTGGTGGGGTTGGTGCAACGGAACGCAGCCAAGCCGAAATTCCGGCGCGGCTTCGCTCCGTTGGGTTGGGTAGACTGTGGTGGCAACGATCGGTCGGCTGAGCCAACCGGCAGATTCATGTTCTATGACAACCTTGTCATTGCAACTTCGAAATGCTCTCCCCCTTTGAACCAAGGCCTCCGACCGCGGTTTGCGCAAAGGTTTTCAGGCATGGATGGGTGCTCCGGAAGGCGCTCCCTTTAGACAACAACGCGCGGATTTGGTGCTCGGCTTGCGCGACGCCCCGAGAATGGGGGCGGGGAAAGGCGAACGCGCCGCGCTGAAGGGCCCGGTCCGCCGCCGGCCGCCCCGGATTACTTCTTCGCGTCGGCGGCGAAACCGATCGCGGCGAGGGCGGGGCGGATCTCCGGATTGGCCATGAAATTCTTCCACGCGAGCCCGGTGCGTTGGTTTTCGATCATCACCACGATCTGCGCCTGGTTGAGTCCCATCCAGACCTGTTGAAACCAATCCTCGGACTCGTTGAAGCCGTCGTAAAATCCGTAGATGCCCCAGGTTTGCGGGCCCAGATCGCGGTAGAAATGCTTCAACGCCGCCATCGATTCCTTGGGTGTATACGGAAAAACGCCCAGCGACGCCGAACAGCAGATGGTGCCGTTGTCCGAGTTGGGTTGCGGCATTCCGCCGTTGTTGATGCCCGCGGAAAGTCCCCAGCAATCCGACCCGTAGCCGCGGTAGTTCGACGGATTGTCCATGCAGTAGGCGCGGTTGATCAGCGCCAGCGCGCGATTGTTGTCGAAGTAGTTCGTGTACTTGTCGCGCAGGTGCCGCGGATCGAAACCGAGGAACGAGAACTGCGTGAAGAACAGGTTGCCTCCGGTGCCTTCGCCAACGTCGAGCTTGATCCCGTAGTATTTGCCGCCGTTCGCATAATGGTCGCCATGCGTCGTCCGGCTCCACCCCCGGCGGTATTCGACCGCGGTCTCCGACTGCCCGGCCCAGCCCGAGTAATACATGCTCGGGGGCACCGCATGCGTGGGTGACGCGATCGCGAGGAGATAGACGATCATGGTCTCGTTCCAGCCGACGAGCGGGTGGCCGATGTACCACGCATGGTCGGGCGACCAGTGCCACCACAGGAAATCGCTCCGGGGGTCGCGCCGGAACCAATCCCATTCCAGTTCGCGCCAGAGCGTCGTGATCGTGCCGCGAATCTCCTTCTCGGCGGCAGTGTCGCGGTCGAAATAATTCCGGACCGTCAGGAGTCCCTGCATCATGAAGGCGGTCTCCACCAGGTCGGCGCCGTCGTCGTAACGTCCGAAAAACGGATTCACCTTTCCCGTCCGGCCGTCGAGAAAATGCGGCCACGCGCCGTGAAAACGGTCGGCCTTCTTCAGGAAACGGACGATCTTGAGGATGCGCTCCGCGCCCTGCTCGCGCGTGACGAATCCGCGCTCCGTTCCCACCATCAGGGCCAGCACCCCGAAACCCGATGCTCCCATGGCGCAGAGATTGTCGTCCCCGGGCAGAATCTCGATCGCCATCCCCGAATTCGGGTGCCCGCGCTCCCAGTAATAGCGGAAGCATCCCTCCTGGACCATCGTGAGGAGCTCGTCGTCGGTGAAAGGGTGCGTTGCTCCGCTGACCATGTTCGAAGGGGCGGATTCGGCGCCGGTCGCGGATATCGCGGTGACGCGGTAAAACGCCTTCTTCGGCGGCACGCCCACGAAATCGACGTAGCGATCGAACGCTCCCTGCTGCACGCCAACCGGCGCGAATTCCTTTCCGTCCCACGAACGATAGACCACGTACCGCAGGACATCGCTTTTCGGATCGGCGGTCCACGCCAGGTCAAAATGGCGCTCGCCGGCCTTGATTGTCAGCGCGCCCGGCGCTGCCGGCGCGGGCTGCGGCGCCGCGTTTTGCGGCCCGACCTGCACGTCGTCCAGATACAGCGTGTGCTTCCGTCCGTCGTCGAGCCCCTGTTCCAGCACGACCGCGGCGAGCTGCGGGAGCCGGAAATTAACGTCGTCCGTATTCTGGTAGATCACGCGAAACGCCGTCATCGGGAACTGCATCTTCACCCATTTCCCGGCGGGAAGCGGGGCGTGGCCGGCCAGGAGGTTGATCGTCGTCGTTCCGGTGCCGTCGGAATCGCGCAGGTGAATCCGGGGCGCCTCATCCGCAGTCAGTCCCTCCTCTGACATGCACCAGAACGTCAGGGTGTCGCCGTCGAAATTGTTGATGAGCCCGTATTGCTCGCGCACCTTCAGCGTCGCCATCCAGTCGCCACCATAGATCGAGCGCCAGGTGTACCGCAGGGAGTTGGCGGGCACGACAAAATGCCCGGCATCGAGCGGGATCCGCGCCTCGATCATCTCGAAACTGCTCGGCTTGGTCACGCTGACCTCACTGCTCGCATATGAGCGCGCGGGCAGGGAGTGGTCGAACACGACGTGCTGATCGTAGCTCGAGAAGGTGGGACCGCGAAGCGAGGCAAAGACGCCGGGCGCGGCGAGGACCGGTCCCAATAAAAGGGCACGAACGAGCATGCCGAAGGACAACGAAATGCGCATGGTGGGAATGGGGATGACGCCCCGGCCTGCCCATCGGGACAGGAGGCGGCGCCGGAAAAAGCCGGGAAACCTAGACTCGCGGAGCCATCTTTTGGGTTGCAATGCAAATGTTGTCAAAAAGAGACTTTCGCCCTCTTGGCCGTGAACATTGCCGCGATTTGCCGGCCGGTGGCCCTCGACTTTCCTGCCTCATGATCTCCCTCCGTCGCTGTTCGATCTTCCTTGGTCTCTGCCTGCTCGTCCGCTTGTCCGCCGCCGATTCAAGCTCGTTTGCCTCCCCGCAGGTCGATGCGCGGGTCGAGGACCTGCTCGGAAAGATGACCGTGGAGGAAAAGGTGGGGCAGTTGAACCAGTTGTCCGCCGGGAACGTCACCGGGCCGGAAGTCAGCGTGGACAACAGCGGTGAACTGATCCGCCACGGCATGGTCGGCTCCATTCTCAACGCCACCACGGCGCACTCGACCAACGTCTATCAGAAGGCGGCGCTGGAAGGATCGCGCCTGCACATCCCGATGCTGTTCGGCCTCGATATCATCCATGGCTTTCGGACGCTGTTTCCCATCCCGCTGGCGTTGTCGGCCTCGTGGGATCCCGCGCTGGTCGGGCAGACCGCCCGCTTTGCCGCGCGCGAGGCGTCGCGCGAGGGCGTGAGGTGGACCTTCTCGCCGATGGTGGACATCGCGCGCGACCCGCGCTGGGGCCGGATCGCGGAAGGTGCCGGCGAGGATACCTACCTCGGCTCGGCCTTCGCGCGGGCCTATGTGCACGGCTACCAGGGCGACGACCTCGCCAGCCCGGATTCGATCGTGGCCTGTGCCAAACATTTCGTCGGCTACGGCGCAGCCGAAGGCGGCCGGGATTACAACACCACGGAGATCTCGGAGCGCACGCTGCGCGACGTCTACCTTCCGCCGTTTCGAGCCGCGGTCGACTCCGGGGTCGGCACCCTGATGTCCGCCTTCAACGCGCTCGATGGCGTCCCGGCCAGCGCCAATCATTTCACCCTGACGGACATTCTTCGCGGGGAATGGAAGTTCCGCGGCTTTGTGGACAGCGATTGGACCGCGGTGCAGGAAATCATGGTCCACGGGATTGCGAACACCCCAGCCGTTGCCGCGCGGAAGAGTTTCCTCGCCGGCGTCGACATGGACATGCAGAGCAATATCTTTCTGCCGAACCTCCCCGCGCTCGTTCGCTCGGGCCAGGTGCCGGCGGAGCGCCTCGACGAGGCGGTGCGCGGCATCCTGCGCGTCAAATTCGCCCTCGGATTGTTCGACCATCCCTACGTCGAGGAGAAGCCATGGGCGCGGCCCGCCGCCGACCCGGCCGGCATGGACCTCGCCCGGCGCGCGGCCGAGGAATCGTTCGTGTTGCTCGAGAACCGGCCGGTCCACGGAACTCCCCTGCTTCCGCTGGCGCGGGTGCCCGGCCGCAGGATTGCCCTGATCGGTCCGCTCGCGGACAGCGCCGCGGACATGCTCGGCTGCTGGTCGGGCATCGCGGAGGCGCGCGACGCCACCACGCTCAAGGCTTCGCTGGCGGAGCGCCTGGCCCGGGAGAAAATGAGCCTCACGGCCGTTCCCGGCACCGCGATCGCGGGAGGCACGGACCTGACTTTCGATGCGGCCGTCACCGCCGCCATGAAATCCGATCTCGTGGTGCTGGCGCTCGGCGAGAGCGGTCGCAGCTCCGGCGAGGCGTCGGCGCGTTCCGACATTGGACTGCCCAGCCATCAGGAGCAGTTGCTCGAAGCCGTGGTGGCCACGGGAAAGCCGGTCGTGCTGGTCCTGTTCAGCGGCCGTCCGCTCGCCATCCGCTGGGCCGCGCAGCATGTGCCCGCCATCGTCGAGGCCTGGTTCCCGGGCCTGCAGGCCGGCCCCGCCCTCGCCAACGTCCTGTTCGGTGATGTGGCCCCGTCGGGCCGGCTGACGGTCTCGGTGCCGCGCTCGACCGGACAGATTCCGATTTACTACAACGCGCTCAACACGGGCCGGCCCCGCGCCGATCCCATCGGCATGGACGGCCGCAAGCCCGATCCGTATTACGTGACCGGCTATCTGGACGAGGTCTCGAGCCCGCTGTATCCATTCGGCTACGGTCTCAGCTACACCTCCTTTGCCTACTCGAAGCCGACCGCCGACGTTTCCACGATCAGCGCGGCCCGCCTCAACTCCGGCGAGGCGACCGTCAAGATCGGCGCCGAGGTCCGCAACACCGGAACCCGCGAGGGCGTCGAGACCGTCCAGCTCTACATCCGCCAGCGGGGCACGAGCGTCGCGCGGCCGCAGCACGAACTGAAGGGATTCCGTCGCGTGCAGCTCGCGCCCGGGGAGGCCGAGCGCGTTGAGTTCACGCTGGGCCGCGAGGAACTGGCTTTCTGGAATCTCGAGATGAAGCACGTGGCCGAGCCGGCCGAGCTCTATGTCTGGGTCGCCTCCGACAGCGCGCACGGCGATCCCGTCAAGGTCGAGATCACCGACTGACCGGTTTCGGAGGCGAGCCGCGCGAAGTCGTTACCGATTCCCGCTCGCCGGAATCGCGAACGCAGCTATGGTGACGTTGTTGTTTGGCAGCATCGGAGGCGGTGGCGCCCGCGTGGGCGCGGCCCGAACCAGGGAGGAGATAAAACTGTCTGCAGGATGCGTCTCTGATGCGAAAATCAAAACTGGGGAAGTTTGCAGCCGGCCTTGCCGGCACACGCTTCCCGCAGAGTGAGATTCGGAGCTTTTTGGGATTTGGGGTTGAAATGACAACACTTGCAGCAATAAAGTCGAAGCCTACCCTCGACGGTTGGGCGCGCTGGCTACCTCGGCGCGTCGCGGGCCGTCTTGCTCCTGGCGTGTCCTTCCCCGCTTCAGTCTCGCATTGTCCCATTCGAGCCGGAATGGCGGCGCTGGCCTTCGTCGTCGCGCTGGCCGGGCCTCTGGCGCCGCTGACATTGGCCGCGCCGTCGGTGGAATATTCGTCCCCTCCGCGCAGCGGCATCGCGCTGGCGCCGGACGACGAGGCCCTGATCGATGAGATGCAGCGCGCCGCCTTCCGGTATTTCATCGAACAGTCCGACCCGCGGACGGGCCTCGTGCGCGACCGGGCGCGCGCCGACGGCTCGCCCAGCTCCGGCAAGGCCAGCATCGCCGCCTCGGGATTCGGGCTGAGCGCGTGGACCATCGCGGTCCAGCGCGGCTGGATCGACCGCGGGACCGCCCTTGCCCACGTCCGGCTCGCGCTGCACTTCCTCGCGGAGAAGGCGCCCCGGCGCCACGGCTTCTTCTACCATTTCATGGAAATGGATTCGGGCGCGCGCGCCTGGAAATGCGAGCTGTCACCGATCGACACGGGACTTTTTCTCTCCGGCGCCGTTTTCGCGCGCGAGTATTTCGGCGACCCGGAGATCACGCGGCTGGTGGACCAGCTTTATGCCGACGTGGACTGGAACTGGTTCCTGAACGGCGGCGACACGCTCGCGCTGAGCTGGCACGACGAGACCGGCTTCTCGCGCTTTCACTGGGAAAAGTATTCCGAGCAGATGATGCTCAGCCTGCTGGGCATGGGCTCGCCGCAGAAGCCGCTGCCGCCAGGCTACTGGCAGGCCTGGTCGCGCGAGCCGGTGGGCACCTACGCGGGCATGCACTACATCCAGGCGGCGCCGCTGTTCGTCCACCAGTTCACGCACGCCTACGTCGACTTTCGCGGACTGCGCGATGCGTACGCCGACTATTTCCGGAATTCCGTGCTCGCCACGCTCGCGCAACGGCAGTTCTGCATCGACCTGCGCGACGAGTTTCCCACCTGGGACGGACGCCTGTGGGGCGTCACGGCGTCCGATTCCGCCACCGGTTACAAATCGTGGGGCGGGCCGCCGCGGACCAGCGACTTCAACCAGCTCGACGGCACCATTGTGCCCTGCGCCGCGGCGGGTTCGTTGCCGTTCACGCCGGACGAGGCGATGACGACGCTGCGCTACATGCGCACCGCCTACGGTGACCGGATCTGGCAGCGCTACGGTTTTGTTGATTCCTTCAATCCGGAAACCGGCTGGGTGAACCCGGATGTGCTCGGGATCGATCTCGGGATCAGCCTGCTCCAGGCGGAAAACGCCCGCTCGGGCTTCGTGTGGTCGGTCTTCATGCGGGCGCCCGAGGTGCGGATGGCACTCGAGCGCGCCGGCTTCTTTTCCATGAACCGGGCGCTGCCGCGTTCGGACAGCGACCGGCTGCGTGAGCTGGCGGCGCGCGACTGGGCGCTGGTTTCGGTCGATCCCGTCCGCCCGGAAACGGAAGGCCTTCAGTTGTCGTCGATCATCGCCGCCCGCGCGGTGGGTTTGCTTGACGGGGAGTCGGCCGCCACCCGCGCGCTGGCGATGTTGAAGGCCGGCCCGAATCCCCGGACCCAGCTCGGGTTGGCGGAATTTGCCGCCAGCCTCGTGACCCTGCGCCAGGCCATTCCGCGGCTCGAGCATGAGGCGACGAAGCGCCTCGGCGGGATCGACTGGCGGGTCGTGGTGCCCGCGTCGCCGCAGTTGGGGTCGGTCGACCGCCTGACCGTTTTTTTCCAGGTCGCCACGGGAGCCCGCTCGGTCCAGGCGTGGAACCAGCTCCAGCGCACGCCCGTGAAGGACGGTCCCGTCTACGTGCTCGCGCCGGCGAGGGTTGCGGACCAGCTCGTGCCCGGACTCTGGCTGGACGAGCACGCGGTCATCAGCGGCGCGTCGGCGTCGCAGCTCGCCTACGCGCAGCTCCTGAGCGACCGGCGCACTCACGCGCGCGACGACGTCATCACCACCGCGCTGCTGCTCGAGCATTTTCCGGCGGAGGTGGCGACCAACCTGAAGCAGGCGGCCCTTCCCGCCCAGTGGCTGGGCAACGCCTCGCCCGCGGATCGCGCGACGCTGCTGATCA
>DASYDZ010000194.1:0-14331 GCA_036499305.1 Candidatus Didemnitutus sp.
CGAGGAGGCGGCGACGAAGCTCGAGGACGAGCAGCGGCTGCTGACGACCCTCAAGCTCACCCTGCGCCAGCGCGAAATCGATTTCACCGTCCCGAAGAAGACGATCGAGATCCTCAACACGGCCGAGGCGCCGCAGTTCGCGAGCCGTCCGAACTGGGCGCTGAACCTCATTTTTGCCGTCGTGTTCGGCAGCATCCTCGGGGTCGGTGCGGCCGTGCTGGTCGAGTATTTCGACACCAGTTTCCGCAATGTCGCGGACGTCGAGACCAAGCTCAACCTGCCCGTGCTGGGCGTGATCCCGTTCACGCGCGAGCCGATCGCGGTGCACGACCCGGGTTCGGCGGAGGGGGAGCCCTTCCGCGTGCTGCAAACCAACCTGAACCTCGCCCTGCGCGCGGGACAGCCCACCGCGCTCGTGATTTTCTCGGCCGGTCCGGGCGAGGGAAAATCGACCACCCTGCGGCAGCTCGCGCTGACGGCGGCCGCGGCCGGCGAGCGGGTGCTGTTGATCGACTCGGACGTGCGCCGGCCCACGCAGCACCGGCTGGCGGAGATTCCGCGCGAACCCGGCCTGACCGACGTGCTCCTGAACAAGGTGACCTGGGCGCAGGCGGTGCGGCACGACACCCGGAGCGGCCTCGACCTGCTGCCGGCGGGGGCGTCGGCGGGCGTCACGCTGAGTCTGCTTTATCTGAACAAGCTGCGGGAGCTCGTGACGGAATTTCGCGGGAAATATGACAAGATCCTGTTCGATTCACCGCCGATCATCGGCGTCAGCGACGCCTCGGTGCTGGCGAGCATTGTCGACGGCACCGTCCTGCTCATCCAACACCGGCGCAATCCGGCGAGCATGGTATTGCGGGCGCAGCAGATCATCGCGGGACTCAAGGCGCCCATCATCGGTGTCATCCTGAGCCAGGTCCCGACGGGGACGGGCGAAGACTACGGCTACTACACGAGCAACTATTCCTATTATTCGAGTGACGCCGCGCCGAAATCGGGGGAAAAATCCTCCGGCCGCGGCCCGGAGAAACTCGATCTGACCGAGAAGACCAGTCGCCGCAGCGAGTGAGACGGGGCTGGCCCGCGAAACCCGCGAAATCGATGGCCGGCCGGACGGGCCACATTCCGGGTCAGGCGCGTCCGATTCGGACGGACCGCTGGGATTGATCCACGCGCCGGGACCTGACCGTGAGCAGGCTTGTCAGGGGCCGCCGGGTTCCCTTCACTCGACCGCTTCACATCCATGGCCGAGATCAACAAGAGCTACGAGGCGGGCGAGGTGGAAAAGCGCTGGTACGCCGCCTGGCTGGAAAAGAACGCCTTCTCCGCCCGGGTGGAACTTGGGCGCGAATCGTACAGCATAGTCATTCCGCCGCCCAACGTCACGGGCGTGCTCACGATGGGCCATGTGCTGAACAACACGCTCCAGGACATCCTCGTCCGCCGGGCGCGGCTGGAGGGCAAGTCGGCGCTCTGGATCCCCGGCACCGACCACGCCGGCATCGCGACGCAGACCGTGGTCGAGCGCGAGCTTCGCAAGGAGAAGAAGACCCGTCACGACCTGGGGCGGGAAAAATTTCTCGCGAAGGTCTGGGCCTGGCGCGAGGAGAAGGGCGGCATCATTCTCGAGCAGCTCCGCCGGCTCGGCGCGTCGTGCGACTGGGATCGGACTCAGTTCACCATGGATCCCGCCTATTCGCGGGCCGTGCTCACGGTTTTCGTCGATCTCTACCGGAAGGGCCGGATCTATCGTGGGAAACGGATGGTGAACTGGTGTCCCGGATCGCTCACCGCGCTGTCGGACGAGGAAGTCGACATGCGGCCGGTCAAGGGCCTGCTCTACCGCGTGCGATACGAACTCGTCGACGAGCCGGGCGCGTACATCGAGGTCAAGACCACGCGGCCCGAGACGATTCCGGGCGACGTGGCCGTCGCCGTGCACCCCGATGACCCCCGCTACCAGGCTTGGGTCGGACGCAAGGTGCGCCGTCCGCTCGGGCCGGCGGCCGACCTTCCGATCATTGCCGATGCGGCGGTGGACCGCGAATTCGGCTCGGGCGCACTGAAGATCACGCCGGCGCACGACCGCGTGGACTTCGAAATTGGCCAGCGTCATGGCCTGGTGCCGGTCGACGTGCTGAACCCCGACGGCACGATGAACGATTTCGCCGGTCCGGTGCTCGCGGGTCTGGAGCGTTTCGCGGCGCGGAAGAAGGCGGCGCAACTGCTGAAGGACTCCGGTGCGCTGGTGGCGGAGGAGGCGTACGAGAACAACGTCGGCTACTCGGAACGCGCGGGCGTGCCAATCGAGCCGCGTCTCGCCTGGCAGTGGTGGCTGCGGTATCCGCGCGTCGACGAGGCCAAGGCGGCGGTCAGCGAAGGCCATATCCGGTTTTTTCCCGAGCGCTGGACCAAGGTTTACCTGCACTGGCTGGACCACATCCAGGACTGGTGCATCAGCCGGCAACTCTGGTGGGGTCACCGCATTCCGGTGTGGTACCGCGCCGGGCTCGACCGGGAGAAGCTGACGGAAGCCGACTTGGGCGATCCGGAAAAAGTCCACGTGTCGATCGACGGTCCCCGGGACAAGACCGGCTGGGTGCAGGAGGACGATGTGCTCGACACGTGGGCGTCGTCGTGGATCTGGCCGCTCGCGACTCTCGGCTGGCCGGACGAACTCGCGATGGCCCGGGCGGGTTTCGAGTATTTTTATCCGACGACCACGCTGGTGACGGGGCCGGACATCATCTTTTTCTGGGTGGCACGCATGATCATGGCGGGACTCGAATTTGCGCGGCCGGGCGAACCGCTGATGAACTGCATTCCGTTCAAGAACGTGTACTTCACCGGCATCATCCGCGACGCCCAGGGCCGCAAGATGTCGAAATCGCTGGGGAATTCGCCCGACCCGCTCGACCTGATTGCGAAGTACGGGGCGGATGGCTTGCGGTTCGGCATCGTGTCGATCGCGCCGCAAGGCCAGGACATCCGCTTCCAGGAGGACCGCATCGAGTCCGGCAAGAATTTCTGCAACAAGCTCTGGAACGCGGCGCGTTTCCGGCAAATGAGCGGGCCGATGGCCGACAACGCCACGCTGGTCGCGATCTACGACCGGCTCCGGCCGCAGGATTTCGACGGCGACGACCACGCCATTCTCGACCGTCTGCTGGCAACGACCCGCGACCTCGACCGGTGCTTCGCGGATTTCGAGTTCAGCGCGGCCGTCCAGGCGATCTACGGGTTTTTCTGGAACGATTTCTGCGACTGGTACGTGGAGGTCTCGAAAACCAAGCTGCAGTCACCGGCGTTGCGCGACAACTGCCTCGCGATCCAGGACCTCGTGCTGCGGCAGACGCTGCTGATGCTGCATCCGTTCATCCCGTTCATCACGGAGGAGCTGTGGCATCTGCTCGGTTACGGCCCGGCGGGCCAGTTCATCGAGGACGCGCGCCTGAGCAACGCCTCGCAGGTCACCGCCGTCGGCACCTCGCACGGCCTCGTCCTGAACACCGATGCGGCGGCGGAGGTGGGGCGGGTCAAGCAGACCGTGTCGCTTCTGCGCGCGCTCAAGGCCGAGAGCGGCGAGGCGGCGAGCAAGCAGTCCGTCCTGGTCGTCGAGGCGGCGGACCGGCAGTGGGACGCGATCGAGTCGAATCTGCCCATGCTCAAGCGCATGCTCGGCGCCGCCGGGATCACGCGCGGTCCGTTGACTCCCCACGCGCCGGCCGTGGTAACGGCGCACGGCACCTGGAACCTCATTCCCCAGCAGCGGGGCGATCCCGCGGCCGAGAAGTCGCGTTTGGCCAGGGAGCTCGAGGCGCTCGCGAAACATGTCGCGGGCACGCAGGCCCGTCTCGCCAACGAAGCATTCGTCAGCAAGGCGCCTCCGGCCGTGTTGGAAGGAGCGCGCAAGCAGCTCGCCGAACTGCAGGCGAAGCACGCCGAGGTCTCCCGGCTGCTGGCCGCGCTCGGCTGATCGGCCGATCCCTCTCATGAAACCAACCCTGTCCGCTCTGTTTGCCGGGGCCATCCTCGTGGCTGTCCGATTGGCGGCGGCGTCCTACCCGGCGCCCGTCGAGTCCGACTATGTGATCAAGGACTTCGCCTTCCACCGGGGCGGGACCCTGCCGGAACTGCACCTTCATTACCGGACCGTCGGCACGCCCCGGCGCGACGCTTCGGGTGCGGTCGTCAACGCGGTGCTCATCACCCATGGAACAACGGGATCGGGCGCGCAATTCATCCGGCCCGAATTCGCCGGGGAGCTGTTCGGGGCCGGCCAGCCGCTCGATGCGGCGAAATATTTCATCGTGTTGCCCGATGGCATCGGACACGGGAAATCGAGCCGGCCGAGCGAGGGCCTGCACGCGCGTTTTCCGCATTACGGCTATCTCGACATGATTGAGGCCGAGCGGCGGCTGGTGGTCGACGGACTCGGCGCGCATCACCTCCGCCTGGTGATGGGCACCTCAATGGGCGGAATGCACACGTGGCTCTGGGGCGAGGTGTATCCGGACCTGATGGACGCGCTGATGCCTCTTGCTTCCCTTCCGGTGCAGATCTCCGGGCGCAACCGCGTCTGGCGCCGCATGATCATCGACGGGATTCGGAACGACCCCGAATGGCAGGGTGGGGACTACACCCACCAGCCGCCGTCATTGCGCGTGGCCACGGAGATGTTGTATTTCATGAGCAGCAACCCGGTGCTTCGGCAAAAGGAGACCCCAACGCTGGCGGACACCGACCGCGTGCTTGATGCCTTCGTCGACGATCATGTGCGCACCGCCGACGCCAATGACGTGCTGTATGCGCTGGCGGCCTCGGAGGACTATGACCCGAATCCCGGCCTCGAGCGGATTCGGGCGCCGTTGCTGGCGTTGAACTCGGCGGACGATCTCATCAATCCGCCCGAGCTCGGCATCCTGGAACGCGAGATCAAGCGCGTTCCACACGGCCGGGCCGTGGTTCTGCCCATGAGCGATGCGACCCGGGGCCACGGCAGCCATACCGTCGCTGCGCTGTGGAAGAACGAATTATCCCGCCTGCTCGCCGAATCCGAGCCCCGATAATCGTCTGGCAAATGGCATTCCGGCCGCTTCATTTGGCGGCGCGATGAAGAAAGCGCTGATCACGGGAATCACCGGGCAGGACGGTTCATATCTCGCCGAGCTGCTCCTGGCCAAGGGTTACGAGGTGCACGGCATCATCCGTCGCGCCTCCTCCTTCAACACCGGCCGCATCGATCACCTGTCGTTCGACCGCCATGCGAACGGTTCGCGGCTGATGCTGCACTACGGCGATCTTGCCGACGCCGTGCAGATGGTGAAGCTGCTGTATCAGCTCCAGCCGGACGAGATCTACAACCTGGCGGCCCAGTCGCACGTCCGCGTGTCGTTCGACATTCCGGAGTACACCGGCGACATCGACGGCCAGGGCGCGCTGCGCATCCTCGAGGCCATTCGCGAGGCGGGCCTGATCAAGAAAACCCGGTACTACCAGGCGTCGTCCTCGGAGATGTTCGGCAAGGTGCAGGAGGTGCCCCAGACCGAAAAGACCCCGTTCTGGCCGCGCTCGCCGTACGGCTGCGCCAAGGTCTATGCGTACTGGCTCACGGTGAACTTCCGGGAAAGCTATGCGCTGCACGCTTCGAACGGCATCCTTTTCAACCACGAAAGCCCCCGGCGCGGCGAGACGTTCGTCACGCGCAAGATCACCCGGGCGGCGACCCGCATCAAGATGGGCCTGCAGGACTCGATTTATCTCGGCAACCTCGAGGCCAAGCGCGACTGGGGCTACGCCAAGGAATATGTCGAAATGATGTGGCTCATGCTGCAGCAGGATCAACCCGACGACTACGTGGTCGCGACCAACGAGACCCACAGCGTGCGCGAATTCTGCGAAGTCACCTTCGGATTGCTCGACCTCGACTGGAAGAAATACGTCCGGCACGACGAGCGGTACGAACGGCCGGCCGAGGTGGATCTCCTGATCGGAAACCCGGACAAGGCGCGACGCCAGCTCGGCTGGGAGCCCAAGGTCGGTTTCAAGGAGCTGGTGAAGATCATGGTGGATCACGATCTTTCGCTCGCGAAGCGCGAGGCCCAGATCGCCCGGTTGCCCGCGATGACGCAGGAGCCGTTCCGGTGAAGCTTTTTGTTGCGGGCCACAACGGCATGGTCGGGTCCGCCGTGGTGCGACGATTCCGCTCCGAGCCGGACGTCGCCCTGCTGACCCGCCGGCGTTCCGAGCTCGACCTGACCGACGCCGTGGCGGTCGACCGGTTTCTGCAGGCGGAGCGCCCGGATGCCGTGGTGGTGGCGGCCGCGCGGGTTGGTGGAATCCACGCCAACAACACATACCCGGCCGAATTCCTCCACCAGAATCTCGCGATCGAGGTGAACTGCCTGCACGGCGCGTATCGCGCGGGTGTGAAGCGGGTGTTGTCGCTCGGCAGCTCGTGCATCTATCCCAAGCTCGCCCCGCAGCCGATCCGCGAGGACAGCCTTCTGACCGGCCCGCTCGAGCCCACCAACGAGGCCTATGCGATCGCCAAGATCGCGGGGCTCAAGCTCGCGCAGTATTACCGGAAGCAGTACGGCGTGCTCTATCATTCGGCGATGCCGACCAATCTCTACGGCCCGGCGGACAACTACGACCTGCAGAACTCGCACGTGCTGCCCGCGCTGATCCGGAAATTCCATGAGGCGAAGGAAGGCGGCCGACCGGAAGTGATGGCGTGGGGCACCGGTTCGCCGCGCCGTGAATTCATGCACGTGGACGATCTCGCCGAGGCGACCGCCGTGCTGCTCGCGATGTCCGATCCACCGGACTGGGTCAACATTGGCACCGGGACGGACGTGACCATTCGCGAGCTTACCGGCTTGGTGGCCGCGGCGGTGGGTTTCACGGGCCGGATTGCCTGGGATTCGTCGAAGCCTGACGGCACGCCGCGCAAGCTGCTCGACGTCTCGCGCATGCTGGCACTCGGGTGGAAGGCGCGGATCGGCCTGGTGGAGGGAATTGCGCGGACCTACCGCGATTTTCTGGCGGAGAAGGCAGCGGGCCGGCTGCGCGGCTGACGCGGGCTTGTTCCGTTGAGTCAAGGTGGAACCGGACCTCCGGGCCGGTTCTCCTCTGAAAGTTTCGCGAACCCGCCCGGAGGTCGGGTTCCACCATTCCATACACGTCCTGTCAATCGAGAGAGCGAATCCAACGGCATGACTCTGGCTGAGCGGATCCCCGGTTTGCCCTTGCCTCGCGGGCGGTCCTGCGCCGCGATTGCCCTCTGCCCGCGTTGAATCATGGCCACCACGGAACCCATCGAGTCAGTGGAAGTCGTCGACGAGGACAAGTCGGCGCGAAAGTCGTTTTGGGGCCACCTGGATGATCTCCGGGCGGCTCTGATCCGGTGCGCCTACGTGGTGGGAATCGCGCTCGTGATCTGCCTGCTGTTCGTGAACAAGATCATGTGGGTGTTGGAATATCCGCTGCGCCACCTGCAGATGTTCGCCCAGCCGCCGCCCACCGTGGCGCTGCAGATCGGGTCCACGAAACTCGGTCCGTATCCCGTTTCGCGCGAGCAATTCGAGGGCCTGCCGGCGGGCCAGTCGCCGCAGGTGGTTTTTCAGGTGGGAACCAAGCAGATCGGCACGGACCAGGTGATGACGCTCAAAATGTTGCCTCCGGCGCCGGTGACCGACCAGTCGCTGGTCCGGTTGCGGAATTTCGGCCCCGCCGAGGCATTCTTTGTCGCCTTCAAGGTGGCCCTGTATGCCAGCCTCGTGGTGGCGGCACCCCTCTGGCTGTATTTCATGGGGCAATTCATCCTGCCGGCCCTGAACGTCCGCGAAAAGCGCTTCATCCGCGTCTGGCTGGGGTGGGGATCCTTCCTTTTTATTGCGGGCGTCCTGGCGACCTACTTTGTCCTGCTGCCCGTGGCGCTGCGTGCCTCGATGCAGTATTCGGGCCTGCTCGGCTTCCAGTCGGACGAATGGCGCGCCGAGGAATACGTCGGCTTCTGCACGAACTTCATGCTCGGCATGGGCTTCGGGTTCCAGTTTCCGCTGGTGCTCCTGACCCTCGTCAAGGCCGGCGTCATCACTCACCGCGACCTCGCGCGCTATCGCCGGCACGCCATCGTCGTCTCGCTGGTCCTGGGCGCCATCCTGACGACGCCCGAGGTCATCACACAGGTTTGCATGGCGGTGCCGATGTACCTGCTGTACGAGACCTGCATCTGGATCGCGTGGTATTGGGACTGGAAGAAGCGCCGGCCGGCCCGCGCGTGAGCGCCCGGAACTTTCCGCTTGCGGCGCCGGTGGACGTGCCAAGGGTGGGGCGACTGTCATGATCGCACCGGAAACATTTTCCCACCTCGAGAACATCAAGAAGCGCGCCGGCTACTTGTGGAGGTTTCTTT
Organism: Candidatus Didemnitutus sp.; assembly: GCA_036499305.1. Classification (GTDB taxonomy): domain Bacteria; phylum Verrucomicrobiota; class Verrucomicrobiia; order Opitutales; family Opitutaceae; genus Didemnitutus. Next base: position 8,423 of record DASYDZ010000194.1, read on the forward strand.
GACGGCGAACAAAAACAACGCGAGATCGAGGCCATGGGGGCCGAGATGGGCCGGCCGAATTTCTGGGACAACAACGACCGCGCCCAGAAACACATCGCCAAGCTGAACGGCCTCAAGCGCGCCATCGTTGGCGTGGTGAGTTTCAACCGGAAGCTCGACGACGCGGCGGTGATGACGGAACTGATCGAGTCGGCCGCACCGAACGAACAGGAGGCCTATGCCAAGGAGCTCGACCAGGCGGTCGCGGGAATGGTGGAGGAACTCGACCGCCTCGAGATTGCCTCCTTTCTCACCGGCCAGTTCGACCGCAACAACGCCATCCTGTCGATCCAGGCGGGGGCGGGAGGCACCGAGTCGAACGACTGGGCCGACATGCTGTTCCGGATGTATTCGCGCTGGGCCGAGCGCAAGGGATTCGAGGTCGAGGTGCAGGACGTCCTGGCGGGCGACCAGGCCGGGATCACCAAGGCGACCATGCTCCTGAAAGGCGAGAACGCCTACGGCTACGCCAAGGCCGAACGCGGCGTCCACCGCCTCGTGCGCATCTCGCCCTTCGACGCGAACAAGCGCCGGCACACGTCATTCTGCGCCATCGACGTGGTGGCGGAGATCACCGAGGAGATCGACGTCGAGATTCCAGACGGGGAGATCCGGGTGGATGTGTACCGCTCGTCCGGCAAGGGCGGCCAGGGCGTCAACACCACCGACTCGGCGGTGCGCATCACCCATATCCCGAGCGGCATCGTGGTCGTCTGCCAGAACGAGCGGTCGCAGATCAAGAACCGCGCGAGCGCGATGAACGTGCTCAAGGCGCGTCTGTATGAAAAAAGGCTCGATGAGCAGCGCAGCGAAATGGAGCGTTTTTACGGCGAGAAGGGCGAGATCGGGTGGGGCAGCCAGATTCGAAGCTATGTCCTCCAGCCCTACCAGATGGTGAAGGACCTGCGCACCGGCGCGAGCACGAGCGACACGCAGGGGGTGCTCGACGGCGATCTCGACCGCTTTGTGTACGCCTGGCTGCGGGCCGGCTGTCCGCGGCACCGGAACAAGGACATCCAGATGGACGACTAGGCGGCGTGCGGCGGTTCGCCTGTGGCGGCCGCCGGCCCGGCGTTGTCCTGCACCCATGTCCGACCTGGCCTTTGACACGATCCGCTCCGCGCTCGATGGGCAGCCGTTGTTCGAGAACAAGACGTGGCGGCTGTCGCCGCAGGCCTGGCCGATCACGCCCGCGCAGCTCGCCGAGCTCGAGGCGATCGGCGCGGCGTGCCTGGAGTTTCACCAGGCGCTCGAGACCCTGTATCTGCGTTCGGTGGCCGGGAAGAATCTCCTGCGCAACAAGCCGCTCGTGGCGCCATGGGTGGCCGACTATCTCGATCGCGGCAAGCCGCCCGAGCTTGTCGCCCACGCGCGCGATCCCCGCAATCGCGGCGCGTTTCCGACGGTTTTTCGCCCGGACCTGCTGTTGACCAACGACGGATTTGCCATGACCGAGCTCGATTCGGTTCCCGGCGGCGTCGGCCTGACGGGTTATCTCAACCGGCTGTATGGCGCCGATGGCGGGGCGCCGGTCCTCGGGGCCGGCGACATGATGGTCGAGAACTTCTACCAGTCGCTGGCGGTGCTCCGCCCCGGCGTGCGGAATCCCGTCATCGTGATCCTCGTCAGCGAGGAGGCCGGGACCTACCGGCCGGAGATGAGCTGGCTCGCGGAACAACTGCAGCGCCTGGGGCGCCGGGTCTACTGCCTGCCGGCCGACAAGGTTTTTCCACTCGGCGGCGAGCTGTTCTTCGATCCGGACGGCACGCCGGAAAAAATCGACATCGTCTATCGTTTTTTCGAGCTGTTCGACTGGCCTCGCCTCTCCTCCATCCCGCACATTCTCGAGGCATGGACAGGAGGTCACGTTGCGGTCGCTCCGCCGATGCGCCCGTTCCAGGAGGAAAAGCTGGGCCTCGCGCTTTTTCATCATCACCTGCTGGGCGAATTCTGGGCGGAACACCTCGGCCGCAAAAATCTCGAGCTTCTGCGCAAGCTGATCCCGGCGTCGTGGGTCCTCGATCCGGCGCCGCTGCCGCCGGGGGCGGTGCTGGACGGTCCGAAGGTGGGGGGACGGATGCTGAACGACTGGCGCGACCTCGCGGGCGCGTCGCAGAAGGAGCGCGACCTGATCATCAAGATCAGCGGCTTTCACGAGACGGCCTGGGGTGCGCGCAGCGTCGTCCTCGGCAGCGACTGCTCCCGCGAGGAATGGCAGGCGGGCGTCGAACGGGCGCTGGGCCTGGCGGCCACGAACCCGCATGTTCTGCAGGAATACCGGAAGCCGCGCCGGGTCGAACATCCGGTCTATTCCCGCGACTCCGGCATTTCCGCCCGCGCGTCCAGCGAGCCGGGCCGTTTGCGGCTCTGCCCGTATTATTTCGTGGTGGAAGGACGGCCGCAACTGTCCGGCGCGCTCGCGACGTTCTGCCCGCCGGACAAGAAGATCATCCACGGCATGCAGGATGCGGCCTTGCTCCCGACTCGGGTTTCGCCATTAGCTTGACGCGTGCGCCGACCCGCCGCCTCCGCCACACGCCCGATCCGTCCGTCCGCGCCCGCCCGAATCCGTTTTGCCCTGTTTGCCCTCCTGCTGACGGCGGGCGGACTGGCGGCGCCGCCCGAGGCCGCGCTGGATGTCGGCGTGCTGCAGGCCCGCGCGGGACGCGGAGATCCCGACGCCGAGAACACGCTGGGCAATCTGTTCACGGCCGGGCGCCAGGTCGGGCAGGATTATGCGCAGGCCTTCGCATGGTACCAGAAGGCCGCGGATCGCGGGTACGCGCCCGCCTTGTTCAATCTCGGCCTCGCCTACGAGATGGGGCGCGGCGTGAAGGCCGACGACCGGCAGGCTTTTCAGGCGTACATGCGGGCGGCCGAGCAGGGTTATGGTCCCGCCCAGTTCAACGCGGGAAATATGTACGCGAACGGGCGGGGCGTCGCGCGGGACTTCTTTGAAGCCAACGTCTGGTATCGCCAGGCGGCCGACAAGGGCGTGGTCGAGGCACCCTACAATCTCGGCCTGGCCTACGAGGCCGGTCGGGGCGTGCTGAAGGACGAGGCGGAGGCGGCGCGCTGGTACAAGATGGCCGCCGATCGTGGTTTCGCCCCGGCGGAGTACAACCTCGGCCTCCTGACCGAGGACGGGCGGGGCGTGGCGAAGAACGAAACCGCCGCCGCGGCGTTGTACCGCGCCGCCGCCGCCCAGGGATTCGGTCCGGCGCAGAACAATCTTGGCCTGATGATCGCGGACGGTCGGGCCGGACTCGCGGCCGATCCGGTCGAAGGTTATGCCTACCTCGCGCTGGCCGTCGAAAATGGCGTTGCCTCCGCGGCGCGCGACAACCTGGCCCGCCGACTGACCCCGGCGCAGATGGAGGCGGCCCGCGCGCAGATGGCCCGGATGCGCGGTGCCCCGGTGGCCACGGTCGCGCCGGCTCCCGTTGCGCCGCCCGACGTTTCCGGACCAGTCGCGGCCACCCTCAATCGCGCCAAGGAAGTGAATGGCGAGCTGGCGGACGCCAATCAGCGGCTTGTCCTGGAAAACGCGGAGCTCGAACGGCAACTGGCCCAGGCATCGAAGGACAAGGCGGACCTGGCCGAGCGGCTGCGGGCGGAAAAAAGCCGCGAGGCGGAACAGGCCGCGTTGTCGGTGCCTCCGGCGCCCACGAATGGGGCCGCTCCCGACCTCGCCCTGGAGCGTCTGCAGAAGGACAACCAGCGGCTGAACGAGGAAGTGAAGGCCTCGACCATCGAGTTGCTCGCGCGGGACCAGCAGATCCGGAAACTCGGGGCGCGGGTGAGTCCAGGCGACGCCGGAACGTCGGATGGGGTGACGGCGCCGTCGGCCGCGGAAACGGAGGCGGCGAACGCCGAGGCGACCCAATTGCGGACCGATGCCGCGGCTCTGACCGCCCGCGCCGCCGATCTCGAAAATCAGCTCGCGGCGGCTCGCGCCGAAAACGAGAAAGCCCGGGCCGATCACGCCGATCTCGAGAAATGGTCGCAATCGCTGGAGAAGAGCCTGAACGAAAAGAATGCCGCATCCGCCAGCGGCCCCAATGTGGCGCAATTGCAGGAACAACTTGCGCAGGTGCGCCAGCAGTTTGAAAAGCAATCGGCCGACCAGGTGCGGATGGAGGCCGAAGGGAAGAGGCTCGCCGACGACAATGCGGCGCTGCGGACAGCCGCCGACGCGATGCCCGACCTGCAGCAGAAACTGGCCGCGGCGGAATCCGCGTTTGCGAGCGCGCGCGATGACGCCCTCGAACTCAAGCGCAAGCTCGGAGCCGCCACCGGTGACGCCGGGCAGGCTCGGACGGCGGTGGCGGAGCTGACCCGGGAAAATCAGCGCCTGACCGCCGCGGCGGGAGATCCTCATGAGCTCGAGGCGGCGCGGACGCGTCTCGCCGCGCTCGAAAAGGCGGCCGGCGACACGGGAAACCTGAGCCGGGAATTGGAGGAGTCCCGCACCGCGATGACCAAGGCCAACGCGCTGGCGGTGGACCTGCAACAGAAGCTGGACGCCGCGCAGCAGGCGCAGGCGGCCGATCACGCGACGGCAACGCAGCTTCGGGCGGACTTGTCCGCGGCCGAGGCGAGCGTGAAGGCTGGCGAGAAACAGATCGACCGGCTGAGCGCCGACAACGCGCGCTCGAACGCCAAGGCCGGCACCGATGAGCTGGCCGCCCTGCGGACGAAGCTCGCCGAGGCCAACCGAGCCGTGGACAAGCACGCCGCGTCGGTGGCCGAACTGACGGAGGCCAATGCGCAGCTCCAGCGGGACCTGGTTCTCGCCCACGCGCAGGCCGGGGAGGCTTCGAACCTCAACGCCGAGGTGGCCCGGCTGAAGGCCCGCTCGGACGATGATGAGACCTTGCGCACCGAGAATTCCCGCTTGCAGAAAGTCGCCCAGGACGCGGCCGCCCTGCGCGTGCAGATTGACCAGTTGAACGGCGAGAACAAGGGATTGGCCGCGGCCGACGCGAAGGAACGCGATGCCACCAAGTCCCGCCTGACGGAACTTGAAAGGAGCGCGGTCGCCGCGGGCGAGCTGACCAGAAAGCTGGCGGACAGCAACCGGTCACTCAAGGCGAAGGACGCCCAGATCGCCGAGCTCCAGCATCAACTCGATGACGCGCGCACCGTCACGATCAGCACGAAGCCGGCGGACGACGGTGCCGCCCGGAAACTGGGGGCCGATCTTGCGACCGCGAACCAGGCGGTCGACAAGCTGACGGCCCAAGTGGCGGACCTCACGGCGGCCAACGACAAGCTGGGCAAGGATCTCGAGACCGCCCGGAAATCGGCCGACGCGGCCCTGACCGCACAGTCGCAGGCGGCCAACGCGTCCCAAGGCGACGCCTTCAAGCTTGAGATCGGCACGCTCCAGGCGCGGATTCACGACCTGGAGGCCGCGCAGGAGGATGAACGCACCGGCACGGCGAAGGAAATCGCGAGCCTCGCGGAACAGTTGCAGCGGGCGCGGGAGACCAACAAGGCGGTCGCGGAGGCCAACCGGGCGCTGCTCGCCGCGAAGGCCGCCGATGACACGCCCACGCGCGAAGCGTATGATCGCCTGGCGGCGGAGCGCGATCAGATCAAGGGGCAGATTGCCGATGCCCAGAAGGAGGCGGACGCGCAGGCGAAGTCGGTGGCCGAGCTGACGGCGGCGAACCAGAAACTCGAGCAGGAGCGCGACGGGTTGAAGGATCAGGTCGCCGCGCTGCCCGGCCAGGTGGAAGCGGCGCGGCGGGAGGCGGCGAACAACGCCGGCCGGGTGGCATCGGACAAGGCCGCAACGCAGGAGCGGCTGGAGGCGGTGGGAGCGCAATTGGTGAAGGCCCAGCAGGAGAACGATGAACTGAGAA
>DASYDZ010000195.1:0-7826 GCA_036499305.1 Candidatus Didemnitutus sp.
GAGAAAATCGTCCTTGGCCCGGGATGCCTCCAGCGCCTCGTCGCGGGCGCGCTGCAGTTCGATCTCCGCCTGCTTGCGTGCGGTGATGTCCTGGGCGATGCCGACCATGCCCGTCACGCGTCCGTCCCCTCCGATCACGCACCGGCCCTTCGCGGCGACCCAGCCGGGTTCGCCGGCGGAACGGTGGACGCGGTATTCGATGTCGTAGTCGGCGCCGGTCGCAAAGGAGTTTTGCAGGGCGAGCAGGGCGCGCTGGCGGTCGTCCGGGTGGAGGACCTGCCGCATCGCATTGCGCGACAGCGCGGTGCCCGCCGGCACCCCGTAGATCTCGCATGTGCGCTCGGACAGGAACATGGCGTCCGTGGACGCGTCCCAGTTCCAGTCGCCGAGATTGGCTGAGGCGATCGCGAGATTCAGGCGATCGGCCGCGCGCTTCAGATTCTGCAGGGCGGTGCGTTCGGCCGTCACGTCCATGACGACGTCGATCACGCCGGTGCAGCGGCCATCCCGGTCGAAGATGGGATCGGGATGGGGCTGCACCCAGCGACGGGTGCCGTCCATCCGCTCGACATATAGTTCGATGTCGCGCACCGGCCGCCGTTCGCGCAGCGCGAGGGCGACGGGCAGCGAGCTGGCGGGGACCTCGACACCGTCGAGCGAGGTCGTGCGCGTGGCGCCGGACCACCGCGTGCGGCCGATTTCGGGCGAGCAACCCCAGAGATCGGCCGCGCTCTTGTTGTAAAAGGTAAGCCAGCCGTCGGCATCGACCGTGAAGCAGGCGACGGGCAGCGACTGCATGAGTTCACGCTGGCGTCGCTCGCTCTCCTTGAGTTCACGCTGGGTGTGGGCCCGCTCCACCATGGGCCACACGCGGCTCATGGCGTTCTCGAGCAGCGAAAGTTCGTCGAGGCGCCACGGGCGCGGCGTCACGGATGCGACCGCGAGCGAGGACACCCAGCGCCCGTCGCGAACGAAGGGTGCGGTGGCATGGCCGGCGATCTGAATGGCGTCGTACGCGCCGAGATCGCGCGTCAGGGGGTGGATGACCTTGTCGTCGATCGCGAGCGGTCCGGCCGCCATCGCCCGCCAGAGCTGGGGCGAGCCGAAGTCCCGGGTCTGGTAGTCGCCGCGAATGGTGGAGAGCCCGGCCCCGGCCCAGTCCTCGCGCACGACAATACGTGCGCCGTCATCGGCGATCACGCCGAAAAAGCAGCGGTCGACGTGCAGATGCACCCCGATCGCGCGGGCCGCCTCGCGGAGGACATCGTCGGGCTCCGTCAGCGGGCTGAGCCACTGGCTGAGCTGGCTCAGGAAGGTGGCCTGTTCCTCCGCCCGCCTCCGCCCGGAGATGTTGCGGGCGATCTTCGACGCCCCGATCACCCGGCCTCCGGCGTCCCGGATGGGTGAGACCGTGACGGAGACGTCGACGGAGGATCTGTCCTTGCGGATTCCGAGCGTCTCGTAGTGTTCCACGCGCTCATAGAGGCGCGTGCGGTGGAGCGGGGGAATGTCGGCCGGCGAGGCGCGGTCCGGGAGGAGGAGTTCGACCGAGCGCCCCACGATCTCGGCGGCCGTGTAGCCGAACAGCAGCTCGGCGCCGCGGTTCCAGGTCGTGATCACGTCCTCGAGATCGCGGCTGAGAATGGCATCGTCCGACGACTCGACGATGGCCGCCAGCCGCCGCACCGCTTCGCCGGACATCTTCTCCTCGGTGATGTCGAGGAGCATGTTGACAATGCCCACGACGGCGCCCGAGGTGTCGCGGATCGGCTCGGGATGCGGCATCACGTTGCGCCGCGTGCCGTCGGGCCGCTCGATGATGATCTCCACGCCGCGGATCGGCCGCGACTCGCGCAGGGTCACCGCCATCGGGCACTGGTCGAGCGGCATCGGATTCCCGTCGGCGTCGTAGATGCGATACGAGCCGCACCAGTACTCGGAGCCGATCTCCGGCGTGCGCCCCCACAGGGCCACCGCGGCGTCGTTGTAGATCGTGATCATCCCGGAGGCGTCGCACATGTACACGGCGATCGGGAGGGCCCGCACCAGTTCGCGGTGCGCATACTCGCTTTCGCGCAATTCGAAGACGGCGGCCTGCGTGCGGGCCAGCATCGCGTTCACCGTCGCGGTGAGCTGGCCGAGCTCGTCCCGCCCATATTGCTCGGCGCGCACCGAGTAGTCCTGCCGCGCGGACACGGTGGCGGCGGTGCGCGCCAGCTCGATGATCGGCCGCGCAATCGAGCGGCGAAGCGCCGACGCCACCAGCCCGGCGAGGCCAAGCGACGATGCCATCACGCCGAGGACGACGAGGGCATAAGTTCCCATCCGCTCGTAGATCTGGCTCATCGACGCCTGCAGATGGAGCATGCCGAGGCGCCGGGTCCCCTCGACGACCGGTTCCACGACGACGACCGCGCCATGCTCGATGCGGGTGCCGACGGGGGTGTCGGCCCGCAGCTCGATTTCATCCTCCGGACGCAGCACGAAACGGGCGAACAGCCGGCCCTGCGCGTCGTAAAGCGTCGCCGCGGTGACCTGCGGCTCCGCGCGCAGGGCTTCCAGTATCTGGCGCGCGCTGGCGCGATCGGCGAAGGCGATCGCGGCCGTCGAGTTCTCCGCGGAGATGTGGGCGAGCGTCGCGACCGTATGCACCAGATTGCGCCGGTAGCTGAGGAACTCGGCGGCGAGAAACACCGCGGCGGCCGCCAGCAGCGCCACCGTGGTGGTGAGCATCATGGCGAAGCCCAGTTTGCGCTGCACCGGAACGTCATGAAGCCACTTCATGGGGAATCGAAGGGCGCTCCGACCACCCGGGCGACCTTGTAAAGTTTGGCGCTGACGACCAGGTTTGCCGCCCGGATGGCCTGTGGATTGATTTCAAGGCCGACATGATTGGTGGTCACGAAACCAATCCCGCCCCCGGCCGCGGCGAACCCGGGAAGGTCGCCGACCGTCAGGACCGGCTGACCGCGCAGCCGCCGCAGGATTTCCGTCATGTGCCGCTCCTCCGAGGAGCAGACAAAGAGGATGTGGCAGTGCGGCATATCTTCAATATGGCTGAACCGGCAGACGATGAGGGCGTGATCATGGGAGTGCTGGTCCTGCACGATTTCATCGAGCGAGGGGCCGAAGGGGTCGCGCCCCAGCACGCCGATGACCAGCGGTCCGTCCGATCGGGAAAAAGTTTTCGGCGGCCACTCGACGAACGACGCAAAATTGAAGAGGAAGGCCGCCTTGACATCATATTCGCGGCTGGTGACCCCGGATTCAAGCCTGCCGGCAAACAGCAGGGCGAGGAACACCGCCACGCATCGCCACTGGCGGGAAATGGGGAAACACGCGGGCATCGTGGGATCGGCGTCAGAATTTCTGCCGGAGCGCGACCTCGATCGCGCGCGGAATGGCGCGCCGGGTTGAGTCGCTTCCGATCTCATAATGATACCGATGGAGCAGATTGCGGCCGGTCAGGGCCACGTCGAGTCCGGGAACGAGTGTCCAGGTGATGTTCGCATCAAGCTCCGTGTAGGCGGGGACATCCGCGCCGCCGGCGCTCCCGGGCGGGACGGCCGCGATCCGGCGGAGACTGGTCCAGAGCGTGACGGACTTGGCCAGATGGAAGGTGTTGCGGATCTGGGCCTGGTAGGCCGGGAAGCTTGACTCGCCCTTGCCCTTCTCGATGTCGGCTCCTCCCGGAAGGACCCAGGTCGACTGATTCATGCCGAATCCGCCGGCCCGGAGGCGCCACCACGAGGTGATCTGCCAGTCGAGAAAGACCTCGACGCCGTAGGAGCGTCCCTTGACGTCATTCCCGAACGTGGCGGGAGACCCGGGCTCCACACTGCGCAGGTGATCGTAGTTCTGAACATAGGCGGTGGTCGTGACGGACAGATTTGCGGCCGGGCGGCTGCGCCATCCGGCTTCGTAGGAATCGACGACTTCGGCGACGACGTCGTCCCCGCCCACCACCAGATACGGCGGGGTGGCCGGTTCGAAAAAACCGGTTTCCAGGCGTGACGGGATGCGCGTGGCTCGCGAGCCCGCGATCCAGAAGGTCTGGTCGCTCGGATGCCAGCTCAGGCGGAGATTCGGTTCGTACTCCCAGCCGCTGAAATGATTGTGTTCGAGGCGCAGGCCGCTGGTGAGCTCCATCTCGTCGCGTGCGAATTTCAAGTGATGTTGCGCAAAAATGCTGCCGAGGCCGAAATCCAGACTGGACGGAAGGATTGCGAATCCGACGGTCTGCATCGAATCCTGCATCAGCCTGTAATCCGCACCCCACACCAGTTTCTGGGCGCTGTCGATCCGGAGGGTATGCTGGAACTCGAGATCCATGGTGCGCGTTGTCTCGGTGAGCTGCGCGACGCTGTCCCGGATGGAATAGTCGTAGTAGGCGCGCACCCAAACGCTGGAGTCCGGCGTCAGCTCGCGCGTCCATTTCGCGAGCACGTCGCTCTCCTCGCTGGTGGTCGCGGGGGCGCTGCCTTCGTCGAATTTTCCCGTGAAATAATCTCCCTCCACCATCAGCGCGCCGCTGACGGAATCGCCCCAGTCCGCCCGCAGGCCCGCCTGGCTTGTGTGCCACGCGTCAAAATCGTCATTCGCGCCCGAGTTGGAGCGGGACTCGTCCGCCTGGCTTGTCTGCGCGTAGATCCGGAACGCCCCGGTGTCGCCGATCTTCGCTCCATACCGGACGCCGGCATCCGAATCCTGCGTGCCCGTGCGCGCGAACGCCAGCCCCCCCAGGGTGTCGAAGGCGGATTTGGATTCGATGTTGATCACGCCATTGACGGCGTTGGCGCCGTAGGTGGTGCCGGCGGGCCCGCTGATCACCTCGATCCGGTCGAGATCGGGCAGGAAGACGGAGGTCGAGTCCCAGAAAACGTTCGAGAACAGCGGCGAATACACCGTGCGCCCGTCGATCATCACGAGCAGTTTGTTGGAGAACGAGTCGGAGCGCAAAAACCCGCGGGCACTGACCCCCCATTGCCAGGAGTTTGACTGCGCGACGAAAAGATTGGGGGCCAGCCGGAGGAGGTCCGGCAGGGTGCTGGCGCCCGTCGCCCAAACCGACTGCCCGCGCACCAGGAACACATTGCCCGCGGCATTGCTCCAGGGTTCCGGCTGGCGCGAAACCGAGGTCACGTCGAGCTGGAGCAGTTCCTCGACCGTCAATTGACGCAACAGCGATGGCGTCGGCTCCGCGGACGGCAGGTCCTGCGCCTGGAGAACGGCGGGGTGCAGCGCCAGAATGGCCAAGGCAGCGCCGACGAGCCGGGGCAGGACGGTGGCCGGTGATGCGCGCATGGGTGGAGGCGTGGACGTCCACCCGACGGAGGCAGCCTGAGCCACGGCGTCCCGACTCCATTGCGCCCATGGCGGGCGGTCAAAAGGGGCTTTTGGTGTTTAAACACCAAGGGGCGTCGCAACGCGCCATCACCGGGGCCGGGCCGGTCCGCACTTGCGGATTCGCCGCGGTTGATATCTATGATGGCTGCGTGAAAATCGTCGTGATCGAGGACCACGCGCTGATGCGCGATCTCCTGATCCGGGCCTGCCGCACTTCGCTGCCGGGCTCCTCGCTTGCGGGGGCGAAGGACGCGGAATCGGGCCTGCGGCTCTGCCGGGAGGAGAAGCCCGACGTCGTCATTCTCGATCTCGCCCTGCCGGACCGGGACGGCCTCGATCTGCTGGATGACCTGCTGTCGGCCTGCCCCTCGGTGAAAATCGTGGGCATCTCGGGCTACACGGACGAATTCACGCTCCACCGGGCGCTTCATTCCAAGCTCCACGGATTTGTGGACAAGAACGACCAGACCGTGGCCGAACTGACGGAGGCGATCCGCACCGTGATGCGCGGCCAGCGGTATCTTTCCGCGGCGATTCATGCCGCCCATCGGACGATGCGCGACGATCCGGTTTCGTTCGACAAGATCCTCTCCGAGCGCGAGCAAAGCCTCCTCGGACTTTTCGGCCACGGCCTGACGAACGAACAGGTGGCGTCAAAGGTGGGTCTGAGCGAACTGACGGTGCGCAATCACCGCTGCCGGCTGATGGCGAAGCTGGGACTGCGCACCTCGCCGGAATTGATCCGGTACGCGCTGGAAAAGGGATTCTCGCGTTCGCAGTCGCCTCAGGCGCGCATAGCCGGCCGCAAGTAGCGTTCGCAGGCGGGCGGTGCGCATCGAACCCGCGATGATCAGAGCTTCGAACGCCCGCCGCCATTGATGACGTGGGCGAGCAGGGAGACGATCAGCAGGAACAGGAAAATATAGAACAGGATCTGGGCAATGGAGGCCGCACCCGCGGCGATGCCGGTGAAACCGAAGATCCCCGCGACCAGCGCGATGAGGAAGAAGATGAGAGCGTATTGAAGCATGACGGGAGTGGGTTGATGGTGACGGCCGCAATCCGGGAGGCCGCCTATTTGCCGAGCATTTTTGCGATGACGAAAATCACGAGGGCACCGAATATGCCGCCGCCAAAGAGCAGGTAGATCAGCGAGTATCCGACCGCGGCGACCGGCGTTTGAACGAACAAGGCGAGGTGTTCCATGAGGGGAGGGGGTTGCCTGTTGTTTTGCCGGATGCGTGCCATCGAAACCATGCGATCTTAGTCCTTGGGTGACAGCATTCTGTATTTTGGGAGGCAATCGGGGCGCACGGCGGCATGGGCATTTTGCATCGGTGAAATGTGGCCCGTCGGCAAAATGCACGCGCGGCGGCGGGCGGGCGGATTCGGGGTTTCCGGAACCAATCGCCGCCCGTCTGTACCTTATGGGTGAACTCATCTGCGGAACGGAGGGAGAATTCCGACGTGCGCAGTCTTCGACCCAGCGTCCCATGCATTCGCTCAATTCCCTTCGCGATCTGCTCGTCGACGAGGTGAAGGATATTTACAGCGCGGAAACCCAGATTCTCCGGGCTCTGCCCAAGATGGCAGTCGCCGCCTCGAATCCCGCCCTGCGCAGCAGCCTGACCGACCATCTCACGCGCACCGAGGGCCACGTCGAACGGCTCGATCGCGTGATCGCCATTCTCGGCGCGACCTCTTCCGGCAAGGTTTGCCATGCCATGAAAGGCCTGGTCGAGGAGGCCGGCGAGGCAATCAAGACCCGCGGTCCCGATCCGGTCCGCGACGCCAATCTGATCGGCGCCGCGCAACGAATCGAGCACTACGAAATCGCCGCCTACGGCACGGCCCGGGCTTTTGCGGCCCAGCTCGGGGAGGACGAAATTGCGTCCCTGCTCGAGCGAACCCTGGCGGAGGAGGGCGAGATCAACAACCGGCTCACCGCGATCGCCACGGTAATCAACGCCGACGCGCAATTCGTCGGCTCGACGGGAGACACCCAATGAATCATGCCACCGTCAGACCCCGGGGCCGGATCTTCACGCGGTTTCTCCGCGAACTGGTCGAAGCCGGGTGGTCGGCCCTTCATCTCATCGAAGGACAGGTCGCGGTGCGCCGCCGCGTGCCGGTGCGCGTCGAATCGCGGCACGGCTCGCCGACGGCGGACGCCGCGCGCCGGAAGGGTGGGGCCCGGCGGATGCGTTGATCCCTGAATGGGATCGTTCAGCCGCCAGTCGCAGCCAAACGTCGAGGAGACGGACCAGATCGCGTGCCCGATCAAGAGAGCGGCGCGAATCCATCCCGCCGGTAACGGGCCTTTCAGCTCTCAACCCGCAGCATTGAACGCTGCCCTTTCGCCAGCGCTACTCCCCGGAGCAAGCTCCGGGGATTCTACGCGCGGCTTGCATTGCCCTCCAAGCAGGGCAACGCCGGGCCGCGTCCTAACTCGCATGGAAACCCCGCAGCAAGCTGCGGGG
>DASYDZ010000196.1:0-12065 GCA_036499305.1 Candidatus Didemnitutus sp.
GGTTTGTCTGCGGCTCGCAGCACCTCTACGGCCCCGGTCCGCTCCGCCAGGTGGCGGCGAACGCCCGCACGGTCGCCGAGGCGCTGGCGGCGTCACGCCGACTTCCGCTCAAGACGGTTTACACCGATCTCCTGACGACGCCCGACGAGGTCACCCGGCTGTGCGCGGACGCGAGCGCCGACCCGAATTGCGCCGGCCTGATCGTCTGGATGCACACGTTCTCGCCGGCGAAAATGTGGATCCGCGGCCTCACCGCGCTGCAGAAACCGCTCCTGCATCTTCACACGCAGTTCAATCGCGACCTGCCGTGGTCGACGATCGACATGGACTTCATGAACCTCAACCAGGCCGCCCACGGCGACCGCGAGGCGGGGTTCCTGCACACGCGCCTGCGCCTGCGCCGCAAGGTCGTCGTCGGGCACTGGTCCGACCCCGACGTCCAGGACCGCATCGCCGCCTGGATGCGCGCGGCCTGCGCCTGGCACGACCTGCAGGGCGCGCGGATCATCCGCTTCGGCGACAACATGCGCGAGGTCTCGGTGACCGAGGGCGACAAGGTCGCGGCCGAGGTGCGCTTGGGATTCTCCACCAACGGCTACGGCCTGGGGGACCTCGTGGCGCGCGTGAATGCGGTGAAAACCTCCGAGGTCGACGATCTTTGCGCCGTCTACGAGAAACAGTATCGCGTGGCGCCCATCCTGAAGCGCAAGGGTTCGCGCCACGAGTCGCTCCGCGATGCCGCGCGCCAGGAACTGGGGCTGCGCGCGTTTCTCGGCGCGACCGGGGCGAAGGGTTTCACGACCACCTTCGAGGATCTTCACGGGCTCAACCAGCTCCCGGGCCTGGCGTGCCAGCGATTGATGGCCTGCGGGTTCGGATTTGGCGCCGAAGGCGACTGGAAGACCGCCGCGCTGGTGCGCGCGATGAAGGTCATGGGCGCCGGCCTCGCGGGCGGCACGTCGTTCATGGAGGATTACACGTACCATCTCGCGCCGGGAAACCACCAGGTCCTCGGCGCCCACATGCTCGAGATCTGCCCGTCGATCGCCGAAGGCAAACCGTCGCTGCAGATCCATCCGCTCGGCATCGGGGGCAAGGCCGATCCGGTCCGCCTCGTTTTTTCCTCCGGACCCGGTCCCGCGCTCAACGCGTCGCTCATCGACCTCGGGCATCGGCTCCGCCTGGTGGTCAATGAAGTCGACGCCATCAAGCCGCCCGCCCTGCCGCGCCTGCCGGTGGCGCGGGCCGTTTGGAAGTGCCGGCCCGATTTCAAGACGGCCTGCGCGGCGTGGATCCTCGCCGGCGGCGCGCACCACACGGGCTACAGCACCTGCGTGACCACCGAGATGCTGGAGGATTTTGCCGAGATCGCCGGGATCGAGGCGGTTGTGATTGCGCGCTCGACGCGTCTCGACGAGTTTAAGCAGATGCTGCGGACCAACGAGGTTTACCATCACCTGGCCCACGGCTTCGGCGACTGACGTCCATGCTCAAGGAGCTCAAGCGCGAGGCTTTCGAGGCCAATCTTGCCCTGCCGGGGTACGGATTGATCAACCTGACGTTCGGCAATGCCAGCGCGCTGGATCGCGCGCGCGGCATTTTCGCGATCAAGCCCAGCGGCGTGGCGTATGAGGATCTGCGCCCCGCGGACATGGTTCTGGTCGACCTCGCGGGCAAGGTCGTCGAAGGGCGGCTGCGACCGTCGTCCGACACGCCCACGCATCGCCGCCTCTATCTCGGCCTCGGCAACGTCGGCGGGATCGTGCACACCCATTCGACGCATGCCACGGCCTTCGCGCAGGCCGGCCGGCCGGTGCCGATCTTCGGCACGACGCACGCCGACCATTTCCGCGGCGCCATTCCGGTCACGCGCAAACTCGCCGCGCGCGAGATTGCCGGCGCCTACGAATGGGAGACCGGCGGTGTGATTCTCGAGCGGTTCAAGAAGCTCGATCCCGCGGATTTTCCCGGCGTGCTCGTCAACCGCCACGGGCCTTTCGCGTGGGGACCGGCCGTCCGGGACGCCGTCGAGTCCGCGGTTGCGCTCGAATGCTGTGCCCGCATGGCCCTGCTGTCGCTCGAACTCGAGCCGCGGTTGCGTCCGCTCGAAGCACCACTGCTGGGGAAACATTTCGAACGCAAACACGGCGCCGGCGCGTACTACGGGCAAAAAAAGACCGGCCGCTGACGACCCATTCCTTTGGGCGGGTCGCCGGCCCCGGACTAGGCCGCGTTTTGCGGCAGGGGATTTTCCGGGGTCGGCGGCCCGTCTATCCGTTTTTCGCCGGATCGTGAAATGATTCGCTGCAGCCCGTCTCCGATGCGTATGGGATGGAAAAAATTTTAACCACGGATTGCACCGATGGCACGGATGTCCGGTTCGTGGATTTCGTGTGTTTCGTGGGAGATTGATTGAACCGCGGAGACTCGGAGGGAAGGAATTGGCCGGGGTCCATTCCCTGCGTTCGGTGTGTTCCGTGGGCTGATGATCCGGTCGGCTTTGCGCTCTGTTGCGGCTAATCCTCAGCCGCCTTGATCCATGCTCATCCGTGACATCAGTGGTTAAAATCGGCTGCGCGCCTGATTCTTTGCGCTCTCTTGCGGCTAATCCTCCGCCGCCTTGATCCATGCTCATCGGTGTCATCAGTGGTTAAATCAAAAACACTTTCGCGGTAGTCGCTGGCGTGATCGGGATCACGATCGTGCCCGGAGGAATTTTAACCACGGATTTCACGAATGCACACGGATGGATCCCCTCGCCGCCTTAACCCGTGGCCTTCGGTGGTGGGTGGAGAATGACTCGGTTGCATGCCGGGTTCCTTGCGAACCTTGGCGGCAATCCAGATCGGGATTGGTCCGGAAATTCCTCATCGTTCCGTATGTTCCGTGGGCAAGAAACGGCGGGATATGGAAATCCCGCCCGACATCAAACGCCCCGTCGTTCGCCTCAATCAGGACGTCGGGTCTTTGGTGAATTTTCGTGCGTTTCGTGGACCAATCGTCTTGGTCCGAATCGAGGATCGGTCCCTGCCTTTTGCGGCAAAACCCCAGTCGGTTCCGCCTTCAATCCGGCTTTCGGTCCGCCAGGTCGATTTGCTGATGGGTCGCCTCGAGATTGACCGTGAGGACGCGGTAGCTCCAGCCATCGGTGTTCGCGGTCGCCACCAGATACACCCGCGCGGATCCCTGGGGTCCGGCCATGGTGAAGGTCAGATCCTCGTAGCGGCTGAAGTTCTGAACGCGGTAATTGCCCATCACCAGCCAGGATTCGTGAAGCGGCTTTCCCAACGCGGCCGCGACATCGGGCGAGGCGCGGATGCGTTCGAGCGCCACGTGATAGGGCTCCGAGTTTTTCAAGGTCCGCTCGACGAAATAGAAAATCCCTCCCGCGAAGGCACCGAAAACGATTAGTGCGCCAACCGACACGACGGGAACGAACCACTTCCAGTTCCGATCCATCCAGCTTTTCGGCGGCGTGGGCACGGATGGCGGCTGCACCGGAGAATTCATGATGGAAACGGGTCGCCAAGCACTCCGGAAATGCAGGCGGCCTCGCCAAGCGCGCCCCGGCACCGGGGTCCGGCGGCCTGCAGGAGAGGGCATATCGACGGAATGGCGCTCAAACGATTCATCGTTTTGCTGGTCGACCGCGGCCCACGGCATCCCGGACGATCAGGTGCCATAGCGGCTCGACAGGACGGCGTCAACCGCGGCCCGGCGGAGCGGCATTTGACGCCACTCATTCGAACCGGATCCTCTCAACCTTCAACTCTCAACCCTCATCTAAGATGGAGCCAACAGCCGGATTCGAACCGGCGACCCACGCTTTACGAAAGCGTTGCTCTACCAACTGAGCTATGTTGGCCTGAAACGGAGATATCGTTTACTCCCGGGCCTTCACGCAAGCCCGTTTTTGTGGCCCGCGAAACATGCAAAATGACTCGAAACGGTCGGCAGATCACCCTCGCCCGACCATAGCGATGCAACGAGACGTTGCACGCTTGTGGTGCCTCCGTCCATTCAACTGTGTTCATCCCGGTCGCTTAGAAAATAGTTCTTACCGTGCTCTTATCGAATGGTCGATTCAGTACAAAAGCACTGGCTGCCAATTTTGGCGCTCATTCGTGAGTTTCGTGGGCCGCTCGGATTGTCGCGGATCCGCCTCGGTAAACGCGGGGTGAAAATGCACCCCGTGGGCTGCGGGCACCGCGGTTTCACCCCATTGCCGTTGAGGCGCCCACCGGCGACCCTAACGCTGTTGCTCCCATGAAACGACCCTGCCTCGCGCTGCTCGCGTCCGTCCTCCTCGTTTCCCCTCCCCTCGCCGCCCAGGTGCCCGCGACATGGTCGAGCCGCGGCGTCGGCGCCGGCGGTGCCTTCTATTCGCCGTCGATCAGTCCGACCAACAGCTCCGAGTTCTACGTCGCCAGCGACATGAGCGGGCTCTACCACACGACCGATTTCGGCGACGACTACGCCACGATTGATGCGCGGCAGGTGCAGGCCGGACACGATTCCGCCGTGCGGTTCACGATCAGCGCGTCGATCATGTACACGGTCACGTACACCGGCGGAAACAACGCGCTTCCCACCAAGACCACCGACGGCGGCGCCACCTGGCAGGTTCTGCCGGGAAATCCGATCCCGGACGACGACGTTTACAGCCTCTGGGTCGATCCCAATAATCCCAGCCGGGTGGTGCTGGCCGGATACTCGGACGTCTATTTCTCATCCAACGGCGGCACGTCCTTCACTTCAATTCCCGCCGCCATCGACGCCGGCAATGGCGTGCTCGTCTGCGGAGCCTTCTTCGACGGCAACAACATCTATCTCGGCACGAACATCGGCCTGCTCGTCTCCACCAACGGTGGCACCTCGTTCACCAATGCCGGCCTGCCGGGCATTCCGGCGGGCGAGCTGATGCAGTCATTCGCCGGCGCGAAGCAGGGCGGCACCGTCCGCTTTTTCTGCCTCACCGCGGCGGCCTCGTATCCCGGTTTCGATCTTGGCTCCGACTACTACGGCAACTTCCGCAACATCTACTCGCTCGACAATGGCGCCGGCACCTGGGTGGCCCGCAGCATGGGCATCGACGCGAGCCAAAATTTTCTCCAGGTGCTCGCGATGGCCGGAAACGACATCAGCACCGTCTACGCGGGCGGTGGCGGCACGGCCGGCGTGCCCGAGATCTTCAAGACCTCCGATGCGGGCGCCACCTGGACAAATACGTTCCACACGACCAACAACCAGAACATCATCACCGGATGGTCCGGCACCGGCGGCGACCGGGGCTGGGGCTACGGCGAGGTGGTCTTTGGCCTCGCGGTCGCGCCGACCGATTCCGCGAAAGTGCTGTTCACCGATTACGGATTTGTGCACCGCACGATCAATGGTGCGCTGACCTGGCAGCAGGCCTACGTGAACACCGCCGACCAGCACAACGCCGGCACCACCGCCATCGCGGGTGGCACCTACCACAGCATCGGCCTCGAAAACACCTCCGTGTGGCAGGTCATCTGGCCCGACGCGCAGCACCTGTTTGCCGGTTTCTCCGACATCAAGGGAATCCGCAGCTCCGACCGCGGCGTCACGTGGACGCTCGGCAACACGGGCGACGACGCCAACACGATGTACCGCATCGTGCAGCACCCGACGACCCACGCGCTCTACGCCGCCACCTCGGACATCCATGACATGTACCAGAGCACCCGCCTGGCGGACAGCCCGCTCAACAATGCCGACGCCAACGGCAAGGTGATCACTTCGACGAACAGCGGCGCAGCCTGGTCCGTCATTCACAATTTCGGCCATCCCGTTTTCTGGCTCGCGCTCGACCCGAACAACCCAAATCGGATGTATGCCAGCGTCATCCATTCGACCGCGGGCGGCATCTTCGTGACCAACGATCTTCAGGATGGCGCGGCCTCGACCTGGACGAAGCTCTCCAACCCACCGCGCACGGAGGGCCA
Source organism: Candidatus Didemnitutus sp. (assembly GCA_036499305.1). Taxonomy (GTDB): domain Bacteria; phylum Verrucomicrobiota; class Verrucomicrobiia; order Opitutales; family Opitutaceae; genus Didemnitutus. Next base: position 5,970 of record DASYDZ010000196.1, read on the forward strand.
TCCCGCGACCGTCATCGTGCTGAACGATGGCAAGGTGCTGTGCACGTATTCGGGCCATCGCACGACGGCGTTCACCGCCAGCTCGGGCGTGTTCCTATACGATCCGGTCACGACTTTCTGGACCGACCTCTCCGATCCGGGCATGGATTATTGGACGAAGGACGTCGTCCTCGATCCCGCCGATGCGAACCAGAACACCTGGTACGTCGGTGTGTTCAGCGGGTGGGGCGGGCCGCCGAACGGATTGGGCGGACTCTACCGGACAACCGACCGCGGAGCTCATTGGACGCGCGTCAACGCGCTCGATCGCGTCACGTCGGTCACCTTCGATCCCGCGCATGCCGGGGCCGCGTACCTCACGACCGAGACCGACGGCCTCTGGCATACGAACAACCTGCGTGCCGCGTCGCCCGTTTTCGCCCACGTGGACGACTATCCGTTCCGGCAGCCCGAGCGCGTCTTCTTCAATCCGAGCCAACCGGGCGAGGTTTGGGTGTCCAGTTTCGGCCATGCCCTCATGACCGGCAGCGTCGCGGCCCCGAAGTTGTCCGCCGACTTCAATAGCGACGGCATGTCCGACATCCTCTGGGAAAACACGTCGACCGGCGATCGCGCGCTCTGGTACCTGAACGGCACCTCGATCGGCAGCTTCGACTACCTCGCCGGCATCCCGACGGAATGGGCCATTGTCGGGACGGCGGATTTCGACGGTGACGGCCAGACCGACATCGCCTGGGAGGATACCGCGACCGGCGACCGCACGGCATGGATGATGAATGGCAAGACGATCCTCAGCTTCGGCTATTTCGCCCAGGTCGATCCGATCTGGCACCTGGCGGCTCTCGGCGACCTCAACGGCGATGGGCAGATCGATCTACTTTGGGAAAACACGTCCACCGGCGACCGTGCCGTCTGGTTCATGAACGGCACGACGGTCGCGACCTTCGGTTATCTCGCCGGCATTCCGACGGATTGGAAGATCGTCGGCACGGGTGATTTTGACGGCGACGGCCAGACCGACATCGTGTGGGAAAACACGACGACCGGCGACCGGACGTTGTGGCTGATGAACGGGACAACCATTGCGAGCTTCGGCTACATCGCGCAGATCGATCCCGCGTGGCACATCGCGGCCGTCGCGGACTACAATGGCGACGGCAAGCCCGACCTCTTGTGGGAGAATCGGACCACGGGCGATCGCGCCTTCTGGCTGATGAATGGCACCGCGATCGGCAGCATGCCCTATCTCGCGCTGGTCGATCCCGTCTGGCACATCGCGCCGTAATCGCTCGCGGGGTCGCTCTCGCGTTGGAGGGAGGGATTTCCATATCCCGCCGGCCTTGGCCCAGGTAGGGCGCGACCGCTGGGCGCGCCGCTCAGCGGCATTCGCTTCCTTGGCGGCATTCGGAGATGCCGCCCTACAGCCAATCATCGATTCGCCTCCGCGTTGTAGGGCGGGATTTCCATATCCCGCCTGCCTCGGCCCAGGTAGGGCGCGACCGTTGGGCGCGCCGCTTGGCGGCATTCGGCCACCTTCGCCGGGCTTCGGCGGCCAGGGAGGCACCGCCCGGAGACGGGTTCCCCGCCGCTGGAATCGTTACCGCTAAAGGATTGCCGTCGGGCTGGGGAACCATAAACTCGGCACTCAGGCCGCAGTGTCCCGTCCCGCCGCGGCCCAGTGTCCCCCTCACCGCACCCATGAACCGAATCCTCTCCCCTCTGCGCGGCGCCGTCGCCGCCACCGCCTTGCTCGCCGTCGCCCGGCTGTCGGCCGCCGTCGGATTCACCCTTTCCACCAGCAGCGTGCCGAATGATTTCTCCGGCACGGTCACCCTGAACGTCACAGGCCTGACGAGCGGCCTGACCGTGCGCGTCGAGAAATTCGCCGACGTGAACAACAACGGGACGGTCGACGGCTCCGACGTCCTCGTGCGCGCCTTCACCGTCACAGACGGCGCGGCCCCGACGTTCGGCGGCGTGCGCAATACCAATATTCCCGGCGACGACGATGGCGCCACCGATGGTCAGATCGCGGTCAATCTCGCCCAACCCGGACTGGACACCGTTTTCGGACCAATGGTCGGCAGCTTCATCTACCGGGTCTCCGACGCATCCGGCAGCAGCTTCACGCCGGTCACCCAGACGTTTGCCGTGACCGCCCATTCATACCCGCAGGGCATCCAGGGACAGGTCACCAACATCGCCGGCGGCGCCGCCCTCCCGGGCGCCTTCGTGGCCCTGCTGAACAGCAACGGCAACGGAATCGGAAGCACCGTCGCCGACGCCTCGGGCAACTACCAGCTCCTGACGCCCCCGGGCAGTTACCAGGTCGTCGCCCTTTCCCCCGGCTTCGTCACCGACGAATCCGGCGGCAGCGTAACGGTGACGGCCAGCGCAATGACGACCAACAACCAGGCGTTGACCGCCAGCGCGACGACAATCTCGGGGCAGGTCACGCGCCAGGGCACGTCCACCGGCATCAGTGCGCTGTTCATCGTCTCCGAATCTTCCGATCATCACATCACGGGCGGCTTCACCGACAGCAACGGCAACTACAGCTTCGCCGCCTCCGCCACCACCTGGCAGCTCGACGTCATTGACGGACAACTGGCGGAGAAGGGTCTCCTGCGCAATCAGGCGAAGGATTCGGCCGACACCACCGGCGGCAGCGCGGTGGTCAACTTTTCGGAAACTCCCGTCAACGCCCTGATCCATGGCTCGGTCACGGACGGAACCAATCCGCTGAACGGCTTTTCGGTCGGCGCCAACGACGACGCCAATCTCTTTCAGTCGAGCGGCGTCAGTGCCGCTCCCAACGGCAACTACTGCGTCGGTGTGGTGGCGGGCAACTGGTTCGTCGGCCTTTCCCAGGATTCGCTGCCGACCGGCTACACCACCGGCCCCGGCGCCCTGGTCACCGTGGGCGCCAGCCAAGCTATCGCGGCCAACATCGTGGCCCAGGCCGTCACCGCCCATCTGACGGGAACGCTGGAGCAGAGTGGAACTCCCCTGACCGGAACCCAGGTCAACGCCGTCCTGCAGAACAACGGCTCCGGATCGTTCACGGTCTCGAGCGTCACGGACGACGGCGGAAACTTCGACCTCGGCGTCAACGCGGGGACCTGGACGGTCAGCGTCGACTCGGGCGCCACCAATACGAACAATCTGGTTTCACCCAGCCTCTCGTATCAGGTGACCGACAATCTGGACATCAACGGCATCGCGCTCAATGCGGTTTCCGGCACCGGCACGCTCAGCGGCACCGTGTTCGACTTGTCCGGCAACCCGGAAGGCAACGCGTATGTCGTGGCCGTGGCGACCGTGGCCACCGTCCCCTACGCCGCCAGCATCAACACCGACGGAGCCGGGCATTATTCCCTCCCGGTCATCAATGGCACCTGGAGCATCAACGTCTATACCAGCGGAGGACTCTACTACAATGGACGCAACGTTGTCGTGAGCGGATCGGCGGTCGCCAACTTCGTGCCGACGGTCATCACCGTGCAACCTCAGCCGCAGACCGTCCCGACCGGCTCCAGCGCCTCCTTCTCGATCACCACCATCGCTCCGGGCACCCCGACTTTCCAATGGCAGATTTCAACGGATGCCGGTGTTTCCTGGAACCCTGTCCCGGCGTCGACGCCATTTTCAGGAACCACCACCACCACGCTGCAGATCACCGCCGTGACGAACGCGATGAACAACGACCGGTTCCGCTGCGCGATCACCTACACCGGCACGCCGGGAACCGAGAACTCGTTCGGCGGGAAACTTACGGTCACCCCCGTCGCCCCGACGTTCTCCACCCAACCGGTGGCTGCGACGGTGAACTCCGGGCAGACCGCCTCGTTCACCGGTCAGGTCAATGACGGTGCCGCGACCTTCCAATGGCAGGTTTCGGTCAACAGCGGCTCGACCTGGACGAATCTCGGTAACGACGCGACGTACGGCGGCACTACGACCGGCACGCTTACCATCACGAGCCCCGGCATTGCCCTGAACGGAAACCAATATCGCCTCGTGGCGACCGACGTGCTGGCGGGCAATTCCGATGCGGTTACGCTCACGGTCCGGGGAACCGTCGCCGATTTCAACGGCGATGGCCATCCTGACCTTCTTTGGGAGAACACGGCCGGCATCGACCGCGCCATCTGGTACCTGAATGGCGCGAGCATCGTCAGTTTCGACTACCTGGCCGGCATTGATGCCGAATGGAAGATCGTCGGCACCGCCGACTTCGACGGCGACGGCCAGACCGACATCGCCTGGGAGGACACCACCACCGGCGATCGCACGTGCTGGTTCATGAATGGCACGACCATTAACAGCTTCGGTTACTTTGCCCTTGTCGACACGGCGTGGCACCTCGCCGCCATCGGCGACTTCGACGGCGACGGCAAGCCGGACCTGATCTGGGAAAACAACACCACCGGCGACCGCGCGGTTTGGTTCATGGATGGCGTCAACATCAAGAGTTTCGGCTACATCGCGGGCATTGATACCGCCTGGCACATTGTCGGCGCCGCCGATTTCGACGGTGACGGGCAGACCGATCTCGTGTGGGAGAATCTCGCCACGGGGGATCGCACAATCTGGTACATGAATGGCGCAACCCTCAGCACGTTCGGCTACATCGCGAGTGTGCCCGCCCCCTGGCACATTGCCATGGTCGCCGACATGGATGGCGATGGGCACCCGGACCTCGTCTGGGAGAACCGCACCACGGGCGACCGCGCAATCTGGCTCATGGACAACGCCACCCAGCTCTCCGCGCCCTATCTCGCCTACGTCGACCCCGCCTGGCACATCGCGCCGTAACCCCTACGCAGCAGGGCGGGGTCTCCGAACCCCGCCTGCAAGCGACGCGATATTGTAGGGCGGGATTTCCATATCCCGCCTGCCTTGGCCCAGGTAGGGCGCGACCGCTGGGCGCGCCGCGATTCCGTAACCGCCCCAAGAATGCACCTAACACCTTCGGGCCGATCGTACCGGCACACTCCAAAATGTCATAGGGCAGTCCGGCCTTGGCATGCGTCGCCGCCGGCGGGATGCTGACGGAATGCAAATCTATCTCGACGGCCAGTTCGTGGATGAGAAAGAGGCCAAGGTGTCGGTGTTCGACCACGGCCTGCTGTACGGCGACGGCATCTTCGAAGGCATCCGCCTGTACGACGGAAATGTTTTCCGCCTCGTCGAGCATCTCGAGCGCCTGGAATATTCAGCCAAGGCCCTCCTGCTGACCATCCCACTCTCGCGCCAGGAGCTGGTCGAGGCGACGTGCGAGACCTGCCGGCGCAACAAACTTCGCAATGGCTACATCCGCCTCGTCGTGACCCGCGGGCCGGGCGACCTCGGCCTTTCGCCATGGTCCTGCCCGAAGCCCACCGTGTTCATCATCGCCAGCACGATCCAGCTCTACCCGAAGGAATACTACGACAACGGGCTCGCGATTGTCACGGTGCCCACGCGTCGGATCGGTCCGGCCGCGCTCCCGCCGACGATCAAGTCGCTCAACTACGTGAACAACATCCTCGGGAAGATCGAGGCCAAGCAGGCCGGCGCCCTCGAGGCCATCATGTTGAACGAGCAGGGTTTCGTGGCCGAGTGCACGGCCGACAACATCTTCATCGTGCACAAGGGCGTGATCCACACTCCCGCGGCCTCGCAGGGCGCGCTCAAGGGCATCACGCGCGACACCATCTTCGACATCGCGAAGGCGATCGGCGTCGCGGTCGTCGACACGAACATGACACGCTACGACATCTGGTGTGCCGACGAGTGTTTTCTCACGGGATCCGGCGCCGAGGTCGTGCCGGTGAGCGCGCTCGACGGTCGTCAGATCGGCACGGGCAAGCCCGGTCCGATCACGCAGCGCGTTCTCGCGGAATTCCGCCAGCGCGTCACGCGCGAAGGCGTGAAGATCTGATTGGCAGGTCCGGGATGCAGGGCGGGATCCGGGGGGTCCCGAGCCGGACTCATGCAATTGAGCCAAGGTGGAACCGGACCTCTGGGCCGGTTCTCCTATGAAAGTCTTGCGAACCCGCCCGGAGGTCGGGTTCCACCATTCAGTCCACGTCTTGTCACTCGCAAGAGCAC
>DASYDZ010000197.1:0-27441 GCA_036499305.1 Candidatus Didemnitutus sp.
ACGGACACCGGCAGCGCGCCGCAGGTGATCATGTCATTCACAATCGTCGCGACGGTATCGATCGCAATTTCCCGGTAGAAACACCGGCCGGTCACCGCCTGCACCGCGTCGGCCACGAGGTTCTTCGTCCCCAGACCCTCCTCGACGTGCGCAACAAAATGGTCCTCCGCCTCAATGAGGTAGGCGCTTTCGCCGCGCGTGAGCTCGGCTTCCCTGTACCCGTGTTTCTCGAGCAGGCCCGAGGTGCCCCGGGCCGCCTGCTGGCAGGCGCGCTTGAACGCATCGAGCTGGTCATAGCGCACGCCCGAGGATTCGTAGGATAGAGCCATGGACGGGTGAATGAAACCGGATTCAGGAAACAGGATTCAGGAGGCAGGGATGCTGGAAACAAACTCCCGTGACGACGCTCGCGGGGCGAAGGAAGGAAATGAATTCTACAATTGCTTTCATCGAAAAGGCGATGCGATTGCAGGTCATGGTCGGTGTTCGGGGTGGGCTCACGGATTCTCCTGTCTCCAGCATCCAGTCTCCTGAATTCTGTCGCCGGTCAGTACGCCCTGCCCTCCGCCTTCTCATAGTAGTTGACGTAGGCCTGGTTCGCCACGCGGTACCCGCCCGGGGTCGGGTACTTGCCGGTGAAATACCAGTCGCCGGCGTGCCCGGGCAGCGCGTCGTGCAGGTGTTCGATTGATTGAAAAATGATCTCCACCTCCCCGCGCCATTCCTCGGGCCGGGGCGACACGAAGGCCGTGATCTTGCGGGCAATCTCCTCCGCGGTGAACGGCTCGTAGATGCGGCGCACCTGGTTGACGGACGGGCCGTCGGGACGCCGCAGTTCCTCGCGACAGAGCTCGTAGACCTCCTCCAGCAACCCGCTGCGACCGGTCTCCTTGAGCAGCGCGACCGCCGCCTCGAAGGCGATGAACTTGCCGATCTCCGACATGTCGATGCCGTAGCAGTCGGGATAACGAATCTGCGGTGCGGTCGACGCGATCACGATTTTCTTCGGCCGGAGGCGGCTGAGGATGCGCAGGATCGAGCGGCGCAGCGTCGTGCCGCGCACGATCGAGTCGTCGACACACACCAGGTTGTCGGTCGGCTCCACCACGCCATACGTGACGTCGTAGACATGGGACGCGAGGTTGTTGCGCCACTTCTCCTGGCCGATGAAGGTGCGGATCTTGGCATCCTTGGTCACGAGCTTCTCGCCGCGCGGCCAGTTGCGCAGGATGACTTCGTCGAGCAGGGCCTCGTCCAGATTCCCCGCCGCGACGGCTTCGAGCAGGGCCTTCTTCACCGCCGCGCGCCGGCGGGTGCGCAGCTCGCTCATCAAGCCGAGATAGGCCACTTCCGCGGTGTTCGGAATGAAACTGAAAATCGTGTGCTCCAGGTCGTCCCCGATCGAGCGCAGGATCGAATTGGCGAGGCCCGCGCCCAGCGCCTTCCGCTCCCGGTAGATCTCCGCGTCGTTGCCGCGCGAAAAATAGATGCGCTCAAAGGTGCACGACGCCTTGGGCAGCGCCGCCTTCACGCGCTCCGGCCGGACCGCGCCGCTCTTCTTGATCACCACCGCGGTGCCGGGCTCGAGCTCGCGCACGGCGGACGGCTCCAGGCCGAAGACGGTGCAGAGAGGGGCCCGTTCGGAGGCGAAGGCCACCACCTCGTCGTTCTCGAACCAGTGGCACGGGCGGATGCCCGAGGGATCGCGCGTCACGAACGCATCGCCGTTGCCCAGGGCGCCGACCAGCGCATAGCCTCCGTCCCAGCTCGCGGAAACTTCCCGCAGGACCTGCGCGGGATCCATCTCGACGCTGATGCGCCGGGAGATCTCGGGTCCCGCCAGCCCCCCGGTCTTCAACGCGCGGTAGATCTCCTCATGCTGCTCGTCGAGCCCGTGCCCCAGCATTTCCAGGAGCGCCTGGCTGTCGGTGGCGAAGATCGGATGCTGGCCGGTGGCGGTGAGGCTCTCGTTGAGCGCCGCCGTGTTCGTCATGTTGAAATTGCCCGCGAGGAGCAGGTTCCGCGTCGGCCATGAGCTGCGCCGGAAATAGGGATGACACGCGCTCAGGTTGTAGCCGCCCGAGGTGCCGTACCGGAGATGGCCGAGATACAGTTCGCCGCCAAAATCGAAATGGCGCTTCACGGTCTCGACGTCGTCCACCCGCACGACGCCATCGGACACGAGCTGGTTGAAGCGCGCCACCAGTGACTGGAATATCTTGTCCAGCGGATTGGACTCCACGTTGCGTTCGCGGAACATGTACGGCTCGCCCGGTGGCCGGTCGAACTTCACGCAGGCCACGCCGGCGCCGTCCTGCCCGCGGTTGTGCTGCTTCTCCATCAGCAGGAACAATTGGTAGAAGCCCCAGAGCGGCGTGCCGTACTTCCGCTGATAATAGTCGAGCGGCCGCTTCAGGCGCACCAGCGCGATGCCGCATTCGTGGTTCAGGAATTCGCTCATGCCGGGCAGGGGGAGCCTCGGCCCGGTTCGCGCTTTTCGCCCGCCGGGCGGCCCGGGCGCAACCCCGCCCGCGCCGGAGCGGATAGCTGGGTTGGATGGGCGGGCATCGGGAGCAACGACGGCTAAAAATCACCCATTCCGCCAACCAACCCGCGTTCGTCAACGGATTTTTGGTTCCGCGCCGCCGCGCCCGCCGCCGTTGCCCCCGGGCCGCCGGAAATCGCCGTCATAAAACGGGACCAGGCCGCCGCGCGTGTCACTTGACCGCCCTCGCGAATTGGTGAACATGCCCGGCTTTGAACATGCTGATCCTCCGCGGCGCCCCCGCCCTCTCTTCGTTCCGCCTGCAGAAGCTGAGGCAGGACCTGCAGGCGGCGGGGTTGCCGGTGTCCGCGGTGGCCGCGACCTTTGTTCACCTGGTTGACGTTGACTCCGAACCCGCGCCGGAAGCCCGGGCGACCCTCGGGGCCCTTTTGACCTACGGCCCGCGGCGGAAGCCGGAAGACGTGACCGGCGAGGTCCTGGTCGTCGCCCCGAGGCCGGGGACGGTTTCGCCCTGGTCGTCGAAGGCGACCGATATCGCCCACATCTGCGGGCTTTCCGGCGTGCGCCGGATCGAGCGCGTGACCGAATTTGTCATCGCACCCGCGGACGGCCGGAAGATCGACGCGCCGATCCGCACCGCGCTGGCCGCCCGCCTGCACGATCGCATGACCCAGGTCGTGCTCGCCTCACCCACGGACGGCAAACTGCTGTTCCACCACGAGGCCCCCCGCGCCTCGGCCACGATCCCGCTGCGCACCCAAGGCCGGTCCGCGCTCGTTGCGGCCAACCGCTCGCTTGGCCTCGCGCTCGCCGAGGATGAAATCGACTACCTCGTGCGCAACTTCATCGCGCTCGGGCGCGACCCGTCCGACGTCGAGCTGATGATGTTCGCGCAGGCGAATTCCGAGCATTGCCGCCACAAGATCTTCAACGCCACGTGGGAAATCGACGGCCGGCCGCAGGATCGCTCGCTGTTCCAGATGATCCGGAACACGTACGAGCATCACCGCGAGGGCATCCTGTCCGCCTACCGCGACAATGCGGCCGTGTTCGCCGGCACCAGGGGCGGGCGGTTTTTCCCCGACCCGCACACCGGCGAATATGCGGCGCACGACGAGCTGATCCACGTCCTGTGCAAGGTCGAAACCCACAACCACCCGACCGCGATCTCCCCGTTTCCCGGCGCCGCGACCGGCTCGGGCGGGGAAATCCGCGACGAGGGTGCGACGGGTCGCGGGGCCAAGCCGAAGGCGGGCCTCACGGGCTTCAGCGTCTCCAACCTGCGCCTGCCCGGCGCGGTCGAGCCATGGGAAAGGGAAAACGGCAAGCCCGGCCGCATCGTCTCGCCCCTGGAGATCATGCTCGAAGGCCCCCTGGGCGCCGCGGCTTTCAACAACGAATTCGGGCGGCCCGGGATCGCCGGATATTTCCGCACCTATGAGGCCGAGGTTCCCGCCGACGCCGGCCGCACGGAAATCCGGGGCTATCACAAACCCATCATGCTCGCCGGGGGACTCGGCAACATTCGCGACGGCCACGTCCAGAAGGGCGGGATCCACCCGGGCGACCAGCTCGTGCTCCTCGGCGGTCCGGGCATGCTGATCGGGCTCGGTGGCGGCGCCGCCAGCTCGGTCGCGACCGGCTCGGGCCAAGAGGATCTCGATTTCGCGAGCGTCCAGCGCGACAACGCCGAAATGCAGCGGCGCTGCCAGGAGGTGATCGATCGCTGCTGCGCGCTGGGCGATGCGAGTCCGATCTCGTTCATCCACGATGTCGGCGCCGGCGGCGTCTCCAATGCGTTGCCCGAGTTGGTCAACGACGGCGGGCGCGGCGGAGACTTCCAGTTGCGCGCGGTCCCGAGCGACGAGCCGGGCATGAGCCCGCTTGAGATCTGGTGCAATGAGTCCCAGGAACGTTATGCGCTCGCGGTGCCGGTTGGGCGGATCGATGAATTCCGCCGCATCTGCGAGCGCGAGCGCTGTCCGTTCGCGGTCGTCGGAACCGCCACGGAGGAAAAACGACTGTCGGTCGAGGACCGTCACTTTGCCAACCGGCCGATCGATCTCCCCCTCGAAATGCTGCTGGGCAAGCCGCCCCGCATGCACCGGACCGACCGCTCCCGTCGCCGCGAACTCGCGCCGCTCCGGCTCGACCTGCCGCTCGCCGAGGCCGTCCGCCGCGTGCTCGCCCACCCCGCCGTGGCGGACAAGACCTTTCTCATCACGATCGGCGACCGTTGTGTCACGGGCCTGATTGTCCGCGACCAGATGGTGGGGCCTTGGCAGGTGCCGGTCGCCGACTGCGGTGTCACCGCCGCCACGTTCGACGTGCACACCGGCGAGGCGCTTTCCGTCGGCGAACGCACGCCGGTCGCCATCAACAGCGCGGCGGCATCCGCCCGCCTCGCCGTCGGCGAAGCGCTGACCAATCTGGCGGCGGCGCAGGTCGGACCGATCGGCAAGGTCAACCTCTCCGCCAACTGGATGGCCGCGCCGGCCGTGCCGGGCGACGGCGCCGATCTTTATGCGGCCGTCCGGGCGGTCGGAATGGAGCTCTGTCCGGCCTTGGGCATCACGATTCCAGTCGGCAAGGACTCGATGAGCATGCGCACGGTCTGGTCCGACGCGGGCGCCGAGAAAAGCGTGACGGCACCGATTTCGCTCGTCGTGTCCGCCTTCGCGCACTGCGCGGATGTTCGCCTCTCCCTGACGCCGCAACTGAAGAAGCAGAACGGCACCAGGCTGCTGCTGGTGGATCTCGGCGGCGGGCGCGATCGCCTCGGGGGTTCGATCCTGGCGCAGGTCACCAGCCAGACCGGTGCCGCCCCCGCCGATCTCGACGAGCCGGCGATCTTGAAGGCGTTTTGGGACGCCATCCAGGAACTCGGTCGCGCGCGCAAGCTCCTCGCCTACCACGATCGTTCCGACGGCGGGCTCCTCGTCACGGTCGTGGAAATGGCTTTTGCGGGCCATGTCGGCGTCGACCTCCGGCTTGCCGCCGGACGCGAGGTCTTCGGCCAGCTCTTCGCCGAGGAACTGGGTGCCGTCATTCAGATTGCCGACGGGGACGAAATTGTGGTGCGCGACACGTTCCGCCGGGCCGGACTTCCGGAGACCTGCATCTCAGCGGTCGGTGCGCCGCGATTGGCCGATCACCGTTTCAATGTCACCGCCGGCGATGGCAAAAGGCATTTCGACGCCGGCCTCTTCGATTTGCGCGCCATCTGGTCCGGCGTCACCCGCCGTCTGCAGGGCATGCGCGACAATTCCCGCCTGACCGAACAGGAGCACGCGCTGCGCCTCGACGCCACGAACCCGGGGATCACGCCGACGTTGTCCTTCGACCTCGGGGCGATGTCGCACCGGGGAACCCGGTTTCCCAAGGTGCGGCCGCCGGTGGCAATTCTGCGCGAGCAGGGAGTGAACAGCCAGGTCGAAATGGCGGCGGCGTTCACGCGGGCCGGATTCCGCGCGGTCGATGTCCACATGACGGACATCCTTTCGGGCCGCGTCTCGCTGCGGGATTTCCGCGGCCTCGCCGCCTGCGGCGGATTCAGCTACGGCGACGTCCTCGGTGCCGGCGAGGGATGGGCCAAGAGCATTCTGTTCCATGCGGGCGCGCGGTCCGAGTTCGCGGATTTCTTTGCGCGCACGGACACCTTTGCGCTCGGCGTCTGCAACGGCTGCCAGATGATGAGCAGCCTCCACTCGATCATCCCGGGCTCGGGCCACTGGCCCCGCTTCGTGCAGAACCTCTCCGAGCGCTACGAAGGGCGGTTCGTGTCGGTTCGGATCGAGCGCAGCCCCAGCGTGCTGTTCGCCGGCATGGAAGGCTCGGTCATCCCGATCGTCACCGCGCATGGCGAGGGTTACGCGGAATTCGCGTCGCCCGACGCGGCGCGGGCGTGCAGCGAGTCGGGTTTCGTCTGCGCGCGGTACGTCGATAACCATCACCAGCCGACGGAAACCTATCCGCTCAACCCGAACAGCTCCCCCTTCGGCCTGACCGCCCTCACCACCACGACCGGGCGCGTAACCATTCTCATGCCACATCCCGAACGCGTGCACCGCACCGTCTCGATGAGCTGGCACCCCGACGATTGGGGCGAGGAATCGCCCTGGATGCAGATTTTCCACAACGCGCGCACCTGGGTCGGTTGATTCCTCGCGGAAGGAAATCACGGCGCGCGGTCGCGCCTCGTTGCGGTGATGCGCGGGATTGCCAACGGGGCGCGGTTCCACATCGTAGGCTTCATCCCATGAAGCCTACATTCCTGATCGGTCTTTGCGCCCTGACCTTGGCCTGCCTGTCGATCTCTTCCGCCGCGGCGGCGGATCCCGTCGAAACGTTTCATTTCCGGCGTGGCGTCAACATCTCTCACTGGCTCTCGCAAAACGACGGCAAGATGGCTTACGCCGCACCGTGGTTCACGGAGACCGACGTCGAGTGGATCGCCGCGCAGGGCTTTGACCATATCCGGCTTCCGGTCGATGTCCGGCTTTGCCTGAAGCCCGATGGCTCGCTGGACGACTCCCGTCTGCAGCCGATTTTCAACGCGATCGCCTGGGCGCGCCGGCGTCATCTCGGAGTCGTGCTCGACGCGCACTTCCTGCCCGGCGCCGACTTCAACTCCGTCGGCGGTGACAGCCGCGTGTACACCGACATGACTTTGCAGGAAAAGACCGCGGGGGTCTGGGCCGCGCTGGCGGGACGGTTTGCCTCTGAGGGCCCCTGGCTTCGGTTTGAGATCCTGAACGAACCGGTGGCCGCCGAAAACAAGCAGCTCAATCCGTTCATGCACCGGATGCTGCGCGCAATCCGCGAGACCAATCCGACCCGGATCGTCTATGTGACCTCCAATCGCTGGAGCAGCTTTGCCACGGTTCCGGACGTCGAGTTGCCCGACGACAAGCATATCGCCCTGACCATTCATTTTTACGAACCGATCGTCTTCACTCACCAGCGGGCCTCCTGGGTCGGGTTCGACCAGACGCTTCCGCCGGTGCACTTTCCCGGAGTAACACCCGATGTCACCGGCCATGTGCTGCCCGGTCGAACCATTCACCTCAAAGCCGGTGAGCCGATGACCGTGGCGCAGATCGAAGAGAAATTCACCCGGGTTTCGGAATGGGTGGCCCGCCATGCTCCGGACATCGAGGTGTATGTGGGCGAGTTTGGCGTCTATGAGACCGCGGATGCGAAATCGACGACGAACTGGATTTCGGCCGTGAGGACGGCCGCCGAGAGCCGCGGCTGGGGATGGGCGGTCTGGGACTACAACCGTGGTTTTGGAGCTCGGGGCGCGGACGGCGCGGGTACCGCGGTCCTGGCGGGGCTGTTCCCGGCGAAAAACTAGCAATTCCCGCGGTTTTCCACGCGAATCCAGGCTTGCCGCGACGGCGGCCGCTGGCGTCCACTCCGGATGCCGGTGGCCGACTGCGGCTTCTCTCCCCGCCCGGCACAAATCGCGCTTCCATCCCGTTCCCCGTGACGGTATCCCGGCAATTTCCGCCAAAAGCGACCGCCGGCGGAGTCAGGCCCGACAGATGGACCCGGGTGATCCCGCCCCCGATTCGACTCGACCGAAACGGGGAAGATTCGGGGCCCGCGGGCTCGCGTCGTGCCGAAACCGTCCAGACACGGCAAGGTTCAGGGGCACCATTCCGGGTCGATCCGTGACCCGAACTTTCCCGCGTCCGCGGGAGCTTTCAACCGGTGGCAGAAAATCACCAGATCCGAACCCGGTCTTCGGGCGCGAGGTACAACTTGTCGCCGGGCCCGACGTGAAACACGTCGTACCAGGCGTCGATGTTGCGCACGATGCCGTTGACGCGGTACATCCGCGGTGAATGCGGATCACCCACGACCTGCCGCCGCAGGGCGTCGTCGCGGTATTTCCCGCGCCAGGCCTGCGCCCATCCGATGAACACGCGTTGTTCACCCGTGAATCCGTCGATCACCGGCGACGGCTGGCCGCCGAGTGACGCGCGGTAGGCCTCGAGGGCGAGCGTAACCCCGCCGAGGTCGGCGATGTTCTCGCCCAGCGTCAGGTCGCCATTGACGTGCACGCCAGGCAGCGGCTCGAAGGCCGAGTATTGGGCGCCCAACTGCTGGGCCCGGGTCTGGAATATTTTCGCATCCTCCGGCGTCCACCAATCCCGGAGCCGTCCGTCGGCGTCCAGCTTGCGGCCCTCGTCGTCAAAACCGTGGGTCAGCTCGTGGCCGATGATCCCGCCGGCCGCGCCGTAATTGTAGGCGGGATCCGCCTCGGGGTCGAAAATCGGCGGCTGCAGGATGCCGGCGGGGAAAACGATGTCGCGCAACGAGCCGTTGTAGGCGTCGTTGGTCTGCGGGGTCATGGTCCAGTCCGAGCGATCGACGGGGCCGCCGATCCGACCGGTGTAAAGCGCCCAGTCGGCCCGCGCCGCGGCGAGCACATTGCCGACCAGGTCGTCAGCGCGGATCTCGACCTTGGCATAATTGCGCCGGTGCGCCGGATAGCCGACCTTGATCGAGTAGGTGTCGAGTTTCTTCAGCGCTTCGGCCTTGGTGGCGGCGCTCATCCAGTCGAGGCGATCCAGGCGCGCGCGATAGGCGGCCTTCACGTGCGCCACCAGGTCCTCGATCTTCGCCTTCGCGACCGGCGGAAAATACTTGTCGGCGTAAAGCTCGCCGACGGCCCAGCCGAGATTGCCGAAACGTCCGAGACGGTCGCCCACCCCGTAGTCGCCTCCGCTGACGGCCTCAACGCCGAGCTTCCAGCGGGCGCTCTCGGCCTCCTGGCCCCCGAGGGCTTTCCGGCGCATCGCAAAATAGGCCTGCGCAAAGTCGGGCGCGAGGTAGGGGGCCGCGTTGTCCGCCACGGTAAATGCAAGCCAGGCCTGGATCGTCGCCACCGGCGTGTTGGCGAAGACCACCGCGATTTTCGGAAACGCGGTCTTCTCCGCCACGATCACGCGGTCCGCCGACTTCAAGTGCGCCGCGAACAGGAAGGGTTTCCACGCGAACTCCGGGGTCAGCGCCTTCAGTTCCGCAATCGACATCGGATTGTACGTCGCCTCGAGGTCGCGCTGCTGCACCTTCGTCCAGCTCACCTCGGCCACCGCCGCCTCGAAGGCGACCACCTCCTTCGCCGCCTGGGCAGGTTCCGGCCAGCCCACCAGTCGCAACAGCGTGGCCACGTACGATTCGAATTGCGCCTTTTTCGCGGCGAACGCCGGCTCAAGATAATAGTCGCGATCCGGGAGGCTCAGGCCCGACTGCCCGACGTAGATCGCGTACTGGCCCGGATCCTGAAGATCGATGTCGATGCCGGTGTCGAAAAGGGAGCCATAGAAATCGTCGTTGGTCCGCCCCATCAGTGCGGCCAGGGCCGCGCGTGTCGTGGCCGCGCGGATGGCGGCGAGGTGCGCGGCGAGCGGCTCCGCGCCGAGCGCGGCGATTCTCTTCTCATTCATGAACGACTGGTAGAAGGCGCCGACCTTCCCGCCGACCGTCTTCGGGTCGTGCCGCGGGCCGGCAGCCTCCTGTTCCATCATCTCGTGCAGCCGCTGCTCCGTCAGGTCGGTCATGGCCAGTCGCAGGCTGTACATCGGCTTGTCCGCCGGGATGACGGTGTGGTCGATCCACGCGCCGTTGGCGTAGCGGAAAAAATCGTCCCCCGGTTTCGCCTTGAGGTCGGCGCCGGCCGCGTCGAAACCGGCGTCTCCATATTGGGGTGCCGCCACGGCCGGCGCCCCGGCAACTAGAACGACAAACGAAACAACAAAGGCAGCGGGGCGGATCATCGGGGGGGAATGGTTTTCTGTGGCAGCCGCCGGCGGTCGGGTTCGACGCGCCTTCGGGATGTCACCTTCCCGCACGTCCGGTGGTGACGCAAGCCACGCCTTGATAAGCGGCTGTGTTTAGGGACGGCCTGCTTCCGGACCGGATCACTCGTCCCCAAAAGCCGCTCCGGTGGAGACTGACCGGATCAAAAAGAGCGCCCCCCGAGCCGGAGCGATGCAGTGGATGGGCGTCGGTTTCCATCCCGACGCCTTTGTCGCCGATGTGGAAATCGGCGACCACCAAAGGACCTGTCGATCCTGGAGCAAAACCAGGTTCTCCGGCATCGTTACCGCCAAGACCTCGCCGGGCGGCCGCCGATCCGACGTTCGCGCCCGGCAAAAGCGCGGACGACCCCGATTTTCCCCGTCCGGAGAGGCGGACCCGCGATGGTCGGTCGGCGCCGTCCGGACCGGATGACCATCGAAGCGATTTCAAAAGCCTCTTGACGCAGCGGCGTTTTCATTTAACCGGTTGGTTAAATAGAAACCCAATGTCCCCCGACCGCCTCAGCCTCACCTTCGCCGCGCTCGCCGATCCCACCCGCCGCGCGATCCTGTCGCGACTGTCGTCCGGCGACACGTCGGTGAACGAACTGGCGCGGCCCTTCGCCATGAGCCTGCCCGCTGTCTCGAAGCATCTGAAGGTGCTCGAGCGCAGCGGCCTGATCACCCGCGGTCGCGACGCGCAGTGGCGCCCGTGCCGCCTGAAGGCGACGCCGATGAAGGAGGCCGTCGACTGGCTCGAGTACTATCGGCGTTTCTGGGAGGAGAGCTTTGATCGCCTGGACGAATACCTCGCCCGGCTGCAACAGGAGAAATCATCCGATGGTCGCAAAAAGAAATAATCCCGGTCGCGCGAACGCCGCGCGCGTCCTCCTCCTCACGCGGATCTTCGCCGCCCCGCGTCCGCTCGTTTTCGCCGCCTGCACGGAAGGCGTGCACCTTCAGCAATGGTGCGCACCCAGCGGATTCACCATCCCCACCTCCGAAGGCGATCTCCGGCCCGGTGGCCACTGGCGCTCGTGCATGGTGGCCCCCGATGGCACCAAGCATCGGGCGAGCGGCCGCTATCTCGAGATCGAAAAGGACCGCCGCGTGGTGTTCACGCATGCCTGGGAGGAGAACGGCCGGCGCGGTCACGAGACCACGGTCACGCTCACGTTCTCCGACCTCGGACCGAAGACGAAGCTCGTCCTGCGTCAGGAGATTTTCGACTCCACCGCCTCCTGCGAGGGGCATCGCGACGGCTGGTCGCAGTGCCTCGAAAAACTGCGGGACCTGCTCGGCGATCTGCGTGACCGCGCCAGGAAATCCGCCGCAACAACCCGCCCCTGATCATCCGCCATGACTGCTCCCATCCCCGGCAACGATACGGCCGACCGCGAAATCGTGGTCGCCCGCGAATTCAACGCTCCCCGCGAATTGGTCTGGGAGGCCTGGACCAACCCCGAACATGTCGTCCACTGGTGGGGGCCGCGCGGGTTCAACACCACCGTCGAGAAGATGGACGTGCGCCCGGGCGGCGAGTGGAAACACGTCATGCGCGGCCCGGATGGTGCCGAGTATCCCAATCACAGCACGTTCACCGAGGTCGTGAAGCCGGAGCGGATTGTTTACCGTCACTCGGGCGAGCGAAAGGGCGGCCCCCGGGTGAACCACACCAGCACCTGGACTTTCGAGTCCCTGGGGCCGAAACGCGCGCGCCTGACCATCCGGATGGTTTTCGCCACCCCGGCCGACCGCGATTTCATCGTCAGGGAATTCGGCGCCGTCGAAGGCGGCAAGCAGACGCTCGGTCGTTTGGACGAATATCTGTCCGGTTCCCGACCCTTCCGCCTTCGCCGCGAACTCGCCGCCCCGCGCGAGCTGGTCTGGCAGGTCTGGACTGACCCCGAGCACCTGAAACATTGGTTCGGCCCGAAAGGCGTCACGATGGCGAAATGCACCATGGATCTCCGCCCCGGCGGCAAATTCCACTACGGCATGAAAACCCCCGACGGCCACGAGATGTGGGGACGGTGGACCATCGTCGAGGTCCTTCCGCCCGAGAAGCTGGTGGTCATCGTCGCGTTCTCGGATGCGACCGGTGGCGTCACGCGTCATCCGATGAGCGCCACATGGCCGCTGCACACGAAATCCACGACGACCTTCACTGCGGTCGGGAACCGCACCATCATGGAGCTGGAATGGGCTCCCCACGAAGCAACCGAAACCGAGCGCGATACGTTCGATCTGGGTCATGACAGCATGAACGGCGGCTTCGGCGGGATGCTCGAGAATTTCGAATCATATCTCGCTTCGGTGCAGAAGCCGATGGCCTGACGATTCCGAGAGGACCCTGGAATTCCGCCGCGGCGGCCCGATCTGGACATCGATCCCGATCCGATGCGCGCGGGCGCCATGCCGCATCCGCGCGTTCGGGCAGCCATCCCCTGTCCTTGGTGAATTCCGGGAGCAGCCCAGAGGCACGAGGGATCGCCCGTCTTGGCGTTGACACCGTCTCGACGTCGGCGGATGGTTTCATTCCACCCCACTGCCGGATTCCGCCATGATTGCGAAGATCCTGATCATTGTTGCCGTTGTCGTCGTCATCTTCGTCGCCGTGGTGGCGCTGCAACCCGGAGAGTTCCGGATCTCGCGCTCGACCACCATCGCGGCTTCGCCGACGGCCGTCTTCTCCCTCGTGAACAACTTCCATTCCTGGGCCGGCTGGTCGCCCTGGGCGAAGCTCGACCCCACCATGAAGACCACCTACGAGGGCCCGGCTGCGGGAACCGGCGCCGCCTACTCGTGGACGGGCAACAGCAAGGTCGGCGAAGGCCGCATGCAGATTCTCGACAGCCGGCCGGGGGAGGTGGTCCATATCCGCCTCGATTTCATCAAGCCCTTCGCCAGCACGAACAGTTGCGTGTTCACATTCGCGCCCAACGCCTCCGGCACGGAGGTCACCTGGACGATGTCCGGCCGGAATAATTTCATGGGGAAGGCCTTCGGACTGTTCATGAACGTGGACAAGATGGTGGGCGGCGACTTCGAACGTGGCCTCGCCGGCATGCGCGCGATTGCCGAAAAGAAGTAGCCCGGCCACGTGTCCATGCGTTCCGCGAAATTCCTCGTTCTTGCCGCGGCTTTGGTGGTCGCGGGCATGGGCCGCGCTGCGAGCGAGCCGAAACCACCCGTGCGCCTGGCGATCTTTGGCCTGACGCATGACCACGTGAGAGGTTTCCTGCCCGCGCTGGCTGGCCGCACCGATATCCGCCTCGTGGGCATCGTCGAGGCCAATCCCGCCCTGATCGCCGACATTTCGGCCCGCTTTCATCTCGATCCCGCCTTGTTTCATCCAACGTTCGCCGCCCTTCGGTCGGCCACGCCGGTCGATGCGGTCGCGGTTTTCACCTCGACCTTCGATCATCGCCGCGCCGTCGAGGAATGCGCCCCCGCCGGGGTCGCGATCATGATGGAAAAACCGATGGCCGTCAGCCGGGCGGACGCCGAGGCCATGGCCGCCGCGGCCCGCCGCGCCGGGGTCTCCCTGATCGTGAACTACGAGACGACCTGGTATCCGAGCGTCCATGCCGCCTTCTCCCGCGTGCAAAGCGGCAGCCTGGGCGAACTGCACAAGATCGTCGTGCACGACGGCCACTCGGGCCCGGCCCGCATCTGCACGCCCTACTTCCTCGACTGGCTCACCGATCCCGTGCTCGACGGCGGCGGCGCGCTGATGGATTTCGGCTGTTACGGCGCCGATCTCGTCACCTGGCTGATGAACGGCCGCCGCCCGGATTCGGTCTTCGCCGTGACCCAGAACTTTCAGCCGCAGGCGTATCCCAAGGTCGATGACGAAGCCACGATCATCCTCACCTACCCGCACACGCAGGCCATCCTGCAGGCATCGTGGAACTGGCCCGCCGGACGCAAGGACATGGAAATCTACGGGCAGACCGCGCAGCTGCACCTGCCGGACGGCCACGCCCTTTTCGTGCGGGACGGCGACGCCCCGGAAAAGCCCGCGGACGCACCCGCCCTCGTGGCGCCCGAGACCGATTCCATTTCGTATCTCGTCGCCGTGGCTCGCGGCGAGATCAAGCCGTCGGGACTTTCATCCGCTGAAACCAACATCGTCGTCTGTGAGATTCTCGACGCGGCGCGGGAATCGGCGCGCACCGGACGGCGGATCGAGATCAGTCCAACCTCACCCCTGTTCGCCCGGTAGCCCCGCCGCCCGGCGCATCATCCCCAATATCATCGTGAAAACCCGGCCCCTCCTTCTCGTCCTGTGTCTCGCGTTCGCCGGCTGCCAGACCGCCCCGCGCCCCGCGCCTTCGCCACCTGCGCCCACGCCCACGCCCGCGGCCGTCGCTCCGGCCACCGCTCCCGATCCATTCTGGCCAGCCGACGGCAAATTCGCTGCCAAGGGAAAGACCTCTTCGTGGGCCGGATTTCGCGCGAAAAATTTCGAACGGCGCACCATCTTCGCCGAACAAAAGGCCGGGGATCAACACGCCATCGTGTTCGTCGGCGACTCCATCACCGAAGGCTGGCACACCCTCGCCGGGGATTTCACCGGGCTGAAGGTGAAGGTTGTCAACCGCGGCATCGGCGGCGATACCACGCCGAACCTGCTCTACCGTCTCGATGACGACATTCTCTCGCTGCACCCGCGCGCGTTGGTGATCCTGATCGGAACGAACGACCTCGGCGAACATACCGCGCCATCCGACATCGCCGACAATCTCCGCGAACTGCACCGGCGGATCCGCGCGCGCTATCCCATGATTCCCATCACGTGGTGCCTCGTGATGCCACGCCGCGGCGACGACACGTACCCGCAACGCATCGCCACCCTGAACGGTCTTATCCGCGATCTCGTCGCCTCTGATCCCCGGATCACCCTGTGCGACACGTTCACCCCGCTTGCCCTGCCGGACGGCTCGTCCAAACCCGAGGATTTCGTGCCCGACCGCCTTCACCTGAACGCGCAAGGTTACGCCGTCTGGAAAAACGCGATCGATTCTGTCCTGGCCGGCTGGAAACTCGGCGCGCCCTGACGCAGAACCTTAAGTTGGGCCTCGGAAATTTTTTTCCGCCCTGTTGGTCCGCCGCCCTCCGCCAACCTTGACGTTCGTCGCAGCGACGCTGAAACTCATCGCGTGAAAAACCCCTCGCCCGGCCGGATCCTCCTGGTCATCTTTCTTTTCCTCGGACTGGTCGGCGGCGCCTCGGCTGCGAGTTCGAAGGTCTCAACGGTTCCGAGCAGCGACAATACGTTCACCACGACGGCGAGGGCCTCGAATGGCTTCAACCGCGATTTCGCTGCCCTGAAATCCGAAGCCGAGGCGGCGGCGGACCAGTATTGCGCGTCGCTCGGCAAGAAGATCAAGGTGCTCTCAAGCCGGGTCGACAAACCCTTTTTCGGGATGGGCTATGCCAAGGCGGAGGTTGTGTTCAGGGCTCTCGACGCCAATGACCCCGCCATGAATGCCGAGGTGGCAGTGACCGCCGACGGGCGCCGGGTGCTCGTGCCCATGAATCCCGTGCCGACCGCCGCGGCACCCGTGGCGGCTCCCGCGCCCGAGGCGACCACGGATATGTACAATGACTTGCTCAAGCTCGACGATCTGCGAAAGCGCGGCATCCTCACAGATGAGGAGTTCCAGGCGGAAAAGAAGAAGGTTCTGGCGCGGGGACAGTAGGCTGCCCGGTCCTTACGCGAAGCAGACCTCCCGCACCTGACGCCCCGCCCATCCATCAGTCACGCGTTTTTCCCATGATCTCCCCGATCCGTCTGTTCGCCGCCGCCCTGGGCACCGCCCTGCTCGTCCTCGCCCCATTGCAGGCGGACGAGGCGCCGCCCGTAACGCCGGACGCGATTCCCGAGGCCAAAGCGCTGCTACACCTGCTCCATTCGCTTTCCGGAAACCACATCCTGACCGGGCAGCACAATTACCCGAACATCAAGGATCGGAACACTGAATTCGCCGCCCAGTACACCGGAAAGACGCCGGTGATCTTCGGCTCCGACTGGGGCCATGCGATGGCCGGCAATTCCGACTCGTACCTCGCGCGGCCGGATATCGTGCAGGAGGCGATCCGCCAGCACCAGCGCGGCGCGATCGTCGCCCTCTGCTGGCATGAGGTGCCCCCAACGGCCGACGAGCCGATCACCTTTGCTCAACTGCCCGGCAGTGATCCGAAAAAACTCACCAGCGTGCAGGGTCAGTTGCTTGACGAGCAATTCAAGGACGTGCTCACGCCCGGCACCCCGCTTTACGAGCACTGGTGTGCGCAGGTCGACGCGATCGCCGGCTTCCTCAAGCAGCTCGAGGCGGCGCACGTTCCCGTCCTCTGGCGGCCCTATCACGAGATGAACGGCAACTGGTTCTGGTGGGGCGGACGCACCGGAACCTATAGCACGATCGCGCTGTACCGGCAGATGTTCGACCGTTTTGTCCACCATCATCATCTCCGGAACCTCGTCTGGGTCTGGAGCGTCGACCGCGTCAGCCGGCCCGGCATGGAGCACGAGAAGTTTTTCCCGGGCATCGATTTCGTGGACGTGCTCGCGCTCGACGTCTACGGCAATGATTTCGCCCAGTCCTACTATGACAGCCTTGTCGCCTTGTCGCAGGGAAAACCGCTCGCGCTCGCCGAGGTCGGCAATCCGCCTGCGCTCGAGGTCCTCGACCGCCAGCCGCGCTGGACGTACTACATGACGTGGGCCGGCATGGTCCGGAACGCGTCGCGCCGCCAGTACGCCCAACTCTACGCCGATCCGCGCGTCCTGAATCTCGAGGATCCGGCCTACGCGGCCATCACCGCGCCCTATCGTGAAGCCTGCGGCCTCCCGCCTCTTCATTTTGTCCGGCCACCGGCGAACTTCACGGGCACCTGGGTCCTGGATGAGGACCGCAGCGATTTCGGCGGAACCGGCCCGGCCTCGGCGCCGGTGCGCCTCGAGATCGTGCAGCAAGGCGCCTCACTCAGGGTTCGGTCGACCCGCGAACTCGAGTTCGCGGACGACAGGGTGAGCGACGAGTCGCTGACGCTCGACGGATCCGAGGTGAACTCGACCTTCATGAATTCGCCGCGCACGACCACGGCCACCCTTTCGCCCGACGGACAGCAAGTGACGGTGAACCAGACCATCACCTTTGCATGGGGACCACCTGGCGCCAAGGCGGTCTCGAAAGAAACCTGGGAACTCGCCGAATCCGGCCGCCGCCTGGTCATCCACCGCGAAACGACCTCGCCCCGCGGCACGCAGAAGCAGGTGCTGGTCCTCGACCGGAGCTAAGCGCCCGAATCGCTCCTCGGTTGTCGGGCGGAATTCCCATATCCCGCCAACGACATTCAGCCCGGACTGCCGGCTCCACTCCGATCCCCGGGCATCTCCAACGGAATGATGGCATGGCGGCGAAGTTCCGGTCCACGCAGGAACGCCACGACGGCCCGCTCGCCGATGAGCTCGCCGGTCAGAAGCTTGTGCAGGGCGTCCACCGTGGGCGTGGGCGTGCCATCGAGCGCGAGTACGATGTCGCCCTCGACCAGTCCGGCGCGATCGGCCGGACTGCGCGGCTCCACGCCGGCCACGAGCACGCCCGTGTCCTGCCCGAGGCGGTGGTAGCGAACGACCTTGCGCAGCAGCGGAACGCTCTGGCCCGCGAGGCCGATGAAGCTGCGGCGAATGCGGCCATCCTTGATCAGCCACGCCGCCACCCAGCGCGCCGTGTTGCTGGCGATCGCAAAACAAATGCCCTGGGCCGGCCGGATGATGGCCGTGTTCACCCCGATCACCTCGCCGCGCGTGTTCACCAGCGGTCCACCCGAATTACCGGGGTTCAAGGCCGCGTCGGTCTGGATGATATTGTCGATCAACCGGCCCGACGCGCCGCGCAGTGACCGACCCAGCCCGCTCACGATGCCGGCGGTCACGGTCTGCTGAAACCCCATGGGCGAACCGATGGCGATCGCAACCTGACCGGGATGAAGGGCCTCGCTGTCGGCAAAGGCCAGATGCTCAAGCTCGTCGGCGCTGATGCGGAGCACGGCCAGGTCCGTGTGGGGGTCGTCCCCAACGAGCGCCGCCGATAATTTTCGCCCGTCGGCGAGGAAAACGCGCAACTCGGCGGCCCCGTGGACGACGTGGCTGTTGGTCAGAAGGTAGCCATCGGGAGAAATGAGAAACCCCGAACCCGAGCCTCCGGGCGCCTGATTGCCCTTGACCTCGATGTGGACCACGGCGGGATGCGCCAGACGCACCGCCCGCGAAACCGCGTTCGAATAGGCATCGAGCAGCTCCGCGTCCGCGGCGGGTCCGGTTTCGTGCGCGATGGTCTCGATCATGAACGGCAACGAACACGCAAACACGGCCGACGCAAATCGACGGACCGGCGGGAAACCAGGCCAACCGGCTCCGCGTCCCAGTGACTAGAGGCCCCAAAGCGTCACTGCTCAGCCTGGCGGAGAACTGCGGGCCCGGGACCGTAATGAAAACCGAGTTCGTCCTCGTAGCCTTCGGGAATGCCGCCGGCCCAGCCAAAGACCTCGGTCACCACTGTGACCGCGATTGCGCAGCCGACAAAAAGGAGCGTGATCATGAGAGGTTGGGGCTACCCGTCATCGAAGCATTTCCGCTGCCCAGACAATCTGGAATCGCGCAAAACCTTATTTGTCAATCAACTAAAATTGTCTTTTTGGCCGAGCCTCTCCGCAAAGACGGCCACCGGCATTTCCTGCCGGCCTCGCGCGACAACATCTGCAGACACCTCCGCGGCAGATTTGCATGGCGGCCCCGTCCAAAACGGATCGGCGGATTGTTGCAGCCCCGGGGCACCGGACCCCGGTCAGATCGCGGCGAAAATCCGGTCTTCCCTCCAACTCAAAACCTGTCGAAACATGGTTCGGGCCAATGATGTTGCATCGATGAACCAGTATGTGGCTTTCCTGCGCGGGATCGGACTCGGGCGCCGTCGTCCGAAAATGGAACAGCTTCGTGCCGTTTTTGTGGAGGCGGGATTCGCCGACGTATCAACGTTCATCGCGAGCGGAAATGTGATTTTCGCCAGCCGGGAGAAATCCGCGACGCTGCTGGAGCAGCGCATCGAACGGCTGCTGGCCGCCGCGCTCGGATACGACGTCGACACATTTGTTCGCACCCGCGCGGAAGTGGCCACTGCGGTCGCGTTCGCCTCGTTCACCGAACGAGACCGCAATCACGCAACGAACATCATCACCATCGGTTTTCTCAAGGCGGAGCTGTCGGCCCTTCAAGCCAAGGGTCTCCGCGAAACAACGACCAAGGTTGACGCCTTCGACCTCCGTCCCCGCGAGCTGCACTGGCTGTGCCGGATTCGAACCAGCGACTCCGAGGTGTGGAAGCTTCCCGGCCTCAAGGCGCTCAAGCTGCCCAACATGACCATGCGAAATCGGACGACCGTGACAAAAATCGCGGAGATTTATCCGCCGGGCTGAGATCGCGACACCCATCGGGCGGCCTTCGCGAGCGAAGGCCCTACGATCGCACAGCGAATGGGATGAGAGATATCCGGTGGGCTGGCTCATCCTGTAGGGCTTCCGCTTGCGGAAGCCGCGATGCCGCGACACCCCATCGGGCGGCCTTCGCGAGCGAAGGCCCTACGATCGCACAGCGAATGGGATGAGATATCCCGGCAACCAACACACCGGCGATGCCGGTCAGCGAAACTCGACGTTCTGTTTGCCGGGATGCAAGGGGACCACTTTCCCGCGCCAGGCGAAGCTGCCATCGAGGCCTGCGGGCAGTTCCACGGACGCGGAAAGCGTGTCGCCGATGCGGGTCAGCTCGACTTCAATCATGCCCTTCGGATGGGGCAATGATCCCTTCACGTGCGCCAGGTGTCCCAGGTGCGGTTCGATACGGACCGACGCAAAGCCCGGCGCCGCTGGCTCGATCCCGCAGATGGTCGCAAGGAATTCATAGATCGGCGAGGCGCTCCAGGCGTGGCAATCCGATCGCGTCGGATCGGGCTGCTCGGCGAACGTGGTCAGGCCCCGGTCGAGCATGGTTTTCCACGGTCCCATCATCTCCAGATACTCGTCACCGAGGCCGGCCGCCTTCATCGCGCGCAGAACATAAAAGCGAAAATACGTCGAAGCGGGAATGAGCGTGTCGTCGTGAGCCACGCGCTGCATCAGGTCGCGCGCCGCGTCGCCCTTGATGGCGCCGCAGAGCACGGCGAACGTGTTCGCGTGCTGGCTGAACACGCTGCGTTCGGGCGTGTCCGCATACATCCGTTTTTTCGGATCCCAGCACTGGCGGGTCACGGCGTCCTTCAACCCCGACGCGAGGCGCTCATAACGGTCGGCCATGTCGGCCCGGCCATAGGCGCGGCACAACTCCGCGGCATGATCGAGCGTGCCGGCGAGCTGCAGGGTGATGATCGCGGAGCCGCCGGCCCGGGCGCCCGCCGGTTCGCCGCCGATGCCGCGCGCGCCGTCCCAGTTCCATTGCGGCGTCCAGTCGGCGAACGACCAGTAATCGAGCGGCCCGAGCAGGCCGGTCTTCGGGTCGATCCGCCGCTCGAACCAGCCGAGCACCGACTCGATCCCGGGAAGCCGCGCCCGGACGAAGCCGTCGTCCACGCGGTGCATCCAGTAGTCGCGGACCATCTCGATCCAGAAGAGGGAAAACGTGTTGATCACCTGGGGCATGACCGACGGGTACCGGCTCTGCGTCAGGCCGTCGGCAATGCGCGACTGGTCAAGCTGGGCGATCGCATTGCGGACCAGCCGGTCGTCGCCCGCAACGTTGAGTGAAATGAGCGCCTGGATACGGGTGTCGCCGATGTACTGGAGCTGTTCGTAATAAGGGCAGTCGACGTAGGTCTCGTACGCGCACAAGCGCGCGGTCCGCCAGCCGACATCCCACATGCGACCCAGAACCGGATCGTCGCTCGCAAAGGTCGCTTCGCGCTGGAACGGGTAGGCGGTGAAGACACCCCACAGGTCCCGGACCACCAGCGGCGTGTCCGCGGTCTGGATGTCGAGCTGCAGGTACCGGAAGGTCCGGAAATCGACCGGCGCGAAATGACGATCCTCGCCGCCGTCGGGAAGAAACTCGTCCGTGATGCCGCGCAACTCGCGCCCCTCGATGTCGTCGCGGTTACCCTTTTCGCCCTTCGCATCCATGAGCCCTTCGGCGTAATCGATCACGATCCTGGTGCCGCGGCCGCCATCGACCTTGAGCTGCGGATACGCACTGGTCTCGAAGCCCTGGTCGAAGAGCACGACCGCATGCGTATGCGGAGCGACTGTGAACGGCGCCCTGCCCGCCAGGAATTCCGCCGGGGGAGTGACACCGCTGGCCCGGCGCAGCGCCTGCAGCCGCTGAGGTTTATCCTCGGGCAGCGGAATATTGCGTGGAACCAGCCAGGCCCCGATGTCGGTGCCGCAGCCCCACGGCACGCCACGGTCGAGGGAGGTCGCATTTTTCCAGTCATGGTCGTCAAAGCCGACGGCTTTCCAACCCCAGGGGTGAAGGGCCGCATCGAGGCGGTCGCCGGGCCCGACGGCGAAATATCCCGGCACGTGCGCCTGATCGATGGGGACCACGGAGTCGCCGTCGTCGCGGATTACCTTCCACGAATCGTTGGTGTCGACGATGCGTTCGGCCACGGTGTCGCCCTGCACCAGCAGGCCGTTGCGCAGCGACATCACGCCGTAGGGCTCGTATTCGCCGTAGCCGATGACGCGGGCGGCCAGCGTGTTTTTTCCCGCGACGAGCCAGGGGGCGAGGTCGAAGCTGTCGTAATGCCAGCCGGCCGGCCCGCCCCGCTGCGGCCCAACCGCGAGAAGGTGGCCGTTGATCCAAAAGCGGTAGCGCGCATCGGCCGTGGCGTGCACGACAAACCGCGCCGGACGCTGCGGCATTTCAAAGTTCTTGCGAAACAGGAACACCCCGTACTCGCCGTGCGGGACGCCCGGGCAATTGATCCAATGGCCCGACCAGGCCTCCTGCCGCAATTGCGGCGAGGTGTCCGGCATTCCGGACGGTGACGCGCTGTCCGCGAAGGCCACGAGCGCGAGAGTAAGGGTGAAAACGCCGGCGAGCAAACGGACCATCATCGTTCAGGGGTAGAAGGTGGATGAAGCCACATCGGCCTGGCGCACGCAAGGTTTACACCGACCTCGCCGGAACAATCGGCGCGTCGGCATTCGCAGATGCCGCTCGACATCATCAGGGGAGGGTCGGCACCTCAGCCGGACTTCTTTTTCCGCGCGGACCTTGGATCGGGCTTCGGGGCCGGAACGGAGTTTGCCAGCCGGTTGCGGGGATGGTGCTTCGCGTGCTGGTCAAGCAGACGCGAATTCTCGACGGCGGTGTAGATCTGCGTCGTCGCGATGCTCGCGTGTCCGAGCATCTCCTGAATGGCCCGGAGATCGGCCCCGCCGGCGAGCAGATGGGTGGCGAACGAGTGCCGCAGCAAATGTGGCTTCACCGATTTTTCCAGGCCCGCCCGTTGCGCGTTCTTTCGGACGATGACCCATACCGTCTTGCGGGAAATCGCCTTGCCGCGCTCCGACAGGAACAGCTCGCTGCCCGTCCGCGGTTTCACGAGCCGCGAGCGCCCGGCTGAAAGATAGGCGCGCAGGGCCTCGGCCGCACGCGCACCGACCGGCACCACGCGTTCCTTCGAGCCCTTGCCGAAGACGCGCACAAAGCCCTGGTCGAGATCGATCTGCTGCAGCATGAGCTGGCAAAGCTCGGATATGCGCAGACCGCTAGAATAGAAAAGCTCGAGCATCGCCCGGTCGCGCAGCGCGTAGGCGTCACCTCCCGACGGCGCGGAAAGCAGCCGCGCGAGATCGCCGGCCGAGAGCACCTGCGGCAGCTTGCGGCGGAATTTCGGGCCGCTCAGCAGCAACGTCGGGTCGTCCGGTCGCCTCCCCTCCTTCACCAGGTACCGGCAGAGCATGCGCACGGCCGAGAGTTTTCGCGCCTGCGTGGTCTCGGTGAACCTGCGGTCGCTCAACCAGTGCAGCCAGGCCGTCAGGTCGGCGGCGGAGACGGTCGGCCAGTCGCCGACGCCGCGGCCGGCAACGAAGCCCGCCGCCTGGCGAAGATCGGACTCGTAGGATAGCGCCGTGTTGCGCGCCAGTCCGCGCTCGAGCTCGAGATAGCCGAGAAACTGGTCGATGCCGTCGGCAAATCCGGACGGAATCGCCGGCGGCGGAGCATCGTCTTTTTGGCGGCGGGGCGGAGCCATGGCGTCGGGTTCAAGCGATGACACGACCGCGGCCGACCGCAGCAATATTCCCGCCGCGGGGCGCGTCGCGAGGAGAAGCCGCCCTCGGGGGAAACTCAGCGGCGCTTCGGCCGGCGCGAGCCCGGAGGAGGGGGCGGCGCATTGGTGTCCCGCAAACGGAAGGTGATGCGCGCCTTGTCGAGATCGTAGGGACTCATCTCCATCTTCACCTTGTCGCCGGCGGCGATCTTGATGAAATGCTTCCGGAGCTTGCCGGAAATGTGCGCGAGCACGATGTGACCGTTGTCGAGCTGCACCCGGAACATCGTCCCGGGAAGCACCGTCACTATCTTGCCTTCGACCTCAATCGATTTGCCGTCAGACATGGGTTACCTTGAGATCGAAGAGATGCAGCATGAGTGGGAAAACTCGTTGTAACACCGTACGAATGCACGTAAGTCAAGGATTTACACCCGTCCCGCCCCGGGATGCCGCGCTGAATTTCCCTCCATTCGCTCCGCCTTGGACCTGACTCCCCGCCCGCCACTTTCCTGTCCGTTTGAGAAGATTCATCCGTCGCAGCTCCTTCGCGACGATGCGTTTTTCATGGTGATGGCCTACAACCAGGCGATCGACGCGTGGCGGGAGGACGAGGTCCCGATCGGCGCGGTGATCGAGCGCGGCGGCGAGATCATCGCCTCGGCCCACAATCGCCGCGACGCCACCCGCGATCCGACTGCGCATGCCGAGGTGATCGCCTTCGGGCAGGCGGCCCGGGCCATCGGCGACTGGCGACTCAGTGACGCGACGCTCTATGTGACGAAGGAGCCGTGTCCGATGTGTTCCGGAGCGGCCCTGATGTCGCGCGTCAAACGGGTCGTGTACGCGGTGGGTGATCCGAAGATGGGATGCCTCGGCGGTGCGGCCGATCTGAACACCCTCGCGCAGGTGAACCATCACCTCGCCATCACGACCGGCGTGCTCGTCGAGCCATGCCTCGCGCTGTTGCAGGCCTATTTCAAATTGAAGCGGACCGAAGACTCGGGCGGCAGTTGACGCCCCGGGTGACCCGTGCACCTTGGTCGGAACCACTCAACCCATCACGAACATGGCTTACGTACTTCCCCCCCTGCCCTACGCCGCCAACGCCCTGGAGCCGCATATCGACGCCAAGACGATGGAGATTCATCACGGCAAGCACCACAATGCCTACGTCACCAACGCGAACAACCTCCTGAAGGATCATCCGGCGCTCGCGGACCTCGACGTCAACGTTCTGATCGCCGACCTGTCCAAGGTGCCCGAGAACATCCGCGGCGGTGTCCGCAACAACGCAGGCGGCCACAGCAATCATTCGTTTTTCTGGAAGATCATGGGCCCGGGCAAGGGCGGTGCACCGACAGGAAGCCTGGGCGATGCCATCGGCTCGACCTTCGGCTCCTTCGACAACTTCAAGGCCGAGTTTGCCAAGGCCGCCGCCAGCCGCTTCGGCTCCGGATGGGCTTGGCTGGTTGTCGGCGCCGACAAGAAGCTTTCGATCGTTTCCACGGCCAACCAGGACAGCCCGCTGATGGGCAAGCCGGTCGCCGGCGCCGAGGGGAAGCCGGTCATCGGCCTTGATGTCTGGGAGCACGCGTATTACCTGCACTACCAGAATCGGCGGCCTGACTACGTCACCGCGTGGTGGAATGTGGTCGACTGGGACGCAGCGCAGGCGAACTACGCCGCCGCGGCGAAGTAAATTCCGGCAGACTTGTTTGTTGTAAGGCGGGGTTTCCAAACCCCGCCTTTTCGCTTTCCGGATCTGGCCCACGAACGGACACGAACGAGGCACGAAAAAAACATGGCCCGGCGGAACGCGTCAAAAAGGCAAAAGCATTTTCGACCGGCAGGGATCGATGTCCCCTCGACCCGCCGAATTCGAAAGCGCCTCGGGTTGCGGTTTGATCGCGGGATAAATTCGCTCCTCCAGCTCGAAAGCGTCGATTCACAATCGAGCGCGATGCACCCTGGCCGTTCGGTCCCTCAACCCTCGACATTCCACTCTCCACTTACCTGACCCCGCCTCACCCCTTCTCCTTCATCTCGAAGACTCCATCCCAACCCGCGGACGGCGGGTGCGCCTTCATGTAGCGGCAGCGGTCGATCATGCGCAGCGAAGGATTGCTCTCGATTGCCTGCACCATCGAGGGCTGGAACGGCTCCAGCGGTGAGCTGCGCTCGAAAAGTCCCAGCGCGCCGTCCCAGTCGCCCGCCAAATAGCGCTGCATTGCCTGACCGTGCAGTTCGAGGCACTCGACCGTCGAATCCTCAAGGCGCTCGGTGTATCCGACCACCTCATGCACGCCGACGGGCAGGGACCGCCCCTTGACCTTGATCCGGTCGAGATGCCGGAAGGCGATCTCGCCGGGGCGCAGTTTCTCGCAATCCGACCGGGTCGAGTCGGTCACCATCGTGTAGACGCCCAGCAGCTTGGCGCCGGACTCCATGCGCGCGGCGAGATTCACGTTGTCGCCCATCATCGTGTAGCTGAGGCGCGTGCGGCTGCCCATGTTTCCGAGAATGGCCTCGCCGGTGTTCAGGCCCAGCCGCGCGCGCAGCGAATGGACGACCAGCGGCCATTTCGTGCCCTCGCTGCGCCATTTCTGACGGAGCTCCTCGATCTTGTGCTGCACGCGGATGGTGGCCACGCACGCCCGGTACGCATGATCGGGCAGCGACACTGGTTCGCCAAACATCGCCACCACCGCATCGCCGATGTATTTGTCCAGCGTGCCCATCTCCTCGAGGATGATGTCGGTGCACGCCGTCAGGTATTCGTTCATCAACTCGACGAGCTGCGCCGGCGGCATCAGTTCGGAGAAGGTCGAGAACGACTGGATGTCGGAAAAATACGCCGTGATGACGGAGGCGTGTCCGCCGAGCTCGGGTTCGCGACCGGATTCGATGAGGCTGTTGACGACGGTGGGGGCGAGATAGGTGCTGAAGATTCCCTTGATCCGGCCCTTCTGCTTCTCCTCAACGACGAGCTGCCAGACAACGCCGGCGAACGCCGTCGTCAGCGCGCCTCCCAGCGGACCAACCATCGGGAGCACCAGATAATCCCGGTCGAACAAATAGAAACAAAGCAGGATGAAGCCGACGAGCAGCAGGACGGCGGTGATCTTGGCGCTGACCCCGCGGGCGCCTCCGGAGACGGCGAGCAGCGTCACGAGCAGCGTGAGTCCGAAGGTCAGCGGGTAGATCGACCAGCGCGGCAGGCGGTGCAGGAATTTTCCGCTGACGATGGTCTTGAGCAGATTGCCGTGCACGCTCACCCGCGGCACCGGAATCGGATCCACCGGCGTCGCGGCCAGGTCCTGCAGCAGCTTGTCGACCGGGCCGACGAGGACGACGCTGCCCGCGAACTGCTTGAAAAACTCGGCCGCGACCTTGCGCTCGGATTCCTTGGCCGATTTCAGCGCCCGCGAGTAGTTGTAGACGTCGACGAAACTCGCGCGCGGATTGCGCGGCGACTGCCATGAGGAAAACCAGTTGATCTCGACGAGCTGCCGGTCGACGAGCGGGATGCGGCGCGGCCCGTCGCCCTTCGCGTCGGGAACCTCGATCGCATCGGGAGTCACCTTCACCGCATTGGGATCGACGCCCCAGTAAAGCAGCGCCAGGGCGAGCGCCATGTGATCATACCGTTCCTGGAAATTCATGTCCGTCGGGGCGAACATCGGCACCCAGCGCGTGCCGGCGTCCTTGGTGTCGATCAGCCCGACGCGATTGGGGTTCCAGGTGCCTTTCGCGCCGAGGCTGAAATACGGGAGCTCCGGCGGGTCGATGTCACTGAGTGCGGGCAGTCCGTCGAGCACCATCGGGAACGGCACCGGGATCGGAT
>DASYDZ010000198.1:0-9367 GCA_036499305.1 Candidatus Didemnitutus sp.
CTGGCCGCCAATCTCGCGGTGATCGTCGTGCTGCTGCATTACAGCGACTGGTGCGGCCGGACGATCGGGGGAACCGGTATGCGCGCGATCTCGAAGATCGTCTCCATGCTGCTCGCCGCGATCGCGGTGGCGATGATCCGCCAGGGACTGAAGAGCTGACGGGGGAAAGCTGCCTGGCTGAAGGACTGAACAGGAAGGATTGAACAGGGAGGACAGCAGTCGGCAGTCAGAGGTCAGAGATCGGGTTCCACCATTCAGTCCACGTCTTGTCACTCGTAAGAGCACATCCAACTGAATGAGCCCGGCTGAGTTGTGGGGCTGGGTTGCCGAACCCCGTCAAGTGCATTGGCAATGCCGTTACACCGGCGGATTTCGGTCATGAACAGCAAGCCTTTGGCGGGGTCAGGCAACCCCGCCCCACATCCCGAGCGAAACACCGCCCCCTCACCACACCACGCCGGCGCGCGACAGGATCTCGTCGCGTCGCCGCCGCGCGCTCTCGAGATTCTTCGTCTCAAGCGACACGCGAATGCGCCCCTTGGTCAACGGCGTCGGATGCACGGTGTAGTGCAGGTACCAGGTGCCATTGTTGTTCCACAAATGATGGTTCGGGTTCGCTGCGCGCAGCCGCACCGATGTCCGCGGGAACGCCTCGCCGGGAGCGGCGACGGGAATCTGACGGTAACGGTGCGACGCGGGCATGATTAGGCGATTCGTCGCTGGGCTATTTGCCCGGGGCCGCCAGCCGGCTGCGGATCGCCTCGCCCATGCGCGAGGTGTTGAGTGCCGGGCCCGGACCGAGATCCGCCGTCCGGCAACCGGCATCGATCGCGGCGTTGACGGCCGCTTCGACCGCTGCGGCCTCCTTTTCGAGGCTGAGCGAATGGCGCAGCAGCATCGCCGCCGAGAGGATCGTGCCGATCGGGTTGGCGATCCCCTTGCCCGCGATGTCCGGCGCCGAGCCGTGGATGGGTTCGTAAAGCCCGAGCTTCCCCTCGCCCAGCGAGGCGCTCGGCAGAAGGCCCAGTGATCCGGCAAGCACCGCCGCCTCGTCCGTGAGAATGTCACCGAACATGTTTTCGGTCACGATGACATCGAAGGCCGGCGCGTGCGTGATCAGGCGCATCGCCGCAGAGTCGACGAGCTGGTGCTCGAGCTTCACGTCGGGATAGCCCCTGCCCACCTCGATCGCGATCTTGCGCCACAGGCGCGATGACTCGAGCACGTTGGCCTTGTCGATCGACGTCACCAGTTTGCGCCGCGGACGCGCCAGCTCGAAGGCCAGCTTCACAATCCGGCGGATCTCCGCCTCGGTGTAGATCAGCGTGTCGACCGCGCGTTCACCCTGCGGCGTCATCTCGCGTCCCTTGGGCTGGCCGAAATAAAGCCCGCCGGTGAGCTCGCGGATCACGACAAAATCCACTCCCGCGAGCCGTTCGGGCTTGAGCGGCGAAAGCGCCGCGAGCGCCGGCACGGCGCGGACCGGGCGCAGGTTGGCGTAGAGGCCGAGTCCCTTGCGAATGGCGAGAAGCCCCTGTTCCGGCCTGACCGTCGCCTGCGGGTCATCCCATTTCGGCCCACCGACCGCACCGAGCAGAACGGCATCGGCCACGCGGCAGGCCTCGAGCGTGGCCTCCGGCATGGCCGTGCCGGTGGCGTCGATCGCGCAGCCACCGAGAAGGTGGGTGGCGTAGCGAAATTCGTGGCCGAAGAGACGCGCGACGTCATCGAGAACGAGGCGGGCCTCGTTCACCACTTCGGGACCGATGCCGTCACCGGGCAGCAGGACAATGGAAGCTTTCATGCGGGCAAATGGAGAAAAGGGAAACGCCCGGGGGGTGGAACCGATCGTCCCCGATCGGTTCGATCGCGGCGTAAAACCGCTCCAACCGTGAGATTGCGCGCCTTCATGGGCCGTCGAAGGGCGTTCGGATAACTTGCTCCGCCGGGGTGATGCCGCGAATCGTCCATGGCGGGCCAATCAGACCGGAACCGGCGCGCGCGCCGGCGCCGGCTTGGGCGCGAGCGCAAATTCGTAGCCATCCGCCAGGGCCAGCCAGGTGGCGTCGAGGATGTTGGTGCCCGCGCCCATCGTGCTCCAGCGGCGGACGGGACCGCCCGCGGCGCCGACCGAACCGTGCGCACTGCCGCCGTCATGCCAGTCGATCAGCACCCGCGTGATGGCGGCCGTGCCCGAGTTGGAATTCAGGATGCGCACTTTGTAGTCGGCGAGCTGGATGTCCTTCAGGAGCGGGAACTGCGGCTGCAGCGCCTTGCGCAGCGCCTGATCGAAGGCGTTGACGGGACCGTTGCCCTCGGCGGCGGTATGCACCTCGTGACCGCCCACATTCAGCTTGATGGTGGCCTCCGCCATGTGGCGGTCGCCATGGCGGCTCACCATGCCGCGATAATCGAGCAGCGTGAAGAGTGGACGATAGTTCGGCGAGAGCCGGCGCACCAGCAGCGCGACGCTGGCCTCGGCCGCCTCGAATGAAAAACCCTCGTGTTCCTTCGCCTTGATCAGCTCAACCACCTTGGCGCTGGTGGCCGCATCGACGTCCTCGAAGCCGAGCTCGCCGGCCTTTGAGACCACGTTGGCCCGGCCGGACAGCTCGCTGACGACCACCCGCGTCGCGTTGCCGACCTTCGCCGGATCGATGTGCTGGTACGCGTCGGGATGGCGCTGCATCGCCGACACGTGCACTCCCGCCTTGTGCGCGAACGCGCTGTTGCCGACGTAGGCCATCTGGTCGTTCGGCGCCACGTTGGCCACCTCGGCCACAAACGTCGACACGTCGCGGAGTCGCGCGAGGCCGCCCTCGGGCAGCGCGCGCAGACCCAGCTTCAACTCGAGATTCGGAATGACCACGCACAGGTTGGCGTTCCCGCAGCGCTCGCCGTAACCGTTGATCGTGCCCTGCACGTGCATGGCCCCGCCGCGCACGCCGGCGACGCTGTTCGCCACGCCGCAACCGGTGTCATCGTGCAGATGCACGCCGACGCGCGATTCCGGGCCGAAATGGTCGCGGACCGCGCGCACGATCGCCTCGACCTGCCAGGGCAGGTGGCCGCCGTTCGTGTCGCACAGCACGAGCGTCTCGGCGCCGCCGCGGTGCGCGGCCTGGAGCGTTTTCAGCGCGTAGGCCGGATCGCGGTCGTAGCCGTCGAAAAAGTGCTCGGCATCGTAGATCACCCGTTTTCCGCGGGCGCGCAGGAAAGTAACCGTGTCGCCGATCATGGCCAGGTTCTCCTCGAGGGTGGTTCGCAGCACCTCCGTGACCTGCAGGACGGACGACTTGCCGAAGATGGCACACACGTCGGTGCCGGCCGAAACGAGCGCCCGCACACTCGGATCGTCCTCGGTCTTCAGACCGGTCCGGCGGGTCGCGCCAAACGCCACGATCTTGGCATGTTTCCACGTCTCGCTTCGCGCGCGCTCGAAAAACAGCGCGTCCTTCGGATTCGAACCGGGCCAGCCGCCCTCGATGAACGCCACGCCGAGTTCGTCGAGCTTGTGCGCAATGCGCAGCTTGTCGTCGACCGAATACGAGATCCCCTCCGTCTGCGCGCCATCGCGCAGGGTGGTGTCGAAGATTTCGACGGCGTGGGTTTTGAGGTGGTCAGACATGGGCGGCTTCGTAGGCCTCCGTCTGGGGCGTGAACTTCTGCAGATATCCGAGTTCGTCGACCCCATCGAGCAGACAGGCGCGGGAGAAGGGATCGATCGGGAAGGCCCGCGGCGCCTGACCCGGCCAGCTCACCGTGGTCGCCTTCAGGTCCACGGTCACGAGCAGATCGGGATTCTTCGCCCGCGCCGCCACCAGCGCGGCATGGGACACCGGATCAATCGTGACCGGGATCAGGCCATTCTTGACGGAATTGCTGCGGAAAATGTCGGCAAACAGAGTGGAGATGACGGCCTGGAAACCCCAGCCGACCAGCGCCCAGGGCGCGTGCTCGCGGGATGAGCCGCAGCCGAAATTGTTTCCGGCAACGAGGATCTTCGTGCCGGCGGCCTCGGGCTGGTTGAGGATGAAACCCGGATTCGGCGTGCCATCGTCCAGATAACGCCAGTCACAGAAGAGTTTTTCGCCGAGACCCTTCTTGTCCGTGACCTTGAGGAAACGGGCCGGGATGATCTGGTCGGTGTCGATGTCCGTATTCGGAAGCACGATGCACCGGGCGGTCAGGGAGGTGAATTGGGGAGGAGGCATGAGAAATGGTTGAAGAGACGAATGGACCAAAAGACTAAAGGCGGGGTGGCAACGCTTCTAAAGGACGACGGGATTACGACTCGACCTGAGCGAGAAGCACTCCGGGGCCGGCGCTGGACCAACGGGGTAGGCTTCCTGTGTTTCCTCGGCGGCCAAATCGCCGGACCGAGGCGGACGTGCTGGCAACCTTCGGGCCTCTTTCCCGACGGCAACGATCAAGCCATGCAAGCAGGCAAAGACCTGTCGACCCTGTGCGGTGAGCAACACCGACGACGCGTCGTCGAGATAACCCAGGCGAGACGCAAGATGGACAAAATACTGGGCCTCAGCCAGCGAACCGCGCGCGATATGGAGGAAATGAAGATATTCGTTGCGACTCTCGCGCGCCGAACCTTCGACGATGTTCGCCGGCACGGAGCTCGCCGCACGACGCAACTGGCACGTCAGCCCATACAATTCCTCATGAGGAAACGTCCGGGTGCCCTGAAAAATCGCCACGGCAAAATCACCGGCCAGTCGCCAGGCATCAATTTTGCGAAAGTCTCTCATGCTCGTCGGTCTCGATTTGGTCTCTTGGTCTCTTGGTCCGTTGGTCCCTTAGTCCTTTGGTCCCTTAGTCCTTTGGTCCTCTGGTCCTAGCCCATCAGCGCCCTCGGATCCGCGATCCTTCCGGAAACCGCCGACGCCACCGCCGTCAGGGGCGACGCGAGCACGGTGCGGCCACCCTTGCCCTGGCGGCCTTCGAAGTTGCGATTCGAGGTCGAGACCGCGAGCTGGCCGGGAGTGAGCTGGTCGCCGTTCATCGCGATGCACATCGAGCAGCCCGCCTCGCGCCAGTCGGCGCCCGCCTCCTTGAAGATCTTGTCGAGGCCCTCGGCCTCGGCCGCCTGTTTGACCGATTGCGAGCCCGGCACGACCATCATGCGGACGGAGGATGCGACCTTGCGGCCGCGGATCAACTGCGCTGCCGCGCGCAGGTCAACGATGCGCGAGTTCGTGCACGAACCGAGAAAAACGACGTCGACCGGCTGGCCCAGGATCGGCTTGCCGGGTTCGAATTTCATGTAGGCCAGCGATTTCTCGAGGCCGGCGCGCTCATTGGCGTCGGCCAGCGACGACGGGAGCGGCAGCGGCTGCGTGATGGCCACCCCCTGGCCGGGGTTGGTCCCGAACGTGACCATCGGCTCGAGCGTGCCCGCGTCGAGCGTGACGGTCTTGTCAAAGGTCGCCCCTTCGTCGGTCGGCAGCGTGCGCCAGCGCGAGACCGCCAGGTCCCAGGCCGCGCCCTTCGGCGCGAATTCGCGGCCGGCCACGAACTGGAAAGTCTTGTCGTCCGGCGCGATCATGCCGGCCCGGGCGCCGCCCTCGATGGACATGTTGCAGACCGTCATGCGGCCCTCCATGTCGAGCGCGCGGATGGCGGAGCCGGTATATTCGAAGACATGCCCGGTGCCGCCACCGACGCCGATCTTCGCGAGGATCGCGAGAATGATGTCCTTGGCCGTGACGCCCGGCCGCAGCGTGCCTTCGACGCGGACCTCGCAGGTCCGGGCCTTGCGCTGGAGCAGGCACTGCGTGGCGAGAACATGGCCGACTTCGCTGGTGCCGATGCCGAACCCAAGCGAACCGAAGGCGCCGTGGGTGGAGGTGTGGCTGTCGCCGCAGACGATCGTCATGCCCGGCTGCGTGAAACCCTGCTCGGGTCCGATGACGTGCACGATGCCGCGCTGGACTGAATTCAGGCCGTAGATACGGACATTATTCGCCTGGGCGTTGGCTTCGAGCAGCCGGAGCTGGATGCGACCGGCCTCGTCAGCGGCCTCGTAGCCGCCGCGGGTGGGAATCGAATGGTCCATCGTCGCCACGGTGCGGTCGGGGCGGCGAACCTTCAGGCCGCGCTCCTTCAGCACGGAAAAGGCCTGCGGCGACGTGACCTCGTGCACGAGGTGCAGGTCGATGTAGAGGACGGACGGCGCGCCGGGTTCCTCGGCGACGACGTGGGAGTCCCAGATTTTCTGGAAAAGGGTGCGTGGTCTCTGGCTCATGGGAAAGAGGGTTGAAAGTCCGCGCTCAGGTGCCCGGGGTGCCGGCATCGACCGGCGATTTCTGCGCGTGCGGGGCGCGGCGGGGGGAGGAACGCGCGAGCGCGTGGTTGATGGCGGAGATGTAGGCCTTGGCGCTCGCGACCACGATGTCGGAGTCGGAAGCGTGTCCGTGGTTCGAGCGCTGGTCCTCCTGGCGGATGCGCACGGAGGCCTCGGCGAGGGCGTCGATGCCCCCGGTGACGGCGCTGATGCCGAACTCGAGCAGCGTGATCGGCACGCGTACGAGCGAATCGATCGCCTTGTAGGTGGCGTCGACGGGACCCGTGCCGACGCAGGCGGCGAGGTGCAGCTTGCCGTCGGGATCGCGAAGGCGGACGGTCGCGGTGGGAAGTCCGGTCGTTCCGCAGACGACCTGGAGATTTTCCAGGCTCCAGTAATCCGGCGCGGGCGCCTGCTCGTCGGACGCGAGCGCGAGCAGGTCGGCGTCGTGCACCGACTTTTTGCGGTCGGCGAGTTTCTTGAATTCGGCGAACGCCTTGGCCAGCGCCTCGCCCTCGAGCGGAAAGCCCAGCTCCGTCAGACGCTTGGAAAACGCATTGCGGCCGGAATGCTTGCCGAGCACGAGCAGTGTCTGCGTGGCGCCGACGTCCTCGGGCTTCATGATCTCGTACGTCTGGGCGTTCTTGATCATCCCGTCCTGGTGAATGCCGGATTCGTGGGCGAAGGCGTTGGCGCCGACGATGGCCTTGTTCGGCGGAACCGGATAATTCGTGCTGCGGGAGACGAGCTTGCTCGCCCGGCAGAGCTGGCGGGTGTCCACGCCCGTGCGCAGGCCGAGCTTCTCGCCGCGCGTGTGAATCGCCATGACGATCTCCTCGAGCGACGCATTGCCCGCGCGCTCGCCGATGCCGTTGATGGTGCATTCGGCCTGGCGCGCGCCCGCGCGGAGACCGGCCAGCGAATTCGCGACGGCCAGGCCGAGGTCATCGTGACAATGCACCGAGATGACGACGTCCTTCGCGCCTGGCGTGTTGGCGATGATGCCGGAAATGAGCGCGCCGAACTCGTCCGGCATCGTGTACCCGACCGTGTCGGGAATGTTGAGCGTCGTGGCCCCGGCCTTGATCACCGCCTCGAGCACCTCATAGAGGAAAAGCGGATCGCTGCGGCCGGCATCCTCCGGCGAAAACTCGACATCGGGGCAGAGCGAGCGGGCGAGCGAAACCATCTCGACCGCGCGGGCGATCATCTCCGGACGCGTGATCCGGAGCTTGTGCTTCAGGTGGATGTCGCTCGACGCGAGAAACGTGTGGATGCGCGGACGGCGCGCGCCCTTCACTCCGTTCCAGGCCGCCTCGACGTCGCTGCGCGTGCAGCGCGCCAGGCCGCAGATGATCGGCGGCTCGGCCTGCGGACGGCCGGAAATCGGTTCCTGGCCGATCTCGGCCGCGATCGCCTGCACCGCCGCCAGGTCGTCGGGGGACGCCGCGGGAAATCCCGCCTCGATCACGTCCACCCCCAGCCGCGACAGGGCCCGGGCCACCTCCAGCTTTTCGGTCGAGGTCATGCTCGCGCCCGGCGCCTGCTCGCCGTCACGAAGACTGGTGTCGAAGATGCGGACGTCGTTCATGGAAGTGGTGAGAGAAAGAGAAAGTGAAAGTGAAAGTGAGGATGAACGTGGGCGGAATGAGGGTTTAGGCGAGAGTCTGCGTGAAGGCGAAAGGACTAGGAAGGTCGGCTTGAGAGGGATCGCAAACGCAGCGTGGCAATTGAGGTGGTCAGAATGCCAATGATCTCGCCGCAAAGTGCGGCACGCTGGTCCGGAATTCCCGCGGGAAGCCAAGGGCGTAACCGGAGGTATCGGCCGGCAGTTTCTTGCGCCGAACCGCGGGCAATGACGAGAAAGTGGGCGTAATCACGCGGGGAACCGCGTCCGTATCCTTCCTCGATGTTGGCCGCGATGGATTCGGCACCCGCCAAAAGCTGCGAGACGAGGCGTTCGAGGCCGGGAATTCGGTTGAGCAATCTCGCGTCCGCCACCGCGCCGTCGAAGAGCTCGAGCGCCTTGCCGTAAGCACCGAAACGCGAGAGAGAAGTTCGTTCACGCATGCCTCGAGGGAATTCTCCTGAACGCCCTTGCGCACACCCGCATTTTGCGCCGTCCGACGCAAAATCCGGGATTGCGAATAGACTCCGAAGGCCAATTCCCCACGCGGCTCCGCACTAACTTTCACTTTCACTTTCATTTTCATTTTCATTTTCACGTTCACTGTCCCGGTTTAGTCTCCGGGTTTGATGGTGACGGGATTGAGGAACGGCATCATGGCCCGCAATTTCGCGCCGACGACCTCGAGCTTCTGGCCGCGTTCGCTCTGGCGGAATTTCTTGAACTTGGGGCAGCCCTTCTTGTTTTCACGAATCCAGCGGCGGGCGAACTTGCCGGACTGGATGTCGTGGAGGATGCGCTTCATTTCCTTGCGGGTCCTCTTCGTGACGACGCGCGGGCCGCTGACGTAGTCGCCCCACTCGGCGGTATCCGAGATCGAGTAGCGCATGTAGTTGAGACCGCCGCGGTACATCAGGTCGACGATGAGCTTCAGCTCATGCATGCATTCGAAATAGGCGATCTCCGGCTGGTAACCGGCGTCGACGAGCGTCTTGAAGCCGGCCTTGACCAGTTCGGCCGCGCCGCCGCAGAGAACGGCCTGTTCGCCGAACAAGTCGGTCTCGGTTTCCTCGGTGAAGGTGGTCTCGAGCAGGCCGGCGCGCGTGCAGCCGATGCCGCGCGCGTAGGAAAGCGCGAGTGCCTTGCCGTGGCCGGTCGCATCCTGGTGGACGGCGATGAGGCCGGGGACGCCGCCGCCCTCCTGGTAAACCTCGCGGACGCGATGGCCCGGGCCCTTGGGCGCGACCATGGTGACATCGACATCCTTCGGCGGCTTGATCGCCCTGAAGCGGATGTTGAAGCCGTGCGCGAACATCAGCATCTTGCCCTTGGACAGGTGCGGCGCGATGGACTCGCGATAGATCGAGGCCTGCGACGTGTCCGGAGTGAGGATCATGATCACGTCGGCCCACTTGGAAACCTGGTCGACCGTGCCGACCGTC
>DASYDZ010000199.1:0-46801 GCA_036499305.1 Candidatus Didemnitutus sp.
TCGGTGAAGGCGAAGAAATGCCGCCAGACCTCCAGCCGGGTCGGCGGGCGCCCGAGCACCACCTCGAGATAGGCGCGGGAATGCCGCCGCTGCGGTCGCATGGCGGCAAGCCCAACCCAGGTGCCGAGCATCACGACCGGCCGAAAAATCCAGCGCGGCCACCAGCGCTCCGCCCACGAGAGGAAAGCGTAGCCCCAGGAGGGACCCGGGTTTCGGCCGGAGCGGGTGGCATTCATCGCCAGTCGACCGACCAGCAGCCGCCGGCGCCCGTCCATGCCAACGCGCGGCGCGCGGCGATCGCCGTGCCGAATTCCTCCAGGCCCGGGCAATCGCCTTCGGCGGCGTCCGCGGCCTCGAAACGCACCGCGCCCCGC
Organism: Candidatus Didemnitutus sp.; assembly: GCA_036499305.1. GTDB lineage: Bacteria > Verrucomicrobiota > Verrucomicrobiia > Opitutales > Opitutaceae > Didemnitutus. The sequence continues at coordinate 375 of DASYDZ010000199.1, forward strand.
GCGCCAGCCGGATCGCGGGTGAGGACCAGCGTGAAGGCGAAGGGCCGGGGCGCGGCCATGTTCTGCTCGAGCAGCCAGGTGCCGCGTTCCTCGCCCCCAACCAGGGCCACCCGTCCCGCCGGCTCGAGCAGGGCCGCGAGCAGCGCGTGCTCCACGAGACGGTCGCGTCCGGCCATCGGCCACAGGCGCCCCAGCGGCTGCTGCCGGCCGATCAACACCTGCTGCACGCCCCCGGGGTGGATGGAGGTCTGAAACAGCAGCGGACTCGCCGCCGGGAAACTCCGAAGATAATCCTCGAGGGCCCGCGTCTCGGCAAAGGTGCTCGCATAGACCATGGCGTCATCCTGACCGAGCGCAGCGCCGTCCAGCGTCGAGCCCGCCAGCAGCCCGAGGTGCGTCATCCGCCGCAGGGCGGTGCGGGGAAACCTGTCCCGCAGCCGCTCGCGCGCCGCCGCGAGGGATTCGGCCGGATCGGGCTGTTCGACGGAGGCGAACTGGATGAAGCGCTCCATGTTCAGGCGGTGAACTCGAGCAAAAGGGCGGCGTGCGCGCCGCCGAAGGCATTGCTGGCCAGAACGGCCGCGTCGAACCCGGTCGGATCGAAGGAATGCAGCGCCACTTCGCCCGTGAACGCCGGTGCCGCGCCGCCCACCGTGCCGGGAACCCGCCGCCGGCGCAGCGCGGCGAGCGTGATCGCGAGCTCGACCAGTCCGCAACTGCCGAGCGTGTGGCCCAGGCTGCCCTTCCACGACACGAGCGGAGCGCCGGGGAAATGCGCGGCGAACGCCTCGGCTTCGAGCCGGCCGGCCTCGAGCGTGCCGGTGCCGTGTCCCTTGATCCACACCCGCCGGCCGCGCGCCGCCCCGGCCATCGCCGCCGCGCCGATGCGGAAACCGGCGCCGTCCGCCTGGTTGCCGGTGAAATGAAACATCTCGTTGTGGAACGCATGCGCCACGATCCGCGCCGGGGTGGAAGCACGCGACACGACCGCGAACGCGGCGCCATCGCCGAGCCCGATCGAGCCGGTTTCGCGGCAGGCGTATGGCGCCGGCATTCCACGGTTGAGAATCTTCAGGCTGTGAAAGCCGCCGGCGACAAACGGGCTGATGAAGTCGAAGGAGAAGACGAGGACGCGCTCCGCGAGGCCCGCCTGCACCAGGCGCGCGGCATGCGCAAGGCCGAGGTGGGCGGTCACGCAGGCGTGCGAAAACACGTGGACCTGCCGCCCCCATCCCAGCTCCCGGCGGACCGCCTCGACCGCCGCGTACGGTGTCCCGTAGGTCAGGTGCCGCGGATCGTGGTCGCGCGCGAAGGCGTAGTGACTGCCCACGCCGAAATTGCTGCTTGTCACGATCACCGGCGCGCGCGCCGTGCCCCATGGCCCGGCCGGCACCCCGCGGGCCATCCGCCGGATTTCGGGCAGCCATCGGGCCGGCAGCGTCTCGTCCATCGTTCCGATCACGGCCAGCGGCACGAGGTCCCCCCCGTCCCGCCCGAGCACCGGCCGCATCTCCAGGGCGCGGCGTTCCTCGAGCAGCGCCGTCACCGTCGCCTCGGCGTCGCCCCAGGGCGTGAGACAGTCGCAGGCCTCGATGCCGAGCGGAAAATTGTCGACCGGCGCGGTCATGCGACCGGACCGGTCACGCGGTCTGCTGGCGGGAACGAATGTAGGCCGCGAGCGCGCCAACGCTCGCCAGCGCGCGCCGCGATTCCTCGCTGCTGCCGATCTTGAGGCCGAATTCCTTTTCCAGCGAGAGGACGAGCTCGAGGGCGTCGATCGAGTCGAGCCCGAAACGCGGGGAACCGATCAACGGCTCGTCGTCGGGAATGTCCTCGGGGCGCACGCCGTCGAGCTTGAGCGTGTTGACGACCATGGTCTTCAGGCGTTGCGTGAGCGGGTCGGACATGGAGGGCGCGAAGGGACCGGTTACGAGGGGCGGCGCAGGAGATGGCAGACATTGCTGCCGCCAAAACCGCTGCTGTTGTTCAGCACGAGACGCGGGGCCGCGTCAAGCGAGGTGCGCGGAAGGTTGAGGCCGGCCGAGATGGGATCGGGTTCCTCGAGGTGGGCGGCTCCCGGGATGAAGCCTTCCGCGATGGCCAGGGCGCAGAAGGCGGCCTCCATCGCCCCGGCGAGCGAGAGGCCGTGGCCGGTGAGAGCCTTGGTGCTGCTGACGAAAGGGCGCGCTCCGGCCTCCGTGAAAATCGAGTGGAGGGCGAGAGCCTCGGACGTGTCGCCCGCGGGCGTGGAGGTGGCGTGGGCATTCACGTAGTCGACGTCGCCGGGCGCCACCTGCGCGTCGGCCAGGGTCCGCTTCATGGCTTCGCGCAAACCCGCGCCCTGGGGATGCGAGATGGCGACACTGTGGCCGTCACCCGCCTGCCCCCAGCCGGCGAGCTCGGCATAGACGCGCGCGCCCCGCTGGCGGGCGAGGTCGGCGTTTTCGACAACCAGCGCCACCGCGCCGCCGGTGCCGACAAATCCATCCCGCCGCCGGTCGAACGGCCGCGACGCGGTGTCCGGATCAGGATTGGTCGAAAGCGCCCGGAGGCTGGCGAACGGCAGGATGCTGGCGTCCGTGGCGTCCTCGGCGCCGACCACCAGCATGCGTTCCTGGCGACCAAGCCGGATCTCGTCCATCGCGTAGCCGAGCGCGTGGCTGGAGGATGCGCACGCGGAGACGAAGCCGCAGACCGCGCCGGAGATCTTGTAGTGCGCCGCGAGGTTGAAATTCAGCGTGCCCGCGATGGAGGACACGATTCCCATCGGGTTGCCGCGCTCGCCGCGGGCGGCGTGCATCTGCTCGAGAAAATTTCCGAGCAGGAACGGCGAGCCCGCCGAGGCGCAGAAAAGCCCGGTCGTTCCATCCGTCAGGTCGCCGGCGGCCAGGGCGGCGTCCGCCAGCGCCTGCTGCAGCGCGCAGAGCGCATACACGCCGTGCGGCGCCAGGCCGCGCAGGAGCTCGCGGTCGACCTCGAACTGCGGCGGCCAGGACCAGTCGCGCCAGTTGGGCCGGGGAAACGAGAAGCCCTTGACGGTGCCGATGACCTTGACCGGGATGTTCGGGTTGCCGAGGAACTCGTGGCGCTCAAATCCGTGACGCAATTCCTGCAGGTTCCCGAGAACGGTCGCGCGATCGTGCCCGATGCTCGTGATGAAGCCCAGGCCCGTGATGACTGGCAGGCGCGGCATGAAACGGCGAAACGCGTCAGCCCGCCGTCGGCGCGGAAACCTTGCGGTGCACGAAGCTGCGGAGGTCGTCGAGCGTGCGCACCTGGATGATTTCCTCGTTGGCGATGCTGATGCCGAAAAGATCCTCGGTGAAGAACACCACTTCCGTGATCGCGAGCGAGTCGAAACCCAGGTCCTCCATCAGCCGGCTCGTGCCGGGGGCATCCTGCAGCGGATGGGCCGACTTCCGGGGAATGAAGTCGGCGAGAATCGCCAGAATCACCGGATCGAGCACGGTGGGATCGCCGGTCGACTGAAACTTGGCGAAGGCCTCGCGGGCATCCTCGGGAAGGTGCCGGAGAGCTTCCTCGCGGTCCGCCGGGGTCGGAAGCTTCGGGGCAGAGGGTGAGGCAGGCTGCATGGGTCGTTAGGTACGGGGGTCTGGCCGGAGAAAAGCTACTCGCTTGCCGTGAGGCAAAGTGAAAAAGCAGGCTCCCGGCTTACGTTTTTACCGCCCCGTATTCGCTGAACATCGACATCATCCGAATCCTTTTTACATCCGCAAAGCCGGCCTTGCACAAGGCGTCGAGCACGGATTCAGGGGGCACGCATGCATCCATTGTCTCCCAATAGTACCGCATCATGTCGCGCGCCTCGCGGCTGCCGGTGAAAAGGCGGGTCAGGGCCGGGTAGATGCGGCCGAAATAAAGGCGGAACAGCCAGCCCCGGAAACGCTCCGGCGGCTTCGTGACCTCGAGGATGAGGAGGTGGCCGCCCGGCTTCAGCACCCGGCGGTATTCCCGGAAGGTGTCCTCGAGGCTGGTCACGTGACGCAGCGCGTAACCCATGGTGAGGAAATCGAAGGAGTTGTCAGGGAACGGGAGCGCCTCGGCGCGTCCGAGCACAAATTTTGCGTTCATCTTCTTCCGCGCCACCGCCAGCATGCCCTCGCTGGGGTCGAGCAGGGTCATGTTCTCGGTGGTGCCAAGGATCTTCGCCGCGCCCTCCGCCACCAAACCCGTGCCGCAGGCGACATCGAGCAGATGGTCTCCGGGCTTGAGGCCGTGGCGTTGCAGCGCCCAGCGCCGGTACCACGAACCGGAGCGCAGGAAACCCCAGTCCACCACGGCATCGTAGTGTTTCGCCCCGCCGTCGAACAGCCGGTTGACAAACTCCGGCTTGGCTTCCGGGGTCGCGTAACGTTCGGTCAGAGTGGGATGCGGAAGCACCTTGCCCTTTCTGCCGGTTCGCCCGACAATGGCCAGCGGAAACCACGGCGACTTTCCGATCCGGCGGATGGTGGACGTTGAGGGCTTGCGCTTGGGCGCGACGTCCTCTTGGAAGGCATCGTGCCATTGCGGTTCCAGATTCTCGGCAGCGGCAGCGCAGGCAACGCCGCGCTCCTGCAGTCGGGCGAAACGCGCCTTTTGGTCGACGCCGGCTTTTCCGCACGCCGCCTCGGCGAGCTGCTGCGCGACGCGGGAGAAGCGCTCGAGCGGATCGACGCGATTTTCCTGACGCACGAGCATGGCGACCATTCGGCGGCGCTCTCCGGCCTCGCGAGGCACCCGCACATCCGCGTCTTCGCCAACCGCGCGACAGCCAACGCACTCCAGCCGGCGCTGAAGTTCCGGCCCAACTGGCAGATCTTCGAGACCGGTGGCACGTTTCGCTTCCGCGACTTCGAGATCGACGCCTTCACGGTGCCGCACGATGCGCAGGATCCGGTTGGGTTTCTCATTGCGCACGGCCATGGCGACCTGCTTTCGCCGCGACGCAGCATCGCCTGGCTCACCGATCTCGGGCATGCCCCGATCCACGTGCGCGAGCGCATCCGCGAGGTCGATGTCCTCGTGGTCGAGGCCAATCACTGCCCGCAGATGCTGCAGGCGGACACCCGCCGGCCGTGGAGCACCAAGCAGCGCATCAGCGGGCGCCATGGGCATCTTTCGAACGCGGCCGCGCGCGAACTGCTCGAATCGGTGGCGAGCCCGCGCTGGCGTCACGTCTTCCTCACCCATTTGTCACGCGACTGCAACTCGCCCGCCGCAGTCGAGGCGGCGTGCGGACCGGTGCTGTCCGCGCTGCGCTGCGCCTTTTCGATCGTCGCTCCGGGCAGCGGCACCGCCGCGGTCGAACTGGCCTGAGGGCAGAAAAGGGGGTTGCAGCCACGGGTTTCACGCCTCGACCCGCAAGTTCGCCATCAATGTCTTGGGCGGCTGCCTGTCTCATCCTCCCGGTGACTACCTTCGATCCGCCCTCGGTTCGCATTCTTCTGCCTCCGCGTTGTCGGTACGATCCGTGGTCGATGGACGTGCGGGATCCAGCTTGAACGTCCGCGGCCGGTGACAGGCTTTTGCTTTGCCGGTTGGCCGGGATGCTGCTTGCGTCGGCGTGATGTCCACGCGTCCCGTCCGTCGCACGAAGATCATCGCCACGCTCGGGCCGGCGACCGAGTCCGAGGAGATGCTGGTGAGGATGGTGCAAGCGGGCGTCGATGTCGTCCGCCTGAACATGGCGCACGCCAGGCATGACTGGACGCGCCAGATCATCCGCCGCATCCGGTCGGCGGCGCAGACCGCCGGGCGCGAGGTCGCGATCATGATGGACATCAAGGGGCCCGAGATCCGCACCGGCGATGTCGCGGTTCCGATCGAGCTGAAGGTGGGCGAGATTTTCGATTTCACGGTCAAGCCCGGCGCCAACCGCGAGAACGCCGTCGAGATCCGCTCGGTCGACGTCAACTACATGAATCTCGTCAATGACATCGGCGTGGGCGACACCGTGCTCGTGGACAACGGCCTGATCCGGCTCGAGGTCCTCGAGAAACACGACGCCCATATCCGGTGCCGCGTGCTGACCCCCGGCGCCCTCAGCTCGCGCCGGCACATCAACCTGCCGGGCGTGCACGTGAGCCTGCCATCGTTCACCGAAAAGGATCGCGGCGACACGCTCGTCGGGATCGAGGAGGGCGTCGATTTCGTCGCGTTGTCCTTCGTGCGCGAGGCCGCGGACATCGTGCAGCTCCGCGGCTTCCTGAAGGAGCACAACTCCCACGCGCGCATCATCGCCAAGATCGAGGACCAGGCCGCGATCAGCCATCTCGACGAGATCATCCGCGCCACCGACGTGCTGATGATCGCGCGCGGCGACCTCGGCATCGAGGTGCCCCTCCAGGAACTGCCCGTCATCCAGCGCCGCGCCGTGCGGACCTGCCTCGCCATCGGCCGGCCGGTGATCATCGCCACCCACATGCTGGAGTCCATGATCAGCCAGCCGATGCCCACGCGGGCGGAGATCACGGATGTCGCCAACGCCGTCTACGAGCAGGCCGACTGCGTGATGCTCTCGGGCGAGACGACGGTCGGCAAATACCCGCTCGAGTGCATCGCCATCCTCGACCTCATCGCCCGGCGCGTGGAAGAGGAGGCGGCCGATGAAATTCCCGAGCCGAGGGTTTTCCTCGATGAACACATGAAGCTGCGCCGCTCGGCCGTGGTGATGGCCAACGAGCTGCCGAATTCGTTTCTCGTGACGTTCACGCGCCGCGGCATCAACGCCGCCGGCCTCGCGGCGCACCGGCCGGCCCGCGCGCAGATCATTGCGCTGACCGACTCGATGCAGACGCTGCGCCACCTCAAGATCGTTCGCTCGATCGAGCCGTTTTTCCTTTCTCCCTTCGGCGACCCGGAGAAGACGATCACCCGCGCGACCGCGGCGCTGCTGAAGATCGGCCAGATCAATGTCGGTGACAAACTGGTGATCATTTCCGACGTCCTCACCGAATCCAACAAGCGCATCGAAAGCATCCAGCTTCGCACCGTCGAGACTCCCGCCTCGTGAAACTCCTGCGCTCCGCCCTTTTCCTGCTCGGCGGCGCCGCCGCCTTCGCCGGGCCGCCGGTGGTCACCCACGATTTCATCGCGAACGGCGCGGTCGACTTCCACGTTTACCTGACGCCGCCGCCGGACCCGGCCTCGATTGGCGCGCGCGGCGAGCAGGACCTGATGCGCGACCTGCAGTTGGTGCGAACGCCCGCCCAGGCGGCCTGGGCCAAGCACTACGAGCGGCTCAGCGTGTTCCACCTTCTCGCTCCGGTATTGGGCGACGGGTGCAACGCGAAGGACCTGCCGAAGACCGCGGCCCTGTTCGAGAAGATCCGCCTCGAGGGACGACCAACCGTCGAGGCGGCGAAGGCGAACTGGAATCGCCCGCGCCCGTATATGTTCGATTCCACCCTCCAGCCCGCCGTCGAGCGGCCGGTCAGCACCTCCTATCCCAGCGGCCACAGCTACGATTCGGCCCTGTACGCAGTCCTGCTCGCCCACATGTTTCCCGAGCACGAGGCCGACTGGTGGAAACAGGCCGCGTTCGTGCGCTGGAGTCGCGTCATTGGCGGCGCGCATTATCCCAGCGACACCGTCGCGGGAAAAATTCTCGGCGAAACCGTGGGAAAAAAGATGCTCGAGTCGCCCGCACTGCTGAGGGCGCTGGACGACGCGAAGGGGGAGATCATGGAGCAGGTCGCCGCCCACGCGCCAAAAGCCGCCTGAATCGGACTCGTGCGGTTGAGCGGGGAAGGACCGGGGCTCGAATTGGACCCACCGCCCGTGGCCGGATCGCACCATTCGTTCGTCTGCCTGGCACTCTACCAGCCGGAACGATGCCGCAAAAGCTGGTTTTGCTCTGGGATCGACAGGTCCTTTGGTGGTCGCCGATTTCCATATCGGCGACAGAGGCGTCGGTATGGAAACCGACGCCCACCCACTGCATCGTTCCGAACTAGGGTGTCCCGCAGATGGCGTTCACCAATCGATCGGTCGACCTGCGCCACGCCGGCAGCGAACCCCACGGAGTCGGCCGGGCTTTTGCGGCGACAAAGATATTGAACGCTGCCCTTTCGCCAGCGCTACTCCCCGGAGCAACCTCCGGGGATTCCACGCGCGGCTTGCATTGCCCTCCAAGCAGGGCAACGCCGGGCCGCGTCCTAACTCGCATGGAAACCCCGCAGCAAGCTGCGGGGAATGTTTCAGTATTCAATCCCCCACCCGTTCGAACCGCCGCTGCGTGCGTCCGCCGGACGAAACGGTTTCCGCCCACATCGCGGCCGGCCGGACCCACAGCCCGCGCTCGCCGTACAGCGCCTGATAAGCGACCATGGGCTCGAGGGTCTCGGAGTGGCGCGCGAGCCCGAGCACGCGATACTCGCCTCCCTTGTAATGACGGAAGAGACCCGGAGTCGGTTCGGAAGGCAGCGGCGGCGGAGTCTCCATGAAGCCAGCACAACGGTGAATGTCCCCGGCGCAAGGCGGGCTTTGCCTCGGTGCCCCGGCCCTCCGGGGAACGTCTCCGCGCCAAACCGTGTCCATCGGCGGTATGCTTGATTTTCTCGATCATGAGGACATGTCCCGCCTGGTGCAGACCGCGCTGGTGGCCGCGGTGGCGATCATCCTTTTCTTCGGCCTCAAGAGCCGCTTTCTGCATTTCGCGAAGTGGGCGCGTTTGCCGCGCCTCGCGCTCACCCCGGTGCGCCTGATCTTCCGCTACGCGATCCTCGCCGGCGCCGCGCTGCTCATCCTCAGCCGCTGGGGCTTCCAGATCAACGGCCTGCTGGCGGTCCTCGGCACCATCGGAGGACTCGTGGCCATCGGATTCGTCGCCATGTGGAGCGTGCTCAGCAATTTTCTCTGCACGATCGTTCTCGTCATCTCGAAGCCTTTCAGCGTCGGCGACGAGATCGAGCTGCCCACCATGAACGTGCGCGGCACGGTGACGGACATGACCATGATCTTCACCACCCTCGAGACCGCCAGCGACGAGTTCGTGATGGTGCCGAACAACACCTTCTTCCAGTGCGTGTTCAAGCGCCGCCGCGGCCACACCGTGACGGACCTCGAGAGTCACCTTGATGGCTCCCCTGCCCCGCTCGGCCGCTCGCAGCCGGCGCGGCACTGAGCCAGCGCGCTCCGGACCAGACGGCCAACAGCTCCCGGGGCGGGATCGGGCGCGCCCCGGCTTGCGTCCGCGCGGATTCTGGATTCTGAGTTTTCCCTCCCGCCTCATGTCCGACGTCGCACCCATTCCCGTCACTGTCCTCACCGGCTTCCTCGGCGCCGGCAAGACGACCCTGCTCAACCACATCCTCAGCGCGCAGCATGGCCGCAGGATCGCCGTGATTGAAAATGAGTTTGGCGAGGTCGGGGTCGACAACCAGCTCGTGATCCAGAGCGACGAGGAAATCTTCGAGATGAACAACGGCTGCATCTGCTGCACCGTGCGCGGCGACCTGCTGCGGATCCTCGAGCGCCTGGTGAAGCGCAAGGACCGCCTCGACGCGATCCTGATCGAAACCACCGGCCTCGCGAATCCCGCGCCCGTCGCCCAGACCTTCTTCACCGACCCCGAGATGCGCGCGCAGTTCCGCCTCGACGCGATTGTGACCGTCGTCGACGCGCGCCACATCCTGCTCCACCTCGACGACTCGCCCGAGGCGCTGAAGCAGATCGCCTTCGCCGACGTCATCCTGCTGAACAAGACCGATCTCGTCCCCGCCTCCGATCTCGAGGCGCTGGAGAGGCGGATCCATTCCATCAACGCGATGGCGAAAATTCACCGCACGAAAAACGCCGCCATTCCGATCGATCGCGTGATCGACGTCGGCGGCTTCAATCTCGAGCGCGCCGTCGAGGTCGACCCGCAGTTCCTCGAGATGGAATATCCGTTCGAATGGGCCGGAGCCTACGAACTCTCGCCCGGCCGGCACGAACTCGCGATTGGACACGGTGACGGTGAGGACGGACAGGAACATCATCACGACCACGAATGCGGCGCCGATTGCGGCCACGACCACAACGAGCTCGACCTCGTGCTGATGCCCGCCGCCGGCGCGAATGGCGCGGAACCGGCCGCGGAAGTGCAGGCCGCGGTGCGGGAGTTCTCCGACTGGGAAAAACCCGTGCAACCCGGCGAACCCGTCACCCCCGACGGCAAGCTGCACCGTCTCAAACTGGCCAATGAACACGGCGTCTTTCCGGTCACGATCAGCCAGCCGGGACGCTATGTGCTCTTCACCGGCCACGACGTGCCCACGCACTTCCATGATGCCGGCGGACGACTGCTGAAATACGGCTGGGACCGCACGTTTCGACATGAGCATTCGCACGACGAGGAAGTGTCGTCGGTCGGCATCAGCGTCGCGGGCGAACTCGACGGGAAGCGCCTGAACGAGTGGATCAGCGAACTCCTGCGGACCAAGGGCGGCGACATCTACCGGATGAAGGGCGTGCTCTGCGTCAAGGGCACGAACAAGCGCCTGGTGTTCCAGGGCGTCCACATGCTGTTCGATGCGAAATTTGACCGCGAATGGCGGGGCGACGAGAACCGGGCCAACACCCTCGTCTTCATCGGGCGCAAGCTCGACCGCGCCGCGCTGACCGAGGCATTCAAGGCCTGCCTGGCCTGATCTCCCGTTCGCGCTCCTCCCATTCCCCGATCGTCCGCGGCCAGTCGGACTTCAACAGCCGCGACAGCGAACGGTCCGCGAGCATCTTGCCACCGGTCTGGCAGCGCGGACAATAATTGACCTCGTTGTCGGCGTAACGGATCCGCTGCACGGTTGTGCCGCAAATCGGGCAGGGTTGCCCAAACCTGCCGTGCACCGCCATCTCCGGTCGGAACGCGGTGACCTTGCCGGGAAACGCGGAGCCGGCTTCATGCCGCAGCCGCTCGGTTCATTCGGACAACACCTTTTTCGTCGCCGTGTGCAGCCGCGCAACCTCGTCCCGGGAAAGGCGCTGAGCCAGGGTGACCGGAGACAATCGCGCCGCGTGCAGGATTTCATCCGAGTACGCGTTGCCGATGCCGCTGAAGTGACGAGGATCGGTGAGCGCGCGCTTGAGAGTGTGGTTGCCCTCCACCAGCGCCGCTTGAAATTCCTCTCCCGTCGCGCCGAAGACGTCGATGCCCCGGCGATCGTGGGCCGCCAGTTCCGATTCGTCGGCGAGGAGGTGCAGCGAAGCGCGCCGCTTCGTGCCGGCCTCGGTCAGGGTGAGCGTGCCGGTCGGAAAGGTGAACTGCGCGAGGGCATTGCGTCCCACGCCCTTCGCGGCTTTGCCCCCGGCCTCCGCCCACTGAAGCCGTCCCGCGATCATGAGATGCAGCACCAGCCATTTGCCGTCGGCAAAACCGAAGGCGATGCGCTTGCCGAGCCGCCGCAGTTCCCGCACCCGCTCTCCGCAAATGGAGCCGATCGGCGGCCGGGCGGTGCGCAGGACGAACAGATCGAGGATCTGGATCTTTTCGAGAACCTGGCCGACTACGCGCCGTTCGAGTGCCTCGAGATAGACGGTGATGTCGGGCAACTCGGGCACGACGGCCAGCGAATCAGGAAACGACGGCGGCGCACGAAAAAATCCGGACCCCGGAGGCGGTTCCCGGGCTTGCGTCGCCGCGCCGGCGAGGTTTCGTCTGGCGAGACATGAATCTGGCAAAGCACTGGGCCGCCATCCTCGATGACTACGTGATCGGACTCGCCTGGTCGCCCGACGGCTCCGGACTGGCAGCCGGGGCGACCTCCGGCGCGGTGACAATTTTCGATTCCCCGAACGGAGCGGTCCGGCACAAACTGGCTGGTCATGAAGAAGGCCTCAACGCGCTCGCCTGGGGGCCCGCGGGATCGGACCTGCTTGCCACCGGCGGCCAGGACGGAAAAGCAAGATTCTGGCGGGTGTCCGACGGGCAGAAAATCGGCGAAGCCGCGCTCGGTTCCTCGTGGGTGGAGCATCTCGCCTGGCGCGCTTCGGCGGATGGCTCGGCCCCGCTCCTGTTTGCATCGGGCGGCCGGAAGCTCGCCGCGCTGTCACCGGACGGGACCGTGGCCCACGCTTTTCCCGACGCACCCAAGTCGATTTCCGCGCTGGCGGTTTCACCGGCGGCGCTTTTGGGCGGAGAATCCGCCACCGGCATCTCCTGTCTGGCCGCCGCACATTTCGGCGGAATCGCGGTGTGGCACGCGACGAGTTTTCAACCCGTGCGCGAGTTCACGTATGGCAATGCCCTCCCCGCGATCACGTGGTCGCCCGACGGACGCTGGCTCGTCGCGGGCTGCCAGGACAACGCCGTTCATCTCTGGGCGCCGGCCGAGGATATCGAACTGCACATGAGCGGGTACGAATCGAAACTCCGCGAACTGTCATTCAGCATGGACTCCAAGTGGCTTGCGACGGGCGGTGGACGCGACGCGTGCGTGTGGGACTGCTCGGGCGCGGGCCCGGCGGACCGCGAACCGATGGCCCTGCCCCACGAAGGCCGCGTGTGCGGCGTCGCTTTCCAAAATCGCCACGGGGTTCTGGCCAGTGGATCCGCCAGCGGCGAGTTCCGGCTGTGGGCCCCGACGCGTCGCGACCCGCTTGTCGCCGAGGCGAAACTGCCGTCGCCGCCCGTTCAGTTCGCCTGGAGTCCCGACGACAGCCTGCTTGCCGTCGGGACCGAGAAGGGCGCGGTGTTTGTGTTTCGCACCTGAATTCGCGCGGCTGGCTCCGGAGCGCGGAGATGGAACCGATCTCAAGGCGCGAACACCGATTCGCGTTCGGTCGCGGTGAGATGCCGCCATTGGCCGGGCAGCAGGCCGAGATCGGACAAGCGCAGCCGGCCGATGCGGGTGCGGAGCAGCCGCAGAGTGGGATGCCCGACCGCGGCCGTCATGCGCCGCACCTGGCGGTTTCGTCCCTCGGTCAGCTCGAGGCTGAGCCAGCAGTCGGGAACGTTCTTGCGGAAACGGACCGGAGGGTCGCGCGGAGCGGGAATCTGTTCCGGCACCAGGAGTCGCACGGCGACGGGCCGGCACCGGCGTCCGTCGAGCACCGGTCCCACCGCCAGCCGATGCAGGGCCTCGTCGGTCGGCACGCGCTCGACCTGCACCCAGTATTCCCGGACATGCCCGTGTTCCGGATCGAGCAGGCGTGAGTTCAGTCCCTCCTCGTCGGTGAACAGGAGCAGGCCTTCCGAATCGGCGTCGAGCCGGCCGAGCGGATACACTTTCGCCGGCAAATCGAATTCCGCCAGCGTGCGCCAGGCGGAACCAGGCTCGGGCGTGAACTGCGACAGCACGCCGTAGGGTTTGTGAAGCGCAAGGAGCACGCGTCGATCATGACCGTCGCAGTCGCGGACTCAATCCCGCGGCTGCAAATAGCGTGCAGGCACGACCGGATCCGATATTCGTCGCCCATGCCGTCCGCCCGGCCGAGTGTCATCGCCATCTTTTTCGCCGCCTTGAAACTGGGCTGCACCTCGTTCGGCGGGCCGATCGCGCATCTCGGTTACTTCCGCAATGAGTATGTGGCCCGAAGGGGTTGGATTTCCGATGAGGACTTTGCCGAGCTGGTGGCGCTGTGCCAGTTCCTGCCCGGACCCGCGAGCAGCCAGGTGGGGTTCGGGGTGGGGCTGCTGACGCGCGGTCTCGCGGGCGGCGTGGCCGCGTGGCTGGGTTTCACGCTGCCGTCGGCCATGGTGATGACCTTGTTTGCGTTTGGCATCGGCTCGCTGCGGCATCCCGAGATGTCCGGATGGCTCGGTGGCCTCAAGGTCGCGGCGGCGGCCGTCGTCGCGCAGGCGGTGCTCGCGATGGGGCGCCGGCTTTGCCCTGATCTTCCGCGGGCCGTGCTGGCGGCGGTGGCAGCGGCGGCCGTCACCTTCGCCGGCGGAACGGCAAGCCAGGTCGGTGTGCTCGCCGGAGGCGCACTGATTGGCGGGTTATGGTTGCGATCCCCGCCCACCGCCGCCGTGGCCGGACCGGCGCTCCGCCGGCGCGGCGCGATCTGGCTGGTCGCGTTCCTTGTCCTGCTCGCGGTCCTCCCGGCCCTTGCGCATGCATTTCCTGCCGGATGGATGGCGGTGGCGGACCGGTTCTATCGGACGGGCTCGCTGGTTTTCGGGGGAGGCCACACGGTGGTGCCGCTGCTGGGCCAGCAGGTGGTGGCCGCCGGATGGGTCCCGGAGGACCGATTCGTGGCGGGCTATGGCTTTGTCCAGGCAATGCCGGGACCGCTCTTCTCCTTCGCCGCGTATCTCGGCGCCTTGCTCCGAATCGGGCCAGGAGGATGGCTCGGCGCCGCATGGGCTCTGGGCTGGCTGTTCCTTCCGGGACTCCTCCTGGTCGGGGGCGTCCTTCCCTGGTGGAACGTCGCACGGCGCTCCCGCGTCGCGGGCGGCGCCGTCGCGGGCGTGAATGCCGCGATTGTCGGCGTGCTGCTGGCCGCGCTCGTTGATCCGGTCGTGACGTCGAGCCTGCTCGGACCGCGCGAATGGATCGTGGCCGGGAGCGCCTTCGCCGCCCTCCAGATCTTTCGCGCACCATCCTGGCTGGTCGTCATTGCGTGCGCCGCGGCCGGTGGATCGCTGCTCTGAGGGAGTTCCGCCCGGCATCGCGTCGCAGGGTGCGTCTCCTGCATGCCATCGAAAATTCCATTGAACAAAGGGCCCGATGCCGCAATCGGTTCAGTCTGAATGAAGGCCGTCCTTCCCCTGCGCCGCACGATCGCCGTCACCGCCCTGGGCTTCGCCTGGCTGTGCGCGACCGGATTGTTTTGGGATGGAGTGCAGGCGGTCGCATGGGGTCGGATGTTTGCGGGCTATGCCCGCACGGAAAGCGTGACCGTTGCACTGGCCGATACCTTCGATGCGAGTCGTCCGTGCGAGCTCTGCCGGGCGGTCGGCGCCGCGCGCGACACCGCCCGCCACGAGCTGCCGAATCCATCCAATTCCGACCGCTCCGCGCCGCGCGTGCTGTTCCTGGCGGAGAACTCCCTTTGCCTGATGCCGGCGGTCGCGCCGGCGGCGTGGCCCGCCGAATCGACCCGCCTGCTTCGGGCGCGCACGGACGAAGTTCCCGTGCCGCCGCCGAGGGCCTGAGGACAAAAACCTGCCCGGTCGCGGACGTTGTCCGCGCTCCGTTCTCCCGTGCAATCGAGGCACGCATGACCCAATCCGGTCGTCCGCGTCCCGCTCCCGCCGGTCGACGTCCTGTCGACGACGCGCCGGCGTTCCCTTCCCGGTTCTCCCATTTTTTCCTTTTATGCGTTTTCGCCTTTTCCCTCTCTTGCTAGCCGCGCTCGCGATCGCGGCGGACCGCGCGTCCGCCTGCTCCGTGTGCGGTTGTTCGCTCAGCTCCGACTGGGCCGCCCAGGGCTATCCCATGGCGTCCGGTCTCAATATCGGCCTTCGCCTCGAGTATTTCGAGCAGTCCGATCTCCGTTCCGGCACCGGCACGGCCGACCGAGGCACCTTCACGTTTCCCAACGACGAGGAAATCCAACAGCGTACGGTCAACCGAAACACCTGGCTGGATCTGAACTACGTCGTGGATCGCAACTGGGCCGTGACCGCTTCATTGCCCTGGCACGATCGATATCACACGACCATCGCCCCGGGCGACACGGACATCTCCACGTCGGATGCCAGCGGCTTTGGCGATCTCCGCGTCACGACCCGATACCAGACATTTTCGTCGAACCAAAGCTTCGGCTTTCAGGTCGGCCTCAAACTTCCCACCGGCCGGTTTGACCAAAACTTCGCCTCCGGACCACAGGCCGGCGAACTCCTCGACCGCGGACTGCAATTGGGCACGGGCACCTGGGACCTGCTCGCGGGAGTCTCGTGGTTTGCGAAGCCCGAGCCCAGCCTCGGCTGCTTCTTCCAGGCGATGCTGGATGCTCCACTGGCGGAGCGCGACGGGTTTCTTCCCTCGACCAGCCTCACGTGCAGCACCGGCGTGCGCTGGTTGAATTCCAGTGCGTTCATCCCGCAACTTCAGATCAACCTCAAGGCCGAGGGCCGGGAACATGGAATTGAGGCCGACACGGACAACAGCGGCAGCACCACCGCCTACGTCAGTCCGGGCGTGACGGCCAATCTGGGGACACGGACCAGCGCGTTCGCATTTCTCCAACTGCCGGTCTACCAGCGCGTGAACGGCCTGCAGCTCGAGCCCCGCTGGATTCTCAGCACGGGTGTCCGCTGGGGGTGGTGACGCGAAAACGAGGTCAGGTGCATCCTCAACCGCACCTGACCTCGCCCGTGTCGCGTGTCCCGGCCCGATGCCGCCGCGGCATTGGCGAGGGCAATGCCGGACATTCAGTTTATCAATTAACGGTCCGCCGTGGGTCCGGCTATACTCGCCGCGTTACCCACCATGAAAACCCTCCTGCATCACTTCACCCGCCTTGTCGCCGGTTTCGGCTTGTTGGTCCTCGTTCTCGTCGCCGCCTGGCTGGGCTGCGGTTTCTCGCGGCCGTATCGGACCCCGGAGCCGCTGCCGGCCGGACAATTCACGGACATGCACTGCCATGCCGCCGGCATCGGCGCCGGCGGCAGCGGCTGCTTCATTTCGCCCGAGCTGCGCCGCAGCTACAAGTTTCGCCGCTACCTGGAGGCCTTCGGCGTCACCGAGGCGGATCTCGAGAAATCCGGTGACTGGCTCGTCATCGACCGGATCTCCGCCTCGCTCGCGCAGAGTCAGCATGTCGGCCGGGCCGTGATCCTTGCACTCGACGGTGTCGTCGACGCCCACGGGGAGCTCGACCGGGCGCGCACCGAAATCTACGTGCCCAACGAGTTCGTCGCGACCGCCGTGGCGCGCCATCCGAACCTCGCGTGGGGCGCCAGCGTGAACCCGTATCGCCGGGATGCGCTCGAACGCCTGCAGTGGGCCGCCGACCACGGCGCCGTGCTGGTCAAGTGGCTGCCGTCGATCCAGCAGATCGATCCCGCCGATCCCCGCCTGATTCCATTCTATCATCGCCTCGTGGAGCTCGACCTGCCGCTGCTCGCGCATACCGGGAGCGAGCACTCGTTCACCCGCGCCACGGACGAACTTTGCGATCCCGCCCGCCTGGAGCTTCCCCTCCGCCTCGGCGTGAGAGTGATCGCCGCGCACGCCGCCACCACCGGAGAATTTCACGGCGAGCCCTCGCTCGATCGCCTCGCGCGCCTGATGCTTCGCTATCCGAATGCCTATGCGGACATTTCCTCGCTGACCCAGATCAACAAGGCCGGCCACCTCGGTCTCGTGCTCGGGCGCCCGGAATTCGCCGGACGGTTGCTCTATGGAACCGATTTCCCCCTGGTCAACATGCCCATCCTCGTTTCGCCGTGGTATTACGCCCACCGGCTTCCCGTGAGCACGATTCGCCGAATCAACGCGCTGGCCAATCCGTGGGATCGCGATGTCGCGCTGAAACAGGCGCTCGGCATGCCCGCTGATGTCTGGACGCGGGCGGACGCCGTCCTGCGGCATCAATGAGCGGCCGGGGATTTTTGTCGCCGTGCGCGATGCTCCCGCTGTTGATGCGCGCATGGCCCGCCTGTTCGCCGCCGTGATTCCACCCGCGTCCGTGCGCACCGAACTGGCCGCGTTGGAGGAACCGCTTGAAGGCGTCCGGTGGACCCCGGAGGAAAATCTGCACCTGACGCTGCGGTTTATCGGCGAGACCGGGGAAGAAAAGGCCGGCCGTTTTGCCGAGGCCCTCGCCGCCGTGCGGGTCGAGCCGTTCATCCTTCCGGTCGGAGGAGCCGGGCTTTTTCCGAGCCGCGGCCCGGCTCATGTCCTGTGGGTCGGCACCGGCCATTCCCATCCCCGGCTGTTCCAATTGCGCCAGCGCGTTGACGAGGCGTTGCTGCGGGTCGACCTCGCGCTCGATGTGCGCCATTTTCATCCCCACCTCACGATCGGCCGCCTGACGGAACAGGCCGCACCGAAGAAGATCGCCCGGTGGGTCGAGCAACAGGCGGGATTCGAGGCGCCGCCATTCCGCGTCGACGCGTTCCATCTCGTGGCCAGCGAATCCGTCAGCGGCGGACCTCCGCATTACCGGATCACGCGCACCTTCACCCTGCACAAGGACTGAGCCGGACTCATGCATTTGAACACTCGATTGGCTCGGTGGAGCTGCGAATCAAATGGTGGAGCGTGTTGTCCTCAACGCGCTTCGATTGGCGAACGGGTTGAGACAACGCGTTCCACTCCCAACTGCATGGGTCCGGCTGAGGCGGGAGCGGGTGGTTGAGAGATGAAAGTTGAGGGTCGAGAGTTGAGAGATTTCCTTGCGAGCGGAACCGTTCGCACCGCGGTGATAGCCGGGCGCAATATCCGGTTCGCGCCGCCTCGCCGGACGCCCGGGAACAAAACAACAGGCGATCGCCGATGTCCCCATCAGCGATCAGTGTCGGCCGCAACACCGATGCCCGCCGAATGACCCGGTCGAGGAGACAAAAAAACGGGGCCGCGCCGGCCCCGTTCGAGAAAGGGAAAAGGCCAGCGACTACTTCCAGGTCAGCAGCAGGCTGCTGAAATAGGTCGTGTCGAGACGCTTCACGCCATCCGGCGGACGGCTGTTGTAATCGTTCGCCACGCCGATCTTCAGTTTCCACATCGAGGCCGCGAGCGGGATCTCGAAGGCCGACTCGTGATGGATGCGGTAATTCGCGAAGGTTTTGAACGCCGGGGTGTAGTCGATCATGTTCGTCAGCTTGGACGTCGAAAACATGTAGGAGTGCAGGACCGCGATATCGAGACCGGGAGACTCGAAACTCGTGTCGTCGTCGTACTTTTCATACAGATAGACGAGGCCCGCGCGGACTTCGAGGTCCTCCTTCTTGTTCTTGATCAGCTTGTGGCCGAGGCCGAGCGCGGTGCTCGAACGCAGGTCCAGGAGATTGATGTGATCCTGCTCGAGCAGCGTCTTCGCATACCAGCCGTTGCCCGCGGAGTCGTAGGAGGAATAGTCCGCGGACCCGAGTAAATGACTGGCCGTGTCGACCCCCTCGTCGCGCGCCTTCTGGACCGCTCCCGAAAGCACCAGCTTGTCGGTGTCATTCGCCAGCGTCGCCTTCACCCCCAGGTCCAGGCTGAACTTGTCCGCCACGCCGGTGCGGCCGGCAATCGCCGCCGCCGCCTCATACGACCAGTGATGCACGCGCCCCGCGGCGATCGCCTTGAGCTTGCGAATTTCGGGGCTGTCGGAGTCCTTGCGCCAGATCTCGTAGATCTTGCCGGTGGCCACGAGGTCCGGCGAACTTGCCATCTTGATCTTGATGCCGCCCTCCGCGCTCTGGACCTCGCTGAGCACGGGAGTGCCGCCGGTGAGGAGGATGTTGACCGGCTCGTCGGTGGAAAAGCTTTTCACCTTGTCCTGCGCGATCTCCAGCGTGCCGGCAAAAGAGGTGTCGATCTTGAACTTGCCGGCCTCAACCAGCAGCTTCTTGCCCATGATCACCGACCCGTCCGCCAATTCAATGCGGTCGGCAAAAGCGGCGCTGGCGCCGAGCACCAGACCGATCAGGATGGTCCCAACTGTTTTTGTCATCATGATGAAGGTCCCGTGAAAAACCAATCCCACCCATGTTCAATCACATAATTGGATCCGCGGGGAATTTGTCCCCATTGTAAACCTCCGGCGCTTCGTGATGAACTGAACCGACGCACCATGTCCACCCGCTCCTGGTTTCCCACCCTGATCCATGCCGCGCCGCTGATCCGCCGCGGCTTGGGCGCGTTCAATTCGGAGCTGGCGGAGGAGTGCCGGCGCCTTCGCGCCTATGATGGCGCCGGGCGCCGCTGGTCGGCGGCGCATTACCCCGGTGGATACACGTCCTACGCCTCGCTGAACCAGTTGCACAAGGTGTCATCGACGTTTGCCGAACTCGAGCGAAGGATCACGATCCACGTCCGCCGCTTCGCCCGTGCGCTCGATTTCGACCTCCGGAAACGCACGATCCGGATGACGGATTTCTGGGTGAACATCATGCCGGAACAGGCCGCCCACAGCCTGCATCTTCATCCCTTGTCGTTCATCAGCGGAACCTACTACGTGGTCACGCCGCGCGGCTGTCCGGGACTGAAATTCGAGGATCCGCGCCTCGACCGGTTCATGGCGGCGCCGCCACGCACCAGGCACGCGAAGGCTTCGAACCGGACCCATGTGACCTATCCCGCCCGGGCCGGGCAGGTCATACTTTTCGAGAGCTGGCTGCGCCACGAAGTCGCGTCCAACCGCATCGCCGCCGAACGGATCAGCGTGAGCTTCAATTACAATTGGCTGTAACGGGACGGACCCGTTGAACCGGTCGCTGGGGAACGACTCTCGCGAATATTCACGGGGTGGCCCCGTTCGCGTGGCCGCGGCAACGGTTCGGCCAGCCGACGCGAATATTCCCGCCGCGCGCTGCAACCGAATTCCGATGGGCGGCGTCTTTTGCTCCAATGCTTGAATCCCTGCGTTTTTCAACGCGCGGCGCCGGCGCGGCGGCCGCGTTGCTGGCGTTGCTCCTTATCACAGGCTGCGAAAGCGACCACCCCGATCAGGCGAACCGAAGGCCCCACCTTCCTCCGCCACCACCGCTGGCCGGGCAGGAAACTTTTTTCAACGGACAGGTCCTGGCCGAAATCAAGACCGGCGCCGGTTTCGGCGACGCCGGCAAGCCTGATGACGCCACGCCGAGTACCGGCAACGCAGGTCACCACGGCGGAGGCGGACACATGGGCGGAGGCCGCCATGGACGCGGTGGCGGTGGCGGATCCTCCGGCGATTCGTCCGGCGGCGCCACGATCGAGCAGGACGAGATTGCCAACATCCGACGCGCCGCCGCAGCGGGCGGTCCGCCGATGCTGATCCATTTGCGTTTCACCAACCACGGCCCGACCCACGTGGATCTGTCCGTCGTGGACTTTCTTTCCGAGCTCGGAAACTTCGTCGTTCAACCCGAGACGGTCAGTCTCGACCCGCAGCAGAGCGTCGAGGTTGACCCCATGACGTCGCGGCTCGTCGCCGAGGCCGGGGAGGCCAACATCACGCTCGTCCTTCGCTCTTCGACTCACACCGAAAAGAAGACGATCGCACTGGCGCCCGTTCCAGCGCCGCCGGGATCGCCCGCGGAGGCGTCACCGCCCGCCGCCGCCCCAGCGGACAAGTAGGCGGGTTGCGGCGCCGTCCAGGCAGACCGGTGGTCGTCGTTGCGCCCAACGACGGTGGCAAGATGGCAGGCGCTCGTTCCCGCCCGGTCTTGCGATCGATGCCGCCCGCAACCGGCAGGGATTCTCGACGCGAGGTTCGTCTTTTCCGCGCGGGGAAATTTCCTCCCAGGAGAAAACGGGCCGCCTTGAGCGGCGACCGGAGATCGGGCGGCCGTCCCGCTTCCGGGAAAATCGGGCCGAAAACGCGGCCATGAATTTCCAAAATCGGGACAATTTCGTTCACGTATTCGCGTTGCACCCTTCGCCTTTGGACTCCATCTTTTCCGCCATGAAATCAGTTGAGCTGAGCGACGACGCGTACGAGGCGCTCGAACGGCTGGCGTCCGCGAAGCAGCTCAGCCCGGCGGAACTGATCTCCTCGCTGCTTGGCGCCGGACGGCCGCTGACCGGAGATCATCTGCTTTTCTTTCTCACGGGGACGGAGTTCGCCAAGCAACATGATCCGATTGAACGCTATCTCGCGCTGCTCGCGTGGGTGGCACGGAATTATGCGTGCGACTTCGGCGACTTCGTTTCGCAGCAGCACAACGCGCGCCGCTACCTGATGCTCAGCCGCGACGAGGTGAACCAGATCCGGACGCACAATCACGCGCGGCAGATCGATGGCACCCAGTTCTGGGCGGTCATGGCGATCGATACGCCGACCCGCGCGCGATTTGTCCGCCGCCTGCTCGAGTTCATCGGTTGCCACGACGAGACCGTTGCGCAGGCGATCAGTGCCATTGGCCTCGACGGCACGCCCGTGACTTTTCGCCTTCCCCGCGTCGCCTGAGTCGGAACGAGGCAGGAGGTGGGCGTCGGTTTCCATACCGATCCCTTTGTCGCCGATGGGAACATTGGCGACCATCAAAGGACCTGTCGATCCCAGGGCGAAACCAGTTTCTACGGCATCGTTGCGGCTGGGGCGGATTGGCCGCGCCAATCTTCGCGGCGGCCGGGGGTGCGGAAGACCTCCCGGCTTCGCCCCGCTGGCCTTGACGCAGTTTAGATTTGTGACCCGTGGGTCACCGGCTTCAATCGGATCGGTGAGCAGTTCCGACAACACGACCCCGAAGCGACGCGACTTTCGCAACTTCCTCCAGTCGGTCGGCTACGCGATCGAGGGTTTCTGGGCCGCCGTGCGGCACGAGCCGTCGTTTCGCGAGGACCTCATTTTTGTGGGCCTGCTCACGCCCGTCGCCGTGATCCTGCCCGTGAAGGCGGTGTCGACTGCGGTGATGCTCGCGTCGCTGTTTGTCATCATCATCGCCGAGCTTCTGAATTCCGCGATCGAATGGACGATCGACGACATTTCGCTGGAAAAGCGCCTGTTCGCCAAACGCGCCAAGGACATGGGCAGCGCCGCCGTCTTCCTCTCCTACATCAACTGCATCGTCGTGTGGGGCGTGATCATCTTTTCGAACTGGCACCGCATCCGCACCATGGAGTTCCTGACCTGGCCGCCGCTCTTCCTTCAGCAATAGGGCCCGCCCGTCAGCGCAGCCGGCCGAACAGATAGGCGGCCACTCCCACCATCGCGAGGTCGGGCAGGCACGCGGCCCACACCGGCTCGATCCAGTTCGAACCGCCAAGGATCGTCGCCACGCTGCTGAGGATGTAGTACGCGAAGAACAGGCCGATTGATTTCGACACTCCCACCGCGGGGCTCACGCGCACGCCGGTCACCGAAAACGGAAGCGCGATCGCGAGGATGATCAGGGGACCCATCGTGTCCGCCAGCAGCCCATAGTAACGAACGGCATAGCGCGACAACTTGGGGTCGTCCTCGGAGGTGAAGTAATCGACGATCCGGCGCAGCTCGAAAAACGACAGGTCCCGCGGGTCGCGGTCGATCAGGAGCATCAACTCCGGATCCTCGTTGAAATAGGGAACCAGTTTTTCAGCGAACGCGGTGGACCGCACCTTTTCGCCGGTCTCCGCATCGAGCCAGGTGTCGCGGCCATCGGTGAAAACCCAGCCGTGCTGCCGGACATCGAAATGCGCCTCGCGGGCGGCCAGCTCCCGGTGCACCCGCCGCTGGCGGTCGAGCTCGTACACCGTGATCCCGTACGCCGTTTGCGCGTAGCGGCTGTAGCGGTCGATGAACCACATGCGGTTGGTCCGGCGGTTGTCGAACGTCACGCCCGTGACCAGGCCCACGAGATTGGCCGGCGCCTTCTTCTCCTCCGCGCGATATTGAAAGCTCTCGATCATCCGCCGCGACGCCTCCACCGACCACGGCACCACGCGGGCGTTGAGCAGGAACGACACGCCGCAGAAGCCGAGACTCGCCACCCACAGGATGCGCGTCGTGGCGAAGATGTTGAGGCCCGCCGCGCGCAACGCCGTGAACTCGTTGTTGCGATGCAGTTTTCCCAGAATGAAGAGCAGCGACAGCAGCAGCGCGATCGGGAGCACGATCGACAGGTACTTGGGCAGCACCGTCACATAATAAAACAGGATCTCCAGCAGGCCCGCGCCCGTCGCGAGCAGGTCCCGGAAATTGTCGTAGATCGCAAAAATCAGCAGGGGACCCACCAGCGCGCACACGACAAGCCCGAGGATCTTCATCCATTCGCTCAGCAGATAGCGGTCGATGACGGGCACGCGGAATGCAGACAAGCAAACGCGCTGGAAGTGTCCACGCCGAATCTCCCGCCGGCGCCGTCGGGCAGGCTTGCGCCGACCAAAGCGGACGGTTGAGTGGCGCGATGCGTCATTTCATCTTCGCCCGCCTCGGTCTGGCCGCCGGGTTGCTCGTGGTCGCGACCCTGCGGGCCGACGACTTGATCAGGGTCGGGCAGTACGGGGCGTTCACCGGCAAGGACGCGGCCTTCGGCGTTTCGGCCCGCAAGGGGGCGATCCTCGCGTTTGAGGAAGTCAACGCCGCCGGAGGCGTGCTGGGCCGGAAGGTCGAGTTCCTCACCGAGGACAACCAGTCCAAACAGGGCGAATCGGCCACGATCGTGAAGAAATTCATCGCCCGCGACCACGTGGTCGCCGTCCTGGGCGGCAATGCCTCCGCCAACTCGCTCGAGGCCGCCCCGATCTGCCAGACCGCGCACATCCCGATGATCGCGATCTCGTCCACCGATCCGAAGGTCACGCGGATGGGCGACTGCATTTTCCGCGTGTGCTTCATCGACCCGTTCCAGGGTGCGGTGCTGGCCCGCTTCGCCACCGACATGCTCAAGGTCCGGCGGGTCGCGGTCCTGACCTCGATCGACTCACCGTACAGCGTCGGCCTCTCGCGTGTTTTTCGCGAACGCTTCACCGGCGACGGCGGCGCGATCGCGGCCGAGCAGCGGTATTCCGAAGGCGACAAGGATTTTCGCGCGCAGCTCACGGCGATCCGTGCCACCGGCGCCGATGCGATCCTGGCCTCGGGCTACTACACGGAAGCCGCGCTGATCTGCAAACAGGCGCGGGCGCTCGGATTGACCGTGCCGATCTTCGGCGGGGATGGCTGGGAGGCGCCCGAGCTGCTTGCCATCGGCGGCCCGGCCGTGGAGGGCGTCTACTATTCCGCGAGCTACACGTCGGAATCCACCGCGCCGGAAGTGGTGGCCTTCGTCTCCCGGTTCCGCGCCCGCTGGAACGAAACGCCCGACAGCATCGCCGCCCTCGGGTACGACGCCGCCAACCTGCTGGTCGATGGGATGAAGCGGGCCGGAACGACGGACGGCGGACCGCTGCGCGCCGCGCTGGCCGCCACCAGGAACTTTCCCGGCGTGACCGGCCGCACCTCGATCGACGCCCAGCGCAACGCCTCAAAATCGGCCGTGATCATCACCGTGAAGGACGGCCGGTTTGCCTTCGTGAAATCCGTCGAGCCCTGAGGCGAGCACTCGTACCGTTGAACGCTTGGTTCGCTCAGGGAAGCCGCGAACCCAATGGGGAAGCGAGTTGTCCTCAACGCGCTTCGAGGTTCTGCGTTCGGGAAAAACGCGCTGGAACAATGTGTTCCGCCCCCCATTGCGTGATCAGGGCTGAGGCGCGGCCGCATTCCTCCCGGACCCTGCGGACCCGGCTACAATGGGATGCGGTTGGTCTGGTGTAGCCGGGGGCGCAAGACCTCGGTCGAAGGTTGGCGGTCCTTCCGGCGTGGATCGCCGACAAGGACATCAGCGACCACCTTTGGCTTCGCTTCCGGAAGCCAGGAGTGCCGCGGATCCAGCCCACGATGTCCCTTCTGTTCTCCCGATTGTTCTTTTCTCAATCCGGGTTCCGCCGTCAAATTCGTCCATGTTCCGTCTCATTTCCGTCCTGGCGGTCATCTTCGGCGTTGCCCCCGGCATCCGGGCCGACGACACGATCAGGATCGGTGAATATGCGTCGCTGACGGGCAAGGAAGCCACATACGGACAGGCTTCGCACCAGGGAACGCTGCTCGCGATCGAGCAGATCAACGCCCGCGGCGGTGTCCTCGGCCGCAAGGTCGAGCTGCTGACCGAGGACAACCAGTCCAAGCAGGGCGAATCCGCCACGGCCGTGAAGAAGCTGATCTCCCGCGACAAGGTGGTGGCCATGCTCGGCGAGGTCGCATCGATTCGCTCCCTCGAGGCCGCGCCCATTCTCCAGAACGCGCACATCCCGATGGTGTCGCCTTCGTCGGTCAATGCCCGGGTCACGGAGGCGGGAAATTACATTTTCCGCGTGTGCTTCATCGACGCTTTCGAGGGCCCGCTCCTGGCGCGGTTCGCCGCCGATACCCTGCATGTCCGGCGCGTGGCGATCCTGACCTCCGTTTCCAACGCCTACAGCATCGGCATGACGAAATACTTCAGGGAACGGTTCGTGGCCGGCGGAGGCATGGTCGCGGTCGAGTCGCGCTACAACGAGGGCGACAAGGATTTTCGCGGCCAGCTCACGGCCATTCGCGCCGCCCATGTCGATGCGATCTTTGCCTCCGGCTACTACACCGAGGCCGCCCTGATCTGCGTGCAGGCGCGCGAACTCGGGCTCACCATTCCGATCTTCGGCGGCGATGGCTGGGATTCGCCGGCCCTGCTCGAAATCGGCGGGAAGGCGATGGAGGGAACGTATTTCGCGACGCATTTTTCCCCCGACAATCCGTCGCCCGAAGTGCAGAAATTCAACCGCGACTACCAGGCGCGATGGGGCGCGTTGCCGGATGCGATCGCGGCCCTCGGCTATGACTCGGCCGTCGTGCTCTGCGACGCGATCCAGCGCGCCGGCGCGGCCGAACCCGAAAAAATCCGCGATGCGCTCGCCACCACGCGCAACGTGGTCGGCGTCACGGGCAGCATCACCATCGACGCGGAACGCAACGCACGGAAACCCGCGGTGATTCTCACGGTGAAGGACGGGAAGTTCCAGTTTGTCGCCGCCGCCAAGCCGTGAGGAAGGCGGGACGGGTTGGGGGTGAGGGGTGAAGGTTGAGAGTTGAGATCTGACCGATCGATGGATGAAAGTTGAAGGTTGAGAGTTGAAAGGCAGAGCCAAAGGCTCCCGTCATGTTCAACTTCGAGAAGCTCGATGCTTGGCGAAAATCGATTGAACTGGCCGACTTGGTGTATCGCGTCACTCGCTCGTTTCCGTCCGACGAGAGGTTCGGATTGACCAATCAACTCCGACGGGCCGCGGTCTCGATCTCGTCGAATCTGGCCGAAGGCTGCTCGCGGGCTTCCCGGACCGACTTTGCCCGCTTCGTGGAGATCGCAACCGGATCGGCTTTCGAAGCGGCGTCGCAAACAATGATTGCCCGACGTCAGGGCTACCTGACTGAAACGCAATTCATTGCGATCCAGCAATCCACCTTGGAGATCACGAAAATGTTGAGCGGATTGCGTCACGCTTTGCGAAGACGCGACGGTTGATTTTCCGCCGTCTTTCAACTCACAGCTTTCAACCTTCAACTGTCAGTCCTTCGTGACCGAATTCCTCCAGCAACTCCTGAATGGCATCTCGCTCGGCGCGATTCTCGCGCTGATCGCGCTGGGCTATACCATGGTTTACGGGGTGCTGCGGTTTATCAATTTTGCCCACTGCGACATCTTCATGGTCGGCGCCTATGTCGGCTATTTCGTCGGCCGGCACGTGCCGGAGCACACCTGGTGGGGCGGACTGATCGCGCTCGTCGCGGCGATGCTCGTCTGCGCCGCACTGGGCGTCGTGATCGAGCGCCTCGCCTACCGCCCGCTCCGGTCGGCGCCGACCCTGAACGTCCTCATCGCCGCCATCGGCGTCTCGCTGCTGCTGGAAAACCTCGGACAGCATTTCTTCGGCGCGACGCCGCGCGCGTTTCCCGAGCTGTTCCCGGTTTATACATTTCAGTTTGGTGGAAACAGCGGCGTGGTGCTCTATAGCAATCAGCTCATCGTCATCGCGCTGACCCTCGTTCTCCTGTTCGCCCTGCGGTTCGTCGTCCTGCGCACGAAAATCGGCACCGCCATGCGGGCCTTGTCGCTCAATCGCCAGGCGGCTGCCCTCGTCGGGATCAACAACGACCTGGTGATCGCCGCCACGTTCGCGCTGGGTTCGGCTCTCGCCGGCGCCGCCGGCGTGCTGTACGCGCTGAACTATCCGTCGATCGACCCGCTCATGGGGGTGTTGCCCGGCCTGAAGGCGTTCGTCGCCGCGGTGGTCGGAGGCATCGGCAGCATCCCCGGCGCGGCTCTGGGCGGCCTGCTGCTCGGGACGGTCGAGACGTTCGTCAACGGCAGCGAGTGGTCGACCTACAAGGATGCAATCGCCTTCGGCCTGCTGATCCTCATCCTCATTTTCCGGCCCGCCGGGCTGCTCGGTCGCAACATTCGGGAAAAGGTCTGATCCGGTGAATCCACCCGACGCTTCTCGCGCGCTCCCCCGCCCCGCCCTTGCTTTGGTCGCGGCGCTCGCCGCGGCCTGGATCGTTTCCCACTTCTCCGATCGGTTTGACCCGTACTACCTCGACGTGGCCGTCGGCGCGGGCATCAACGTCATTCTCGCCGTCAGCCTGAACCTCATCAACGGAACCACCGGCCAGTTTTCACTGGGTCACGCGGGATTCATGGCGGTCGGCGCGTATATTGCCGCCGCGGTCACGATGCTCGCCGGTCCGTCGTTGGTCGGCGCCGATGGCGGCACATCCGGGCAGCAAAGCCTCCTCTTCCTCGGCGCCCTGGCGGCCGCCGGCCTGGCCGCCGCGATCGCCGGGTTGCTCGTGGGCCTGCCTTCGCTGCGCCTGCGCGGCGATTACCTGGCGATCGTCACGCTCGGATTCGGGGAGATCATCCGCGTCATTTTTCAAAATATCGACGCCCTCGGCGGCGCCATGGGCCTGAACGGAATTCCCGCCTACACCACGATCTTTTGGGTTCTCGCCGTGGCGGCCGTGACCGTCTTCGTGGTGACGTGCCTCGTCCGCTCGACCTACGGCCGGGGATTCATCGCCGTGCATGACGACGAGATCGCCGCCGAGGCCATCGGCCTCCGCACCACGCGCTACAAGATCGTGGCGTTCGTCGTGGGGGCGTTCTTCGCCGGCGTGGCGGGGGGACTCTACGGCCATTTCAAGCAGACGATTTCGCCGACCGGTTTCGATTTCACGAAGTCGATCGAGATCGTCGTCATGGTCATCCTCGGCGGCATGGGCAACACCGCCGGAGTCATCCTCGCCGCCATCCTGCTCACCGTGCTCCCCGAGGTGCTGCGTCCGGTCGCCGAATACCGCATGATCCTCTATTCGGTCGTGCTGATTGTGCTGATGCTCGTGCGACCGCAGGGCCTGTTCAATTTCCGTCGCCCGGGAAACCGCCCATGAACCCCGCACCGCTGCTGGAACTCGACCGCGTCTCGGTGCGCTTCGGCGGACTGACCGCGGTGAACGGCGTCAGCCTTTGCATCGGCGAGGGCGAGCTGGTCGGCCTGATCGGCCCCAATGGCGCGGGCAAGACCACGACATTCAACCTGATTGCGGGCGTCTATCCGCCCACCGGGGGCACGGTGCGCCTGGCGGGCGCCGATCTCGCCCGCGATGGCCCGGCCGACCGCGCCGCACGCGGCATCGCCCGCACCTTTCAAAACATCCGGCTCTTCGGGAGCCTCAGCGTGTTCGACAACGTCCGCGTCGCGATGAATCTGCATCGCGAGGCGAGCCCGATGCACACCTTGATCCGGCTGGGACGATTTCGCCGGGACGAGGCCGCCATCGCCCGCCGCACCGGGGAACTGCTCGAACTTTTCGACCTGGTCCGATTTCGCGATGCGCCCGCCCGCAGCCTGCCCTACGGCCAGCAGCGCCGCCTCGAGATTGTCCGCTGTCTCGCCACCCGGCCGCGCCTGCTGCTCCTCGACGAACCCGCCGCCGGCATGAATCCGACCGAGAAGGCCGCGCTGATCGAGTTGATCCAGCGGGTCCAGCGCCAGTTTTCGCTCTCCATCCTGCTGGTCGAGCATTCGATGAAGGTCGTGATGGGTTGCTGCGCCCGGATCGCCGTCCTCGATTTTGGAGAGAAGATCGCCGAGGGCCCGCCCGCCCAGATCCAATCCGATCCAAAGGTGATCGAGGCCTATCTCGGCGAGAACCACGCGCAGTCGCATACGCATCACTAGGGATTTACGATGGACCAAGGCCAATCGCGGAACGATCGAATAACACTCTTCTCCGGCCTGCTCGAGAGGAGCGGCTTGCCCTGGGTTTGCGGCCGGTCGCTCGACCTGATCATGACGATCCCGTCGCTGATGGCTCCCCGCAGGATTGGGAGATCGTCCCTCGCCATCTGACGTATTCCTTGGATTCTTCCGTGCTCAAGATCGACAATCTAACCGTCGCCTATGGCGCCATCACCGCCCTGAACGGCGTTTCGATCGAGGTCGAGCGCGGCCGTATCGTGACCCTCATCGGGGCGAATGGCGCGGGCAAGACGACGACCCTGCGGACGATCTCCGGGTTGCTGCGGCCGCAGTCGGGGTCGATCACGTTCAAGGGCGGACCCATCGGCGGCCTTCCTCCGCATCAGATCGTGGCCCGCGGATTGGGCCATGTGCCCGAGGGCCGGATGATTTTTGCCAACCTCACCGTCGACGAGAACCTCGCGATGGGGGCGTACCGGCTGCGCGACGGGATGAGGATAGCGTCCAACCGGGAATACGTCTTTGGCATGTTTCCGCGCTTGAGGGAGCGGTCGTCCCAACTCGCCGGCACCCTGTCCGGCGGCGAACAGCAGATGCTCGCCATCGCCCGCGCGTTGATGGGCGACCCGGAGCTGCTGATGCTTGACGAACCATCACTCGGGCTGGCCCCGCGGCTGATCGGCGTCATCTTCGAGAAAATCGTCGAGATCAACCGCGTCCGCGGCACCACCATCCTGCTCGTCGAGCAGAATGCGAACCTGGCGCTCGAGATTTCCCACGAGGCCTACGTTCTCGAATCCGGCCGGCTGGTGATGCAGGGCGATTCCCAGCAACTGCGCCGCGACCCCGCGCTCAAGGCGGCGTATCTGGGCGGACCTTAGACGGAACGACGCGGTCGGTGGGCGTCGGTTTCCGTGCCGACGCCTCTGTCGCCGATATGGAAATCGGCGACCACCAAGGGACCTGTCGATCCTGGAGCAAAACCAGCTTCCACTGCAGCGTTACGGCTCGGCCCGGGGTCAGTCGGTTGAAAGTTGAAGGCTGAAGGTGGGGCCCACCATCGGGATTCATCCTCCCTTTCGCCTGCTTTCGACGCAAAAGGGGCATCGCCCCCATTCTCCCGCTTGATTTTTCCCAAAGCTCGCTACACTTGCCGACCCGCAGGCATCTTCGTCCCATCCTCCCATCCTCCCATCCTCCCATCGTCCCATCGTCCCATCGTCCCATCGTCCTTTAAGTCCCATCGTCCCTTAGTCTCTCAGTCCTTTAGTCCTTTCGTCTCTTCGTCCTTTCGTCTCTCAGTCCCTTCCCCGCTTCCACTCCATGTCCACCACCACTCCGCAGAAGTTCGAATTCCAGGCCGAGATCAAGCAGTTGCTCGATATCGTCATCCACTCGCTGTATACGGAGAAGGAGATTTTCGTCCGCGAACTGGTCTCCAATGCCTCGGACGCCCTCGAGAAGCTCCGCCATCTGCAGCTCACCGAAAAGGAGATCTACGATGATACCCTCGCGCTCGAGATCAATGTCACGTCGGACGACAAGGCCAAGACGATCACGATCCAGGACTTCGGCATCGGCATGACGCGCGCCGAGCTGGTCGAAAACCTCGGAACGATCGCGCACTCGGGCTCGAAGGCCTTTCTCAAGGCGCTGGGCGAATCCGGCGCGAAGAACGCCAACCTCATCGGCCAGTTCGGCGTCGGCTTCTACTCGGCTTTCATGGCGGCGAAATCCGTGAAGGTCTTCACCCATTCCTGGCACAAGGACGAGCCCGGCCAGATGTGGACCAGCGACGGCGGCGGCAGCTACGAGGTTGAGGAGGCCGAGGGCCAGCGCCGCGGCTGCAAGATCATCCTCGAACTCAAGGACGAATGCGGTGACTTCGCCCAGGAATGGCGCCTCAAGGAAATCCTCACCCGCTACAGCGCGTTCGTCGGCTTCCCGGTCAACCTGAACGGCAACCGGCTCAACAAGGTCCAGGCGCTCTGGCTGCGGAACAAGAACGAGATCAAGGACGAGGAATACGACGAGTTCTACAAGTTCCAGGCGCACGCGCATGATTCCGCCCGCTACCGGCTCCATTTCTCGGCGGACGCCCCGCTGTCGATCAATGCCCTGCTGTTCGTGCCGCAGGAAAACACCGAGCGCCTCGGCTTCGCGCGCCTCGAGCCGTCCGTGGCGCTCTACTGCCGCAAGGTGCTGATCGACGCCCGCCCGAAGGACCTGCTGCCGGAATGGCTGCGCTTTCTCCAGGGCGTCGTCGACAGCGAGGATCTGCCGCTGAACATCTCGCGCGAGACGATGCAGGACAAGGCGCTGATCGAGAAGCTGAACAAGGTCATCACGAAGCGTTTCCTGAAATTCCTCGACGAGGAGGCAACCCAGCGACCCGATGCATACGCCACCTTCTACGATCAGTTCGGCATCTTCCTCAAGGAGGGCGCCGCGCTCGACTTCACGCACAAGGACGCGCTCCTGAAATTGCTTCGATTTGAGTCGTCGCTCACGGAAAAGGGCAAGCGCACCTCGCTCGCCGAATATGTCTCCCGCATGGGCGAGGGACAGAAGGAGATCTATTTCCTCATCGCGGCGAACCGCGAGGCCATCGAATCCGGTCCGTATCTCGAGGGTTTCAAGGCGCGCAACCTCGAGGTCCTGTACTGCTACGAGGCCGTCGACGAGTATGTGATGAGCAATGCCCGCGAGTTCGACGGCAGGAAGCTGCTCCCGGCCGACCACGCCGACGTGAAGCTGGCCGACGTGCCGCAGACCGGCGACACGCTCGCGCCGGACGAGGTCGAGACGCTCGTGAAGTGGCTGAAGGAGGCGCTCGGCGCACAGGTGGCCGACGTCAAGACGAGCGACCGCCTCGTGAACTCACCCGCACTCGCCACCAATGCCGACAAATTCATGTCGCCGCAGATGCGCCGCATGATGAAGGCGATGAAAAAGGACGAGACGCCCGACCAGCCCGTGAAGGTGAACTTCGAGATCAATCCCCGCCATGGCGTGATCAGGCGGCTCGCCGCCCTGCAGAAGACCGACCTCCCGAAGGCCGAACTCGTCGCCGAGCAACTGCTCGACAACGCACTGATCGCGGCGAACCTCCTCGACGATCCGTCCCGGATGGTCGCCCGCCTGAACAAGCTGCTCGAGAGCGTGTGAGGCTCCGGACGCAGCGGGGTTCGCAGGGCCCGGCCGATGCCACAGCTTGGCTTCGACTCCGAAATGCACCGGGGTCTTGCGCCCCCGGCTACATCGATCCGCTAACGTCTTGGCCCCATCGCAGGTTGTAGCCGGGTCCGAAGGGCCCGGCCCAATGCCACTGCTTGGCCTCGACTTCGAAATCCGGCGCCGGCCGTGGTGGTCGCCGATGTCCCCATCGGCGATCCCTGGCGTCGAGATGAGAATCGACGCCCACCCGCTCCAGCCTGGCGTCGGTTTTCACACCGCCGCCCACCAGCCATCTTGCCGTTCCCTATTTCTTCAGCCCGACGTATTCGAGAAACGGCTCCATCGAACGCGGCCGGCCGAGGAATTTCTCCACTGAGATCCCCACGTCGCGGCGGTCGCCCATGGCATAAACCTCATCGCGCAGGCGGCGCCCGACCTTCACGTCGAGAAACCCATCCGGGGCCTGCCGGAAGGCGCTGGCCATGTCGATCGACATCACCTTCGCCCACAGGTAGCCGTAGTAACCGGCGTCGTATCCGGCGAGGTGACCGAAATAGGCGGCGAAAGCCGTGTCCGCCGGCGGGGCCACGGAAACCCGGGCTGTGACCGCGTTGGTGCGCGTTGCGACATCCACGGTCCACGCCTCGTCCGGTGACAGCGAATGGATCGTAAGATCAAGCAGGCCGAGGCCAAGCTGGCGGCGATAGAACACCCCCTCGGTCGCCTCGCGTGCGCGCACCATCGCATCAATGGTCGCGGCGGGAATCTTTTTCGCCGGGTCGCGATAATCCGCCGCAAACGTGTCGAGCACGGCCTTGTCCCACACCCAGTTCTCGAGCATCTGCGACGGCGCCTCGACGAAGTCGCGCGGCACTCCGCCCGAGGTCTGGCTCGCGAACCGCGCCCGGCTCAGGACGCCATGCATCACATGACCGAATTCATGAAACAGCGTCTCGACGTCGCCGTGCGAAAGGAGCGAGGGTTTGTCGGCGGACGGCGGAGGGAAGTTGCAGACGAGTGCCTGCAGGGGCAGGTCATAGCTGCCATCCGGCAACACGCCGCCGTTCTTTTGCGGAAAATCCGCGAAGTGGTTGTATTTCCCCTCGCGCGGAAACATGTCGAGGTAGAACGCGCCCATCGGGATCTTCGTCGCCGCGTCCGTGACCACGAAAAGTTTCACGCCCGCCGCCCAGGTGTAGGTGGGCTCGACCTCCGTGAACTCGAGGCCGAAGATCCGCTGGTAGATGGCGAACATGCCCTTGAGCGTCGCCTCATAGGGAAAGTAGACGCGGAGCGCCTCGGTATCGACGGAGTATTTCTGCTTCTTGAGCTGGTTCTGGTAATAGGAAATGTCCCACGGTTCGAGCTTCGCGTCGGCCTTGCCGGTGCCGGCGACCTTCAGTTGCCGCAGCTCCTCGAGCTCGGCATCGAATTTTTTCTGCAGGCCGGTGACGAGATCCTCCTCAAACTTCGTCGCCGTGGCCGCGTTCTTCGCCATGCGGGTCTCCGTGCGGTAGTCCGCCCAGTTCGCGTAGCCCAGGCGGTGCGCGATATCCGCCCGCAGCGCCACGAGCTTCGACAGCACCGGAATGTTCTTCTCCCGGGCGAGCCGGTTGCGCGCGAAATACACCTGCCGGCGCGTCTCTTCACGCGAGGCGTTCTCAGCCACCACGATCGCATGAAAGGTGATGTTGGCCATCACGCGATAGCGCCCGTCGGGCTGCTTCACCCCGGGGCTGCCGAGAAAACTCTCGGGCATGCCGGCGAGCTCGTCCGCCGTGAAGTCGAGTGGCGCGCGCGCCTCGTTGATGTTAACCTGGAACTGGTCCTCGAGTTCCGACAGATCCTGGCGCAGCTTCTCGACGCGCTCGCGCTCGGCCTTCGGGAGCGTCAGACCCGCGCGGCGATAATCGCGCATCGTGAAATCCAGCAGGCGCTGCTGTTCCGCGTCGAGCTTGGGGTTCGTGTCGGCGAAGGCCTTGAGCGGTCGGAAAATGTCCTCGCGATAATCGAGTCCGATCGCCCATGAGTCGATCTTCACGCCCTCGGCCCGGCAGGCGTCGCGCATCGTCTTGTCCGGATGCGTCTCGGCCAGCGTGCCCAGCTCTCCCGACAAGGTTCCGACCCGGGCGGTGATCGTGTCGTACGCCACAAAGGTGTTTTCGAACGTGAGCTTGTCCGCCGGCTGGGCCGCCAGGGACTTGAGCGCCACCTCGGCCTCCCGGATGGATGCGTCGGCCGCCGCCGTGGCCGCCGCGGGAGTCAGCGGGTAGTCGGGCAACGAAAGGACCAAGGCGTGTTGTCTGGCCTCGGCCTGGAAATCGGAAAATCGGGCCGGAGCGGATTGGGCGAGGATGGGCATGGAAAAAAGGACAAGGAGCGAACAACAAACCGGGGCAGATTTCATGTTGGGAAAAATCCTACAGACCGCACTGGATGCGGCAACGCAATAGCGGTGAAAGCATCGTGGTTAAGCATCACGCCAATCAGGCGAACCAATCGGAACCGCCACATTGGAATATATCTGGATTCGGCCATTTGAATTTATGCTGACTTTGGCCTACTATCCCGCGGATGCACGCCCAGCACGTGGCGCGATCTGGATTTGTTGTCCCGGTCGCCGCCGTACTTCTGCTCCTCGTCGTCGGTTGCGAACGCCATGCACCACCAGCCCCGCCGCCCCCCGACGTGCAGGTGGTCGCGGTCCAACAGCGCGATGTGCCGGTCGTGCGCGAATGGGTCGGCACCCTCGATGGATTCGTCAATGCCCAGATCCGCGCCCAGGTGTCAGGATATCTCCTGAAACAGGATTATCAGGAGGGCGCTGTCGTCGCCAAGGGCGACCCGCTCTTTGAAATCGACCCGCGTCCGTTCCAGGCTGCCGCCGCCGAGGCCGATGGCGCGCTCGCCCAGGCGAAGGCCCAG
The DNA here is from genome assembly GCA_036499305.1 of Candidatus Didemnitutus sp. GTDB lineage: Bacteria > Verrucomicrobiota > Verrucomicrobiia > Opitutales > Opitutaceae > Didemnitutus. The sequence goes on from DASYDZ010000199.1 coordinate 36,230, forward strand.
GCCGGAAAGGCGGAACTCGATGTGAAGCGCAACACTCCGCTCGCGCGCGACAAGGTGATCAGCCAGGAGGAACTCGATGATGCGCTTCAGGCGAAGCTGGCCGCCGATGCGCATGTCGCCAGCGCCCAGGCCGCCGCAGACCAGGCGCGGCTCAACCTCGATTTTTCGCGGATCGTCTCGCCCGTCGATGGAGTGGCCGGTTTGGTCCAGGCCCAGATCGGCGACCTCGTCGGCCCCGGCAGCGGAGTGCTGACCACCGTTTCAACCGTCGATCCGATCAAGGCGTACTTCCCGATCAACGAACAGTCCTACCTCGATTTCCGCCGCGCTTCCCCCGACAGCCCCGGCCTCCCGAAGGACATCTCCTTCCAGCTCGTTCTCGCCGATGGCAGCGTCTATCCGGAAAAGGGCCGGCTGTTCGCCGTCGATCGCCAGATCGATGCCAACACCGGCACCATTCGGGTCGTCGCGGTGTTTCCCAACCCGAATCGTCTCCTCCGGCCGGGCCAGTTTGTTCGCGTTCGCGCCGAGGTGAGCATCGTGAAGGGGGCGTTGCTCGTTCCCGTCCGGGCGCTGACCGAACTGCAGGGTGGCTACCAGGTCGCGGTGGTCGATGCGAAGAACATCGCGCATGTGATCGCGGTCAAGGTCGGCGAAATCATCGGTGCCGAGCGGGTCGTCACCGCGGGCCTGGGTCCGAGTGATCGGGTTGTCGCGGAGGGCATCCAGAAGGTCAGGGAAGGCGCACCGGTAAACCCGCAGCCCTTTGCCCCGGCGGAGAGCGGAAAATAACCGGGCCGTGTCAAAATTCTTCATCAATCGCCCGATCGTCGCGATCGTCATCGCGATCCTGACGGTCATCATCGGCGTCGTCTCGTTTCTCGGCCTGCCCATCGCGCAGTTTCCGAAGATCGTGCCGCCCGAGGCCCGCATCACCACGACATTCGTCGGCGCCGATGCGCAGACCGTCGAGCAGTCCGTCGCCACGCCGATCGAGCAGCAGCTCAGCGGCGTCGACAACCTGAACTACATGTTCTCGATCAACGGCAGCGATGGTTCGCTGCGGCTGGTCGCCAACTTCGACGTCGCGACCGATCCCAACACGGACCTCATCCTCTCGCAGATGCGCGTGACGCAGGCCGGCCCGCAGTTGCCGACCGACGTTTCCAATTTCGGCGTCACCGTCCAGAAGCAGCTCAGCGCGCCGCTCATGCTGATGGCGCTCTACTCGCCCACCGACTCCTACGACAGCACCTTCCTGGCGAACTACGCCTACATCAATATCAACGACCAGCTCACGCGCGTCCCGGGCATCGCCAGTGTGGCGGTCTTCGGCGCCGGCCAGTACGCGATGCGCTTCTGGGTCAAACCCGACCAGCTCGCCAAGCTCGGGATCACGGTGCCCGAGGTGATCCAGGCGGTGCAGAGCCAGAACACGGTGAATCCGGCCGGCTTGATCGGCGGCGAACCGTCGCCGAAGGGACAGGAATTCACCTATTCCGTGCGGGCCCAGGGACGCCTGGCGTCTCCCGAGGAATTCGGTGCCATCGTCGTCCGCGCCAATCCCGACGGGTCCGCTGTGCGGCTGCGCGACGTGGCCCGGGTCGAGCTGGGCGCCCAGCTCTACAATGTCATGGGCCGGTTCAACGGCAAGCCGTCCGCCGTCATGGCGATCTACCAGTTGCCCGGCTCCAACGCCCTCGATTGCGCCAACGGCGTCAAGGCCGCGATGGAACGGATCAAGCGGAGTTTTCCCGAGGGCCTCGACTACCAGGTTGGCCTCGACACCACGCTCGCCGTGTCGGAGGGCGTGAGTGAAATCGCGCAGACGCTGTGGCAGGCCCTGCTGCTCGTCATTCTGGTCGTGTTCATTTTCCTCCAGGGCTGGCGGCCCACGCTGATTCCGATGCTCGCCGTGCCGGTTTCGCTCATCGGCACCTTCATCCTGTTTCCACTGTTCGGCTTCTCGGTCAACACGCTGTCGCTGTTCGGGCTCGTGCTCGCGATCGGCCTCGTCGTCGACGACGCGATCGTGGTGGTCGAGGCCGTCGAGCACCATATCGAGGAGGGCATGTCCCCGCGCGACGCCACGTTCCAGGCCATGCACGAGGTGGCGGGCCCCGTGGTCGCGATCGCCATCATCCTCGCCGCGGTGTTCATCCCGACGGCATTCATTCCCGGGATCACGGGCCGGCTCTATCAGCAGTTTGCGCTGACGATCGCCATCTCCGTGATCATCTCGGCGTTCAACGCCCTGTCGCTCAGCCCGGCGCTCTGCGCGATGCTCCTCCGTCCGCGCACCCGCACCCGCGGCCCGTTGCAGCGTTTCTACGACTGGTTCAACCGGGTTTTCGGGCGCGCGACCGAGGGCTACGTCGGAATTTCACGGCGCCTCATCCGGAAGAGCGCGATCAGCTTTCTGCTGCTCGCCGGTTTCACCGCCCTCGCGCTCGGGTTCGGCCGGAAGCTGCCGTCGTCGTTTCTGCCCGAGGAGGACCAGGGCTACATGTATGTCGGCCTGCAGCTCCCGAACGCCGCCTCGCTGCAGCGCACCGGGGAGGCCGCGCGCAAGGTCGAGGAGATCCTCAAGAACACGCCCGGCGTCAAATCCTACACGTCGGTCATCGGGTTCAGCCTGCTCAGCACGGTTTACAACACCTACAGCGGATTCTTCTTCGTCAACTTCAAGCCCTGGTCCGAGCGCGGCAATGACGAGGAGCATCTCGATGCGATCCGCGCACACCTCAATCGCGAGCTGCGCAAGATTCCGGAGGGCACCGCGTTCGCCTTCTCGCCGCCGGCGATCCCCGGTGTCGGCACGGCGGGCGGCTTCACGTTCGTGCTCGAGGACCGCGCCGGACGCGACATCAGTTTTCTCTCCTCCAACGTCAACAAGTTCCTGGACGAGGCGCGCCAGCGCCCTGAACTCGCCGGCCTTTCGACGACGTTTCTGCCGTCGGTGCCGCAGTTGTTCATCAATGTCGACCGCGACAAGGTCCTCAAGCAGGGCGTCGCGCTCAGCGATGTCTACAAGACGCTGCAGTGCTTCATGGGCGGCACGTTCGTGAACTATTTCAACCGCTTCGGCCGCCAGTGGCAGGTCTACGTCGAGGCCGAGGGCGAATACCGCGATTCGCCGGACAAATTGTCCACCTACTTCGTGCGGAATCGCGCCGGCACGATGGTCCCGCTGTCGGCGCTCGCCACGGTCGAGCACCGGCTGGGACCGGAATTCACGATGCGCTACAACCTGTACCGCAGCGCGCAGATCAACGGCTCCGCGGCGCCGGGATACAGCTCGAACCAGGCGACGGCGGCGCTCGAGAACGTGTTTGCGAAGACCATGCCCCGCGAGATGGGCTTCGACTACATCGGCATGTCCTACCAGGAGAAGAAAGCGCAGGAGGGCGTGCCGCCGGCCGCGATCTTCGGGCTGTCGGTGCTGTTCGTGTTCCTGATCCTCGCCGCGCTGTACGAGAGCTGGTCGCTGCCGTTCAGCGTGCTCCTCGGCGTGCCGATCGCCGTCTTCGGCGCCTACGCCGCGCTGCTGTCGCGCCACATGGAGAACAATGTCTTCGCGCAGATCGGCCTCGTGATGCTGATCGGCCTCTCGGCCAAGAACGCCATCCTGATCGTCGAATTCGCCCGCACGCGCTATGAGCACGGCGTTCCGCTGCTCGATGCCGCGCTCCAGGGCGCGCGCATCCGGCTTCGGCCGATCATGATGACCTCGCTCGCCTTCATCTTCGGCTGCGTGCCGCTGTGGCTGGCCAACGGATCCGGCGCCGTGGCCCGCCGCGTGATGGGCACTGCGGTCATCGGCGGCATGCTCGCCGCCAGCGCGCTCGCCATCTTCCTGATTCCGGTGACCTTCTATGTCATCGAAATGTGGGCCACCAAGGGCCGGCCTCATTCCGCCCGCAACGGCGACGCTCCGCCGCCGGCCGCACACTGACCCATGCACCGGCTCGTCCATTCAGGCGTCACCGCCACCGCCGTTCTCCTCGCCGGATGCGCCGTCGGACCGGATTACCGGCGGCCCGATACTCATCCCCCCGCAACGTTTCGCGACCAGCCCGCCCCGGTGGACGGAAAGTCGCTGGCCGATCAGGCCTGGTGGGACATTTATCGCGATCCCCGGCTCAACGAATTGATCCGCACGGCGCTTTCCGACGGCTACGACGCGCGCATCGCGGCCGCCCGCGTCGAACAGGCGCGCGCCCTTGCGGCCGAGGCCCGCGGGCAGCTTTTCCCCGGCGTCGGCTATCAGGCCAACGCCGACCGGGGTCGCAACGCGCAGTTGGGCAACGCCTACACGCAGGGCAACGGCGCGACTGCCGATGGCTTTGACGGTTATCTGGGGGCGGCGTGGGAGCTCGACGTCTGGGGACGCGTCCGCCGACTGAACGAAGCCGCCCGTGCCCAGTACCTTGCCTCCGAGGAGGGACGCCGCAGCGTTCTGCTCACTTTGGTCAGCGATGTCGCAACCGCCTACTTTGAGCTGCTCGATCTCGACGCGCAGATGGCGATCACCCGGCACGAGGCCGACTCGTTCGGCGACACGTTGAAGCTGTTTCAGCAGCGCCTTGAGGGCGGTGTCGGTTCGCGCCTCGAAACGGCCAGCGCCGAGGCCGCGCGCGCTGCCAGTGTCGCGAGAATCCCCGAGGTCGAACGCCAGATCGCACTCCAGGAGAACCAACTCTCCGTCCTCCTCGGGCACAATCCCGGACCTGTCCTGCGTTCCGCGTCACTCGACGAGCAGTTTCTGCCGCCCGAAATTCCCGCCGGCCTGCCGTCGCAGCTCCTCGAGCGCCGACCGGACGTTCGCGCCGCCGAGGAAGAGGCGCATGCCGCCAATGCCGACATCGGGGTCACGGTCGGCGGCTTCCTGCCGAAAATCGGCCTCAGCGCCCTGCTCGGCGCCGTCAGTCCCGACCTGAACGACATCACGTCCCGCAAGGCCGGCTTGTGGTCCATCGGCGCCAATGTGCAGGGGCCGCTTTTCCAAGGCGGAGGATTGCTCGGGCAATACCACGTCGCCGAAGAAAGGTGGGAGGAGGCGCGCCTGCGCTATCAGCAAACCGCGCTCACCGCCTTCGCCGAGGTTTCCAGCGCCCTCTTCAGTCGGCAAAAGATGGCCGAGATCCGGGCCCAGCAGGATATCGCCGTCCAGGCATACCAGGAAGCCCTGAAGGCCGCGTCGCAACGCTACACGGCCGGCAAGGCGAGTTACTTCGAGGTCCTGCAGGCCCAGCAGCAGCTTTTCCCGGCGGAGATCACCCTCGCCCAGGCCAAGGCCAACGAGCTTCTCGCCGTCGTCCAGCTTTACCGTGCGCTGGGCGGCGGCTGGAATCTCGCCGACGCCGCGGCCTGGTCGGGTCCGAAGTAGGAGGCACGCGGCGGCTCCCGCCTGCTTCATGCAGGGCGGCATCTCCGAATGCCGCCCTACAACCGACCGTCTTCATTCGGTGTCGTTTGTATTCCGGGCCCAATTTCTCCCGGCCGGTTCCTCCGTCGGGTTTCCCGTTCTTTCGTCTCGTTCGTGCCTTTCGTGGACCCTCCATGGCGTCATCAGGAGATGCCACCCGCAGCCCACGCGCCATCCGTCAGGCGACGACAAGCGAGAGAAGGAACTTCCGCACATCCTCGGCCACCGCCGGTGACAGATTGGAAACCGCGAGGCAGAAAAGCCAGCGCGCCTCCTCTTCCTGCGCTTCGGTCAAATGGCTGGCGGGCGATGGTGACGGCGTCTCGGCCGTCCGCATCTTCAGCTTCAATACCGGTTTCGCCGCCTTCGCGGCTTCCGGTGTCTCGACCGCCACGCCGTAGGTTCTTAACTCGGTCATGCCGGTATTCCATTTGACGCCATATTTATTCAGCCGGAAATCGAAACCGGTCAGGCTGCCGCCGGGCTTGTCGCGCGCGACCAACAACCGCGAGGCATTCGTTCCGGTGTAAAGCTCCTTGTCGCCGGCGAGATTCTCCCGCGCGGCGTCCACCGGCGAAAGCGAGGTTCCGATGATCACCGGCTCGAGGACCTGCAAAAACGACCTCTCGGCCTCGGCATCGGGAAAATTGAACTGCACGCCGCAGACCGCGTAGTGCGAGTACGACACAAAGTGGGCCACCGTCGCGGGGATTTCCAGATGGTAGCTCGCCAGGCTGAACTTCATCCGGCATGGATCCTCCGCGAAAGCCACCGCCGCGAGATTGACGTGGATGTTGGCCCCCGTCGCGGAAAGGTCGACCAGCGTTCCGGGCCAGTCCTTCCACCCGGAAGCGGGCACGCGCAGCGACACCCGTCCTTGCGGCGCGGTCGACAACTTCACGCTCTTGTCGCGCAGGGACAGCAGCGTCCGGATCGGGAACGTCGCGTTGACCTGATACCGGGAGTTTTTTCGCTGCTCGGAACCGGAAGCCATTTGTTTTCCTTGCGTCAGCATGGCCGGAGCCCGGCGGGTCGGGCGAAGGTGCTCGGGTTCAGGATTGGGAAGGTGGCCACGGTGTGGGAAAGTCCGTCCCGCCAACGCACGCGTCTGTCGACGGAATGCGACAGACGGAGGTGACCGGACCGCTCAGAAAAACCCCGCGAACGAGCGGAATGTCGAGAGGAAACCGGCAGAGGTGACAGCAAAATCCCTGCCACCCCGGGGTTTCATTGGGCCGGCAGGCCCGGGTTGTACATCGCGGCGAACCCCAGATATTGCCGCACGGGGTCGTTCTGGTCGGACATCGTCACGTCCATCACCGTGCCATCTGGCCGAAGGGACGCCGACAATCGCGGATAGAGGCCGGCCCAATAGGTCGGGAGATTGAGCTTCGCAAAGCGGGCGACGACTTCGTCGCGGACCTTCGGGTCGAAATGCACTCCATATTTGTCGACCAGGGCCTTGATCGCGGGATAGTCGCCCTCCGCCTTGATCCGCATCAGTTCGGCCAGCAGCTCGCCCACCCCGGCCCGGGCCTTCTGGTAGTCGTTGACCACGACGTAGGTCTTGCCGTCGCGATGCACGATCCCGACCGCTCCCGTGCGATCGATGACGTAGTTGGCGATCAGGGCGCGGTTGCGCTGGTGATCCTCCTCGAGGGTTTCGCCGCGGGGGACGCTCTTCAACTGAAACACCACCTGCAGCATGCGCTGGTCGTACAGGGCCTTGGCGACCTCGTCCGGATTGCTGATCAGGCCGAGCTCCTTGAGCTTCGGATCCCAGATGTTCCACAGACCCATCAGGTCGGCGCGCGCCTCCTCGAGCGTGGAGAAATATTCCTTGAGCATGGCCTCGGTGCCCTGGGCGAACTTGGGATTCAATTTGCCCGAGCCGTGACCCACGATCTCGTGCAGCGCGGTCATCAGGTCGTTGGCCTCGGCCCCGTACTTCTCCTGCCGGGCCACCGTCTCCGGTCGGTCGTAGAACTCCTCAAATGGCGCATTGCCCTGGGCGTCCGTCAACGCGCGCGAGGACGAGGTGAACAGAAAGTTCTTCGAGCCGGATTTTTCCCGGACCTCGTTTTCATTCGGCAGGTTGTCGCCGATCGTGGACACTTCGAAATCGCCCGTCTCCACCAGGATTTCCACCGCCTTCACCACCGGCGACCGGAAATTGGTCTTCTTGTAGATATCCAGCCAGGGCGCCTTCCGCTCAAAATAGGCGGCGTTGGCGGCGAGTGAGCTCATGGCCTTCGTCATGCGTTCGTCGGTGACGCTGACGAAGCCCTGGGCGCTGCCCTTCGCGCCCACGGCGTCGCGATAGATCTCGATGAATCCGTTGGCAAAATCAACCGGCGCGTCGTTCCGCACCCAGGCCGTGTCGAACGCGAGCCAATCGCTGAACTCGCCCGTCTGGTAGTAACGGACCAGGTGGTCGATCACCGCGGCCTGCGCCGGCTCGGCCACGGCGCGCGCGCGCTCGAGGCATTCGACGGTGCGCTCCAGAAACATGCGGTAGAGGCCGGGAGGAACCTTTCCGTCGGGCGTGCCGGAGCGGTAAACCAGCTCGCGCAACACGCCATCGGTGCCCTTGGCGAGGCGGGAGTTCAGCGCATGGTGCGGCGCAAATCCCTTCAGGTCGGCTTGCGATACGCCGGAGTAAAAGGTGTTCGCACTCGCCTGGATCACGTCCCTTCCGTTTTTCGGGCTCTTCGCGGTGATCATCGGTTCAAAGTCGGCGTCGAAGAACGAAGGCCGCAAAGTCTCCACTTCGTCGGTCATGGCCTCCGGAGTCGCCAGAGGCTCGGCACCGGCAGCCGCCGTCCGGAAAGCACCGTGGGCGAACGCCGCCAGAGCGGCATCCTTCAACTCACCCGCCGTAAATGCGGGCAAAAACTTCTGCGAAGTGGTGAGGTTGTGATTGCCGCGATTCGCCCAGAAAAGCTTGGCAAAGACAGCGATTTTGGCCCGCACGTCCGGATCGACGCCGTCCGGATGCGCGACGATTTCCTCCAACATCCGCTTTTCCCTCAGTCCCGCCCGCGACAGCTGGTCGTAGATGATCGGATCGATCGCGATCGCCGCCTGGGTGAGCCAGTAGGCGAGCTCCTTCTGGCGGGGCGGCAGTTCGGCAAAACTCGGCGATGTCAGGCGAATGAAACCGGTATCCTCCACCCGCTCGACGAGAACGGATGACTCGGCGCGCGCGATCGGCAGGAGGGCTGTGACGGTTAGAGCGAGGACAAGGCCCCGGGGGAGAACGAATTTTAGCATGCCTTCAGCCTACCTCGGCGCCCCCTCCGGTCCAACCCATTTCCGAGCCGCCGCACCTCGCGCCGATATCCCCGCCTTATCGCGCCGGCGAGAGAACCATCACAAATCCGTCGCGGGCATTCATGGTGACCGCGAAATCCGCGGCTTTGGCCGGCGTCACGCGAACGTGCCGGAACGAAAGATTCCCACGTCCGCCATCGACGATGGCCTCACCGGATGCTTTCGGGAACAACGATTCCAGGTTGAGATGCAGTTCGCGCGGCTGGGCGTCGGCATTGATCCCCGCCACGTACCAACGGTCCCCGGCGCGTCGCGCCACGACGAGGAACCGCCCCGGAAATCCATCGAGAAACCGCGTGTCCTCCCAAATCGACGGGACGCCACGCAGGTAGTCCTGCACGTAGTCGGGCGCCCGCGCCATGCCGGACGGAATTTCCGCATAATGCTGGATGCCCGAGACGAAGACAACCGACAGCGCCAGTTCGAACGCGCTCGTGGTGCGCCGCTCGATGTGGTTGAGGTGGTCGAGCACCATGGGCGTGAAGTCCATCGGGTCGAAAATATTGCGCGCGAACGGCAGCGTCGCCGCATGCGCCGCCTCTTCATCCGCGTTTTTCTGCTCGAACGTGACGTACTCCTCTCCCTTCACCGCCTCCATCGTCATGAGCTGCGGATAGGTCCTCTCCCACCCGCGCGGCAGCGTGGCGCCGTGGAAATTCATCACGAAGCCGAAGGGGGCCGCGTCATCGAGAATATCCTGATAATAGCCGATCATCGACTGGCCGTCGCCCCCGAAGAAATCGATCTTCAGGCCGGCCACACCCATGGCCTTGAGCCGCTTGAACTCCTTCACGCGGCTCTCGTGCGTGAGCATCAGGTTGCGCGGGGTTTGCGGCGCCACGTTCCAGTCGCCCGCCGAATTGTACCACAGCAGGATCGAGACCCCCTTGCTGCGGCCGTATTCCACGAGGGCCGCGATCCCGTCGTACCCGATCTGCTTGTCCCAGAGGGCGTCGATCAGGCAGTACCGCCATCCCATCTGGGCCGAATAATCGATGAACACGTGCTGCTCGGAATAAACCGTGCGGCCGTCACCGAGCAGGGGCCAGCTCCACGACGCCTTGCCGGGATGGTAGGCGAATTTCGGGGCGCGGGCCGGATCATCCGCCAGGTCGGTTCCGAGGGTCGACTCCATCAGCGTCTTCAGGCTGCCGATCGCGACGATGCGCCAGGGCGTGGTCCACGGCAGGGATGACTGCGGATTGACCGGACCGCCCTGGAAATTCTCCCGCGGGTCCGGAAAGGCGACCGTGTATTCGCCGTCCGGCGATTCGTTCCCGAGCCGCGTCCCGCAATACGAGCGGCCCAGCGATCCCTCGGTGATCAACACCCAGTCTTCGCCCGAGCGGAAAAGCGCGGGGTAGGCCCAGCCGGCGCCGCTCGGCGACGGCGTTCCGACCGCAATGTCCTTTTCGTAGAACTCCTCGTAGCACGGATTGACCTGCGACCAGCCGCTCTTCGCCACCGACATCGGCTGCAGCCACCCGCGGGTCCCGGCCGGGAAATGAAATGACGTCGCCTCGCGCACGATCGCCGTGACCGTCGGGCGCGTTTCAGGGAAGAAGTAGCGGAACGCGACCCCGTCGTTCGAGACCTGGAAGATGATCGTCATCTTCTGGCCCGCCGGCGTCTCGAGAAAATACTCGGCCCGGTTGGCCTCGTAGTGATTGCGCCTCCGCTTGCCCGTGAGCAGCTCGTAGCGGTCGAGCACGAGCGTCGGACGGGTCCACCGCACCAGCCGAAGGCCGCGGGTGAAATCGACATCCTCCCGCTGCACCCCCAGTTTCGACTCGCGCAACACCACCCGGTCG
>DASYDZ010000200.1:0-35888 GCA_036499305.1 Candidatus Didemnitutus sp.
CGCCGCCTCCAGGCTCTGGACGTTGCCCGACAAAGTTTCCGGCCTCATCCACGCCTGGCTCGCCGATCAGGTAAACTCTGGCGTGCCAGCTTAAAGTGTAATACCTAAGGGGGATTGGTATTATCCCCTGTGTTCTGCTAACTCCCGCCGCCTATATCGTCCCTTCGTCCCTTCGTCCCTTCGTCCCTTCCCGCCGAGGCACTTCCAACGATCGGCAGCCAGCCGATTAATTTGTTTGCGCTGCATCGCGCGGTGCCCTTTTTTGACCCTTCTTCCGGCATGGGCCGGATCCGGATCGGGGCGTAGCTTAGCCTGGTAGAGCGCTACGTTCGGGACGTAGAGGTCGTGAGTTCGAATCTCACCGCCCCGACCAATTCAAAAAACGGTGGGATCACGAAAAGGTCGGCCGAGACCAGGGCGGAGACCTCCGCAAAACGCGCCAAGGTCGATGGGCTGCGTTGATCCGGCATGATCACGAGCGCTTCCCCCCAGACGGAATACCTGGAGGTGTTTCGTTTCATGGGGCAAAGAGAATCGGTTTGGCGGCTGGATTGCCGACACCCGGCAGACAGGCCATGGGCGCGAACGGTTCAACCAATTCGCGCAATTGGTTTCAGGTGACTGAACTTCTCCTGGATCGGACCTGTCAGAATGCTGGGTGAACTCCTACCTTCAGAATCTCGGGATCGTGCTCGATCATTGCCTGGGAATCACCCCGGACGGGGCCGGGTTGACATTTTTCCAGATGAGCTTCCGCGCGGTCCTCGTGCTGCTGTGGGGAATAATTCTGGTCCGAATCGGCGATCGTCGACTGCTGGGGCGCAATTCCGGCTTCGACATGCTCCTGATGGTTGTCGTGGGTTCGGTCTTGGGCCGGGCCATCATCGGACAGGGCGCCTTTCTCCCGGAGCTCGGCGCCTGCGGCGTCATGGTTCTGCTGCATCACCTGCTGGCCGTCGTCGCCTGCCATTCGGACGCCGTATCGCGGCTGTTGAAGGGGAGGCCTCTATTGTTGGTGCGCAATGGCGCGATCGATCGCCAAGCGATGCGGAGAGGAAGAATCACGCCGGATGACTTGGAGGAAAACCTGCGCCTCAATGGCAACGTCTGTGCGGCAGCGGAAGCCAGGGAGGCACGACTGGAACGCAACGGAAGCATCAGTGTGGTACGGCGCGAGGAAGGATGAGGCGACTCCGAGCGGTCAAATGAGCCTCCACGAGCCACAAAATGTGATCCATCTCGCGCCGACATCCGCGGTGCGGCCGTTTTCCCCACCCACGGATCGTGGTCTAAAACACCCAGAAATGTTCGCCACCGAGAGGAGACGGGGTGGATTTTGAAAAACAGGTCTCGCTGACCGCTCGCGTCCAATTCTTTCCGCCCCGACCAATTCAAGTATTGCCCGCGGAACACGCGGGAGCGGACCCAAAAACGGATTGGTCCATTCCCACCAGAGGAAACCGCATCTCTGGACGGGTTCGAGTCCTCCTCGATTCGAGGCCACCAGCGATGACGCGCCGGCGGCCTTGGGCACAAAAAAGCGAGGCCGTGAAGCCTCGCTGCGATGTCCCGCGCCGAACGCTTAGTAGCGATTGCGGGCGCTGAAGGGCTTGCGATCCGGACCGAAATTACGGCCGCCGCCGCCGCCGGACGATTCCTTCGGCTTCGCTTCGTTGACCGTGAGGGCCCGGCCGCCGAGCTCGGTGCCGTTCATCTTCTGCATCGCGAGCTGGCTTTCCTCGGCGGTGCTGAAGGTCACAAAGGCAAATCCACGCGCGCGACCCGTCTCGCGGTCGGTGGCCACGAACACGTCGGTCAGGGAACCGAACGCGGCGAAGGCTTGGCGGAGGTCCGCCTCGCTGGTGTCAAAGGAGAGATTTCCAACGTAGAGTTTGGAATTCATGGTGATCTTGTTTCGTAGGCTTCGTGGCTGAGCAGAGTGTTCCCGAAAGTCGGGTTTCGAATCATCATCTGAACTGAAAAGCTCACCTGAAGACCCACCAATCACTGGCAACTTGACGTTGAATACGTGAACGAGACTCTCCGCAATCTGGCGGAATTGGCAAGCGTTATCGGGGTATGGCCTCAATCGGGCGTTTTCGAGGGCGAACGGCCTCCCCCAAACCGGGCAGGCTTATGGGTTGCCACCGGGAGCCCTTGCGCATTAGGTTGACTTGTCCATGACGCCTTCGCCACCGATCGCCCATCGCCACGAGCAATTTTCCATCCCGCTTTTTGCTCTCACCATCACGGCCTCCTTCGCGGGAGCGCTGGTTCTGCTCTGGCGGCTGGCCCCGGGGGTCTGGGATGCGCAGATTCTGCCTCCGCTCTGGCGGCTCGGCGCCGCGTTCGTGGCCCTCAGTTTTGTCGTCTGCTTCGTCGAGTACTTTTTTCACCGCTATGTGCTGCATACGCCCGCGATTCCGTTCCTGCGCCGGCTCTATCGCCAGCACACCCTTCACCACGCGCTCACCCGCATCGTCCGCAAACCCATCCGGGACGGACAGGGAATTCTCACCATCGAAAACAAGTTCCCCATCATCGAGGAGGAACAGCACGAGGCCGCGTTCTTCCCCTGGTATTCGATGGCGGTGTTCACCGTCCTGCTGAGTCCGTTGTTCGCGCTGCTGCACTTCGCGCTGCCGGGGTTCCCCTGGTTCCTGGCCGGGTTCGCGGCCGTGGCGAGTTCGCTGTCGCTCTATGAGGTGCTGCACGCCGTCAATCACTGGCCGCTCGAACAATGGGAGCCCCTGATCACGCACGCCCGCTGGGGCTGGTTCTGGCAGCCGGTCTACGGGTTTCACCTCCGCCATCACGCGGTGATCGACTGCAACGAATCGATCTCCGGATTCTTCGGACTGCCGGTGGCCGACTGGGTTCTTGGCACCTGCGTGATTCCGAAGACGGTTTATGCGGAGGGCGAGGAATGGGCGCCGGAAAAATTCCGCAGTCCCGTTCCCTGCGCGCTCGTCCGGAAGCTCGACACCTGGGCCCAGGCGGCGGTGCAACGGCATCGCGCCTCCGCAGCGGCGAGGTCCGGCGACGCCGCGGCCGTCCGGACGGAATCCGCCCGGCGCGTTTACAGCCGCGGTGAGGAAATCGCCAACTGGCTCACGCACGGCGTGGGCGCTCTGTTGAGCGTGACGGCCCTGACCCTGCTGATCGTCTTTTCGAGCCTGCGGGGCGAAGCCTGGCATGTGGTGAGTTTCACGGTTTTCGGCGTCACCCTGCTCCTGCTTTATACGATCTCGACCCTCTACCACACGAGACGCAGCGAATGGGGCCGAAAGCTTTTTCGCCGGCTGAATCATGCCGCGATCTTCCTGGTGATCGCCGGCACCTACACTCCCTTCCTGTTGACCAATCTCCGCGGTCCCTGGGGCTGGACCTTGTTCGGCACGATCTGGGGCATCTGCGGTGCGGGCGCGGTGTTCCGGGTGCTTTCCGGGGAGCGCTACAGGCGATTCGCCACCCTCGCATATGTTATTTCCGGATGGCTCGTCGCCCTGGCGTTCAAGGCTCTCGTCACCTCCGTCCCGAATGGGGCGCTCTGGCTGCTTCTCGCCGGTGGGGTTTCCTATCTGGTCGGCGTCGGCTTTTATTCGTGGCACCAGGTGCGGTATCACAACGCGGTCCGGCACATCTTCGTGCTGGGCGGCAGCGCCTGCCATTTCTTCGCCGTGTTGCTTTTCCTCCTGCCGCGGGCCGGTTAAGGCCAGGCGCAAGAGGGGGCGGGCGGACCCATCGCCAGGGTTTCGCGAGGCGACGATCCTGTTTCCGGGAGCCCAGCCGGGCCCTCCAAGTGGGTCGCGTCGCCGCCTTTGGCGCGCTGTCGGGTAAATCCTACCGCCGGACGGGCAATCCACCCGATGCCATTCGGCGCGTTCCGTGGCATGTTATGTGGCGTTTCCACTTCCAACCACCTGCCATGAAACCAATCCACCCACCTCCGGGAAAGATGCTCGTCCACGGCCACGGTTCAGCCGAAGTGACCGATGTCGATATCGAACGTCGGGCCAATGAACTGGCGTCGATCCAGCACCGGTCGCCCACCGCCGAGGATGTGGCCCAGGCCCGGAGCGAACTGGCCGGCGAATCCATTCCGCCGGCCGCAACCGACGATGTGCCGGATTCTCACGTCGCCATCACCCGCGATCCCTCCGAACCGCCGTCCGACATGGGCACCCGGATTCCCGATCAGAACGAGGAGGATGAGGAACAGGTCACCGATCGACTGGTGGAAGAAGGCGTGGATGAGGCACAACATGATCAGATGCTCGCGGCTCGTCGCAAATCCCGTCGCGAGGACCGGGGGGAATGAGCCGTCGCGGTCCCGAGACCGTCCTGCTTTCCGGGCTGTCGATTCAGCGCGTTGGATTGTCCTTCCTGCCGCCTGGTCGAAACCCGACCGGCAGAGAAAACGCGGTGCAGGAATGCCTTCGGCTTCAGGGACAATACCGGGTAACCGAGGCGACGGGATTTCCGGCGCAGACGGCGACGGCAGGAATCCAGAAGCGGACCCGCGTCCGCGATCCGGTGCGCATGAACCCGGTCGCCCCTTCGGGCCTCCACGAAGTCGGCCAGCAGCGCCAGGTCGTGCTCGTGGCCGAGTTTCCGGCCCAGGCGGTCGATCTGACCTAGGAAATTTCCCGCCTCGGGAGAGATGGCACGGGCCTGGTATCCCAGCGTCTTGACGGCCTTCCGCCAATCATGCCATGCGGATTCGGAATGATCCAGTTTCAACCTGCGGCCGAGTTTCCGGGCCTTGCGGTAGGACTTCCGCAATCGGGCCGCCAGAATGTCCGGGGTCACGCTGACGAGCGATCGGCGGCCGATCCGCGCCTCCGCGGCCGCGAGATCGCCGGCGGATTTCTTCATCGTTTCCGTCAACTCCACGCGCGCCGAGCGGCCCCGCGCCCCTTCCAGGACCAGGCGCCGCCGCAATGCGGCCACTGTCCTCCGGTCGCGGGCATTTTCCGGCTCCAGGCGTTCGAGCGCATCGCGCCGCGCCTGGGTGTCTCGATTCATGGCGAGACTCCGGGCCACGCGCCGGAGGCGAAGCCGTTCGCGGCGCGCCAGGCCGGGATCGACCTTGCGCAGCAACCGCAGCAGGGCCCGCGCGTCCTTGCACGCGATGCGACCGCGGTGAATTCGTCCGGCGAGGGCGTCATCCTCCGCCATCATTCCGCGTGCACCTTCCATCAGCCGATCCGAAATCGCACGGTGAATGTCCGTGCGGATGGTCGGCGGAGAAGCGTTCTCGTCGGACATGGAACCATTGTTGTCACAACGTTGCCGTGCCCGCCAATCTGTTCGGCGCGATTCAGGGCGGCGGGACCAACGGCACCGCCGCCTCACGAACCACGTTCACGAGCTCTTCGAGGGAGAACGGTTTCTGCAGCACCAGACGCGCGCCCATGAGCTGCGCCATGCGCAGGTAATCGACTTCGAACGTGCCCCCACCGGTCATCGCCACGATCGCCGTCCGCTTCGCCGCCCGGCCGGCCAGCCGGATCAGCTCCACGCCATCCATCGCGGGCATGAAGATATCCGTCAACAGCACGTCCCAATGAGTGTCCTTGAGCATCCGCGCCGCCTCGAGGCCATTCTCCGCCACGCCCACCTCCCACCCGAAATGAACTCCCGCGCGAAAGACGATCCGGCGCACCAACTCGTCGTCGTCCGCCACCAGGACCCGGGGACGAAAGGGCGCGGGCGCCGGGTGGGATGGTCCGGCGTCAGAATGGCCGGAAGTTTCGCTTGCCATGATCCATGGCGCGGCGGCGGCGACGGGCGCCGCTGCTCCGCGCGTCGTGGTTACTCGAAGTGAATGTCGTTTGCTCCATTCGTCGCCGGGACGGTTCCACGGACCGGCACCACCAGCGGAGGCGTCCGCCCGTTCAGGACGGGACGGCGAACACCGGTTTTGAGGGCCGTCGTGGTTCGAACCGGTTCGGAGGCGGCCGCCGGAGCCTGCGTGGACGCGCCACCGACGAGCGACTGGAGATGACGCACCGACTCGCGCATGAGCTCGGCCTGCGCGCTCATCTCCTCGGAGGCGCTCGCGGCCTCCTCAGCCCCCGCGGCGTTGGACTGCGTGACCTTGTCCATCTGCGCCACCGTGGTGGTGACCTGCGTGATGCCCTCGGTCTGCTCGCCGGAAGCGGTCGCAATTTCGGCGATCAGCTCGTCGACCTGCCGGGCTTTGCCCAGGATCGCGTCAAAACTCTCCGCGACCTTCAGGCTGATGCGGACGCCCGCTTCGCTGCGATTGACCGAATCCTCGATCCGCGCGGCGGTTTCCTTGGCGGAATTGGCGGAACGCTGGGCGAGCGAACGCACTTCTTCGGCGACCACGGCGAATCCGGCGCCCGCTTCGCCCGCCCGGGCGGCTTCGACAGCGGCATTCAGGGCCAGGATGTTCGTCTGGAAGGCGATCTCGTCGATTGTCTTCACGATCTTCGCGATGTTCGTCGAGGACTCCTTGATTGCGTCCATCGCCTGCCTCATCTCGCTCATGCTTCCGGCGCCGGATTCCGCCGCCTGGCGCGTGTCCGCCGCGAGCGACTTGGCCTGGCCGGCGGAGTCCGAATTGCGCTTGGTCATGCTCGAGATTTCCTCGAGTGAGGCGCTGGTTTCTTCCAGGGACGCGGCTTGTTCGCTCGCGCCCTCGGCGAGCGTCTGGCTGGCGGACGAGATCTGGCCCGCCGCCGCCGCGGTCTGATCCGCCCCGGCAACGAGCGTCTCCGAGATGCCGGTCAGGACGCGATTGGTGCTCCGGATGAGGATGAATCCAATGATCGCAGCCAGCACCAGAGCCGCCAACGCCACCACGATCACCGTGGCAGTCGTGCGCACCGCATGGCCCGATATGCTCGTGGCGACGCGGTCGCCGCCGCCGGCGTTCAGGTCGAACAGGGCCTTGGTCTCGGCGGAATACTGCTTGAACGCCGGGTACACCTGGCTGTTCAGAAGCTTCACGGCCTCGGCGCGTCTGGCCGTGTCACCGGCGAGGTCGAAAAAGTGCTGCCGGCTGGAGCGATAAGCCTCCCGCGCACGCGTCACCCGCTCGAAGATCGCCCGGTCCGCCGGATCAAAAATGGTCTCCTCATACTTCTTCAGGATCTGGTTGATGGTCGCGCTGAATTCCGTGACCTCCTGCAGGGCCGCGGTCCGCTCGTCGGCCGACAGGTCCTCGGCCAGCTTCTGCGTGGTGATAAAACTCTGGGACTTCACGAGCGCGAGCTGGCCGCTGGCGATCGTGCCGGGCATCACGTCGGTGCGCAGGGTCACGGCGTCGGCACGGATGCCGGCGAGGCTTGACCAGACGACGATGCCGACGACGACGAACAGCAGGCACAGGATGCCAATGCCGACGGTGATGCGTTTTCCTATGGTCCACTGTTTCATGGGGCGCGGAGGTATGATTTGAAGTGCAGGCCGGCCGGCCCGAAAGACGGCGGCTGGTTGCCCATGTCATCGGCCCAGCGCGCTCCCGCTGGGTGTCGGATGTCACCGACACGTGTCCGGAATTCGCCGGACAAAATGTCCGGAATTCGCCGCCGGGGCGGCCTCAGGCTCGCGTCAAGCCCGGCTGCCGCGCATAACGGACCAGGTCCTCGCGTGTCGCGAGGCCCAGCTTGCGCATCCCCCGCACCCGGAATGTCTCGACCGATTTCACGCTCAAGTCCATTTCGCTGGCGATCGCCTTGTAACTCGCTCCTTCGCTCAGCCGCTGGAGAACGTCCCGTTCGCGCTCGCTCAACACGGCCCGAGGTGCAGCCGTCTCCTCGACGCTGCGAATTCGCCGGATCAGGTCGAGCGCGGCTTCCGGGCTGAAATATCCCCTGCCCGCCATCACCGCCCGGACCGCCGGCTCAAAGCACTCGATGCCATCCGCCTTGCTCACAAAGCCGTCCGCACCGGCCAGGACGGACCGTCGCACCTGGTCGGGCAGGCTTTTGGCCCGCATCTGCCCCGAAAGCATCAGCACGCGCGTGGCCGGCCAGCGCGCCCGGATCGCCGCCGTCGCTTCGATCCCGTCCATGCCGGGAAGATCGACGTCCATCACCACCACGTCCGGTTTCAGCGTGTCGATCAGCGGCAGCGCCTCCTCCGCCGATCCGCAATCGCCCGCCACTTCACAGTCAGGCTGCCGTTCAAAAAATGCGCGGAGTCCCCGAAGGAGGAATTCGTGGTCGTCCACCAGAAGGATGCGACAATGGGTCGGCATGGCAGGTCCTGGCCGGTCACGATACCGGGGCATCGCCGGTCGTAAACCAGATTGTGGGGCGCGGCCGGGGCAACAGGGGCGTAAAATGGCCATTGCCGGAGTTGGCGCGGATCGCAACCCTCCTTCCCCGGCCTTTCCTGGTCGGCCGGTCCCGGTTGCGTCCACGTGAAGATCAGAACGAAATTGCTCGGAGCGTTTGGCCTCACCGCCACGATCGCGCTCGCCGTCGCGCTGCTCGGGTATTGGGAGGCGAGCCGGCTGGGCGGCGCGCTCTACGAAATCGGGGTCGTCCGCCTGCCGAGCCTCGACGGTCTCGGCGAGATCACGGCGGCCAAGGCCGCGCTCGACGATTCCGCCCGGACGCTGGTCGACGCGGATCCCAATCCCATCGACATCCGCGTCGAAATCGGGCGCCAGGCGGCCGCCTGGCTCCGCGCCCGCCATGGCTGGGAGGCCTATGAGCCGCTTCCACAAAGCGTCGACGAAACCGCGACCTGGAAACTCTTTACCCCGGCCTGGGAGCAGTGGCGCGGCGTCTATCTGGCCACGATGGAAAGCGCCCTTCAAGCGCGCCAGGCCGGCGGGCGCCCGAGTTCGGAGCAGCTCCCTTCCGGGTCACGCGCGGCGCTGGAACGCGGGTCCGCCCGCGTCGACGATCTGCTGGCCCGGCTGACCGCCATCAACCGGCGCATCGTCCGCGAGGAGGAACGCGATTCCGTCGGCAGCCTGGCGGATGTCGTGAACGTCCGGCGCCTGATGCTGGCGGCCGCGGCCTGCGCTTTCGCTGTCGCGATCGCCGCCGGCCTGATGCTGGCGCGTCATTTCCGCGGTCCGCTCGCGCGGATCGAGATGATCCTCGATCGCCTCGGCCACGGCGACCTTTCCGCCCGGATCGGCATGGTGGCGACGGACGAGATCGGCCACATGGCGCAGGCGCTCGACCACATGGCGGCCGCGCTCCAGGCGAGCGAGGCACGGCTGCAGTCGCTCGCCGACAACCTGCCGAACGGCATGGTTTTTCAGATTCTCCAGAAGGCCGGCGGAACCCGCCGCTTCACCCATGTGAGCGCCGCCGTCCTGCGGCTTCACGGGCTGAGCGTCGCGGATGTCCTGGCCGACCCGAACCGTCTGCAGGCGCAGATCGTGGCCGAGGACCGCAGCATCATCGACAAGGACGAGGTCACCTCGTTCGCCATGCGGAAGGCATTCAACGCCATCGTCCGGATGCGCCGGGCCGACGGTGAACTGCGCTGGATGCAGATCTGTTCCGCGCCGCGCCCTCTCGCCGACGGATGCACCGTCTGGGATGGCCTCGAGATCGACGTCACCGACCGTGAGCATGCCGCGGAGGCCATGCGTGACAACGATCGCCAGATGCGGGGCATCTTCGACAACGCGCCCGTCGGGATCTCGCTCATCCGCCACCGGCATCTCGTCCGGATCAATCCGTACCACAGCGAGCTGTTTGGCTGCTCGCAGGAGGAGTCGATGGGCCTCGACCTGCGCCGCATTTATTTCTCCGACGCCGACTATCAGGAAACCGGGGACCGGTTTTATTCCGAACTGTCCCGCCACGGCTACTTCTCGTCCGAGATGACCTTCCGGCGCAAGAACGGCCAGCCCGCGCATCTTCACCTGCGGGCGGTTCCGCTGGACCGGACCGATTTGTCGGCCGGCGTGATCTGCCTGAGCCTCGACCTTTCGGAGCGCCACCGCGCGGAGGCCGCGCTGCGCGCGAGCGAAGCGCGGCTGCGCGAGGTGTTCGACCACACGAACGAGATCATCTTCACGGTGCGCGTCGACCCCGGCGACCGGTTCGTGTTTGAATCGATCAACCGCGCCGTGGAGCAACTGGGCCTTCCCGTCGCCCATTTCGAGGCCGGCCTCTACACCCCGCATGACATCTTCCCGCCCCGAACCGCCGACGGGATGGTGCAGGATTACCGCGATTGCGTGGCGGCGGGCCGCCTCCTCACGGTCGACCAGCAGATCGAGTCGCCGCGCGGGACAACCTACATGTCCGCCACGCTCATGCCGGTGGCCGAGGAAGGGCGGATCCGGCGCATCGTGGGATTTGTCAGCGATGTCACGGAGCAGCGGCGCGCCCAGGAAGCGCTCCGCGCCAGCGAGGAAAAATTCCGCGGCATGTTCGAACACGCAATCGAGGGCATTTTCCGCTCCTCGATGGAGGGACGCCTGCTGGCCGCCAATCCGTCGCTCGCGCGGATCTACGGCTATCCTTCCCCCGAACAGATGATCGGCGAGGTGACCGATCTCGGCAACCAGATCTATGCCGATCCCACGGAGCGCGGGCGGATTCTCGCCGAGCTCAGGGAACGGGGCGAGGTGAACAACGTGGAGCTGAGGCTCCGCCGGCGCGACGGCACCACCATCTGGGCGCTCATGAACGTGCGGCTCATTCGCGACGCGGAAGGCCGGCCCCTCTTCATCGAGGGAAGCAACATCGACATCACGGACCTGAAGCGGATTCGTTTGCTCCAGGAGGCGAAGATCCAGGCCGAGGGCGCCAACCGGGCCAAGTCGGCGTTTCTCGCGAACATGTCGCACGAGATCCGGACGCCGATGAACGCCATCCTCGGCTTCTCGCAGCTCCTCCGTCGGGATCCCGACCTGACCGCCCGCCAGCGCACGCACATCGAGGTGATCGACCGCAACGGCGAGCACCTCCTCGCGCTGATCAACGACGTGCTCGAAATGTCGCGCATCGAGGCCAATCGCGCGACGCTGAACGCCACCGCCTTCAGTCCGCGCGCCCTCGCCACCGACCTCACCGCCATGTTTCGTCCGCGGGCCGAGGCGAAAGGGGTCGCCTTTGCCGTCGAGATCGCGCCTGACCTGCCCGATCTCGCGGTCGCGGACTCGGGCAAGATGCGGCAGATATTCATCAACCTGCTGGGCAACGCCGTGAAGTTCACGAACGCCGGCCGCATCACCCTGCGGTTCGCCGCCATCCCGAATGGCGATCAAGGATGGATTCTGTGCGCCGAGGTCCAGGACACCGGACCCGGCATCGGGCCGTCCGAATTGCCCAATCTTTTCAAGCGCTTCGAACAGACCGAGCTCGGCCGGCGCCTCGGCACCGGCACCGGCCTCGGCCTTGCGCTCAGCCGCGAATTTGCGCTCCTGATGAATGGTGACGTGAGCGCGGAAAGCCGATCCGGAGAGGGCGCCGTCTTTCGGGTGCGCCTTCCCCTGGCCAGCGTCGCCGCCGGCACCATCGCCGGCCGCGAGAACGAACCGGAGCACGACCCGTCCGCCTGCCGCCTTCCCGCCGGTTGCCCCGCCGTCCGCGTCCTTGTGGTCGATGACCTGGAGGACAGCCGGCTGTTTCTCCATGACCTGCTGACAGGGGCCGGAATCGAGGTGCGCCAGGCCGCCAACGGCCTTCAGGCGATCGACGCCTTCGTCGAATGGGCACCGCATGCCATCCTGATGGACGTGCGCATGCCCGAGATGAGCGGCATCGATGCGATCCGCGAAATCCGGCGCCGCGAGGCCTCGCCCACCGTGAAGATCATCACCCTGACCGCCAGCGTGGCGACCGAGGAGCGGGCCCAGGTGTTTGCCGCCGGGGCCGACGCATTCATGGCGAAGCCGGTGCGCGCCGAGGCGCTTTTCGTCGAACTCGCGCGTCTGCTCGGCCTTCAATTCGAACCTGTCGGGCCGGCGCGTGCCGAGGCCGGGGCCCCGCCGGCGCCCGGCTCGTCGCCGCGCCTGCCGGTGCCGGAGCTCCTGCGCCGCAAATTTTCCGACGCGGTTGACCAGGCCGATCTCGAGCGCATCCAGGAGCTCGCGACCGAGCTGGGTGAGCTTGACGCGGTGCTGGCCACGGAGGTCCTGCGGCTGGCGTCCCGGTTCGATTACGCCCGCATCAACGAAATCCTCGACCTGGATTCCCTTCGCCCCGCATGAACGTCCGCCCTTCCTCCGAAAAACCCGCCGACATCCTGGTCGTCGACGATACGCCGGCCAATCTCCAGCTTCTGGTTGGGATGCTCAAGGACCAGGGATGGAAAGTCCGCCCCGTCCCGAGCGGCGACATGGCGCTGCGGGCCGTGAACGCGAGTCCGCCCGACCTCATCCTGCTGGACATCATGATGCCCGGCATGGACGGCTTTGAAGTCATTCGGCGGCTGAAGGACAATCCGGCGACCCGTGCGATCCCGGTCCTGTTCATCAGCGCCCTCGACGAGGCCGAGCACACGGTGCGCGCGTTCGCCTCGGGCGCCGTCGATTACGTCACCAAGCCGTTTCAGCTCACGGAGGTCGAGGCCCGGGTGCGCACGCATCTCGAGATGCGGAGGCAGCGCGTGGCACTCGAACGCAGTTTCGAGCAATTGCGCGAAATGGAACGCCTGCGCGACGATCTCACGCACATGATCGCGCATGACATGCGCACGCCGCTCCTGGGACTTCAGCTCGCCCTCGAGCTGCTCGCCATGCCGCCGGCTCCGGGCGGCGAATCCCCCGTGGATGTCATGGGCCATGCCCGTTCCGCGGTCGCCTCGCTGATCGAAATGGTGAACCAGATGCTTGACGTCAGCCGCCTGGAAGGGGGCAAGGTGGAGATCCGCCGGACGCGCGTCGATCTGGCCGCGCTCGCCCCTCAGGCCGTCGGCTCAATCCGCCTGCTCGCCGGCACCCGGACGCTGACGTTCGCGCCCGCGACCCCGGCGCCCGTCGAGACGGATGCGGAGCTGGTCCTGCGCGTGATGGCCAACCTGCTCGGCAACGCGGTCAAGTATACGTCTGCGAACGGGCACATCGCGGTGTCGCTCGCGGAGACGCCGGCGGGATGGCGCGTGGAGGTCACCGATGACGGCCCGGGCATTGCCCCGGAATACCACGAAAGGATTTTCGAGAAATTCGGCCAGGCCAACGGCGTCCATCAGCGCCGCGGAACCGGCCTGGGCCTGACTTTTGCGAAGATGGCAGTGGAGGCGCTCGGAGGATCGATCGGTCTGCGCAGCTCGCTCGGCGCCGGCAGCACTTTCTGGTTCGTCCTGCCGGCCGCGCCGGCCTGATCAGCGATCGCACAATTTGGTCGTTGCCCGATCGCGCCGGATGCGGCCACGTCGATCATCACGTTGCGTTGTCATCGACGTCCGCCGCGACGCCAATCGTCAAGGGACACGCCGGCGATTACCGGCAGGTTCGCTCTCCGTCGGTCGGCGACCGGTCGCAACCGCGCCCGTCCGCCTACGGCACCACCACCACCGTGGGCGCCGCGCCATCCAGGGCCACCTGGCGGGTTACTGTCCGGCCGTCGGCGAGCTCAAGGCGCAATTCATAAAGCCCGCGGAATCCCCGGAAATGTCCCTCGCCATCGGCGGCCATCCGGGCCTCGCCCTTGCTGGTCCACTCCTCCTGCAGGAGATGGCTGATGCGTTTGCCCGCCGCATTGAGGGATCCATCGGCTTCCATCAGTGCCGCCTGCGGGCCCATCCAGTGGGTCCGGGCCTCGAATCCCCACAGCAGGATCGCCTGCACCGCCTCGTGGCTGAAGCCGAGCCGGAACAGCATTTCCAGCTTGTCGGCCCGGTCCTCGGCCGACGGCACTTTCGCGCTGATCTCGGTCAGGTGAATCGGCAGCTTCGTTTCCCGGTAAATCCGGTCCAATGTCCCGAGAAACATCTCGGGCGTCAGCGGGTTCTTCAGCATCCATTCCGGCCGGTCACCGGGAAGCACCTTGGCCGTCGGGTCTTCGGTCAGGCGGTCGGAGTCGTGGGACTGGATGCCGATGCCTCCGACCGGCGCGCCGTGCGCCTGCAGATCGTGGACCAATCCGATCAGCCGGCCGGTTTTCTCCGGATTGCCGAGGATGCCATATTCGTTGACGAACAGGCGCGCGTTCGGATCAAGGCGAGCCGTCTCCTTGTACATCCACGGGACGATGTCCGCCCCGAGGCGATCGCGGAAAAAGGTGCCGTCGAGCATCTCGTTGTTGACGTCCCAGCAGATCACCCGGCCCCGGTAACGGGTCACCGTGTCGTCCAGGCGGCGTTCGACCGCCGCGCGAAGCTGCGTCGCATCGAGCGGCTTGAGCCAGTTCATGGCGTATTTTTCCTTCGCCCAGAATAAATTGTGCCCGCGCATCACGAGCCCGTGCTGCTCCGCGAACTGCAGCAGGGCGTCCGCCTCGGCGTAGTTCTCATGGCCGGCCTCGGCCTCGTCGTCGTACCACTTCATCTCGTTCTCGCAGACGAGCCCGCTGAAATTCGCCAGGATGAAGTCGCGGTAGTGGCGGCCGTCCGGTCCCTGGTCCGCAAACGGGCGGTAGGCGATGGCCGTGCCGAAGAGGAAGCGGTGCCGAACCAGGCGGTATGTCAGGCCCTTGACGGCCAGCGTTGCGCCGGAGGGATCCCGCGCCTGGACCTCGAAGTCGGACTTGCGCAGGCGCTCGATGCGCGCATCGGCGTCGGCGCGCCAGTCGGCGTGCATCACGGTGGCGGCCCCGAGGCCGAGGGCAGCGAGGATGGAAACGAAGGGGAGGCTGTTCACAGGGGTGGTGGTTCGCTCACCCAGAGGACGCCTCCCAAGGGTGCCCGGGCGCGAGGCCGAAGCAATTCTAACGTTAGACTCCGCCGGACAAAATCCGCGCCCGCGCGCATCTTTCCACCGTGTTCGCTGTCGAAATGAATGCCGCCCGGCCATCGTCGGCGCATCCGGCTGCCCCGGCTGGCATCCGGCCAAGGATTCCACCTGCCCTCGTGCCTTTTTCCCTCCCGCCCACTCCCGCCACGATCTACGACGCGCTGTTCCTTGAAGTGCAGCGCGGGAGCATTTTTTCCGACCAGAAGACGTTTGTGGACTGCCTCCCGCGGCTGCCGCCGGAGGCGATCATGGAAAAATATCGCGCCGCCCGGCAATCCGGCGCCGGCTTCGATCTGCACGCCTTCGTGCTGGAGCATTTCGTGATCCCCGAGCCCGAGCACGTGCAGGCGCCGCCGGCCGCCTCCCTCGCGCAGCACCTGCAACGCGCATGGCAGATGCTGCGCCGCGAAGCCGACCCGGTCATCGCCGGCTCGTCCCTCCTTCCCCTCGCGCATCCCTACGTCGTGCCGGGAGGCCGGTTTCGGGAAATCTACTACTGGGACTCCTATTTCACCATGCTCGGATTACGCGTGCACGGTCACAACGACCTCGTGCGAACGCTGATCGCCAATCTCGCTGATCTGCTGCTCCGCTACGGCCTCATTCCGAATGGCAACCGGTCCTACTATCTCACCCGTTCGCATCCGCCGCTGTTTGCCCTGATGGTCGAACTGCTCGCCGAGATCGACGGCCCGGGGGTCTTCTCCCGCTATCGCCCCGCCCTGGAGGCGGAACTCGATTATTGGAACGACCGCACCGCGCCCACCGCGCACCGGATCAGCCTGCCCGGCGGGGCGACCCTCCACCGGTATTTCGACCAGGCCGATCACCCGCGCCTCGAGGCCTATCTGTTCGACGAGGCGATCAACGCGCACTCGCGGCAGGACCCCGCCTTCCTTTACCGCCACATCCGTTCGGCGACGGAAAGCGGCTGGGACTTCTCCAGCCGGTGGTTCATCGGCGGCACGACCATGGCCAACATCCGGACGGCGGATCTCGTTCCGGTCGATCTCAACTGCTTTCTCCATCGTCTCGAGCGGACCCTGGTCCGGGCCTGCGCCGAGGACGGAGACCTCGAAAAAAGCCGGCAATATGAGCACGCCGCCGCCGAACGGCTCGCGGCCATCCAGGAAGCCTGCTGGTCTCCGACGGAGGAATTTTTCTTCGACTACCATCCCGCGGCCGCCGCCCGCAGCCCGCATCGCACGCTCGCCGCCGCGACTCCGCTCTTTCTCGGCCAGGCCACCGCGGCCCAAGCCGAGGCAGTCGCCCGTATCCTGCGCACGGAGTTTCTCCGGCCGGGAGGACTGGTCACGACGCTCACCGCCAGCGGCGAACAATGGGATGCTCCGAATGGCTGGGCTCCCCTGCATTGGATGGCCATCGCCGGGCTCAAGGCCTACGGCCATCGCGAGCTGGCGGGAGAGATCGCCCGGCGCTGGATCGGGCTCAATGTCGCCGTCTATGCGCGCACCGGCCGGTTGATGGAAAAATACAACGTGGAGGACCTCAGTCTGCCGGCTGGAGGCGGCGAGTACCCGACGCAGGACGGCTTCGGCTGGACGAATGGCGTCCTGCTGAAATTATTCGACGAGCATCCCGAGTGCGCCTGAAACCGCGCGACCGGATTCCGCTCAACTCCGCGGCGCCTGGTCACTTCGCTCGACGAGCCAGATGCTCCACGGAGGCACGCGGCGGTCGGCCCCGGTCGTTGCACGCGAGGCCAGGAACCGCCGGCCGAAATCACATCCCGGAATCGCGCGGGGTTGATCCGAGAAATTGAATGCGCCCAGCACCCTTCCCCGATCCACCGTGATCCAGCCTTCGGATTCATCGCATTCGACCGTACACGCCTCGCGACGCAGTTCGCGATGCAGTGCGATGAGCTGGCGATACCAGGCGCGCATCTCGACGTGGATCTGTCGTTCCGCCTCGGACCAATCAAGCTTGGAAGAAAGGAAGGTCTCCGCGGATTGCGGGTCGCGAACTTCCCGGGCCGTGGGAAACTCGCGCTTGCGTCCCTCGGTCACCGCCCGCCCGAGCGCCGGATCCTGGTGGTCGGTGAAGTACAGAAAAGGCGAGTGCGCGCCCCACTCCTCGCCTTGGAACAGCAATGGAATCTGCGGCGCCAGGAGCAGGATTGCCGCCGCGAGCTTCAGCTTGTCCGTCCCGACGATCTGGCTCAGGCGCTCGCCTCCGGCCCGGTTGCCAATCTGGTCGTGGTTTTGCGTGCAGAAGACGAAGTGGGCCGGCGAAAGCCCCGCCGGCGGGCGGCCGTGTCCGCGCCCGCGCGATGGCGCAAACTGCCCCTGATAGACATAGCCGTCCCGCAGCGAGCGCGCCACATCCGCGAGGCCCCGAAAATCGCCGTAATACCGGTCCGACTCCCCGGTCAGGCAGCGGTGCAGGGCGTGATGAAAGTCGTCCGCCCAAAAGGCATCGAGGCCGTAGCCGCCGGCCGACACGGGCCGCACCAGCCGGGGGTCGTGCAAATCGCTTTCGGCGATCAGCACCAGGCGCCGTCCCAAATCCTGTTCAAGTTCCCGCACATGTGCCGCCAGTTCCTCGAGCAGATGCGTCGCCCGCGCGTCGACGATCGCCTGCACGGCATCGAGTCGAAGGCCGTCGAAGCCATAGTCGCGCAGCCAGAGCGTGGCGCAGTCCAGCACCAGGCGCCGCATGCCATCGCTGCCGGCGTCGTCAAAGTTCAAGGCCTCGCCCCAGAGCGTATGCTCCCGCGGACTGAAGCAGGGAGCGAATTGCGGCAGGTAATTTCCGTCCGGACCGAGGTGATTGAACACGACGTCGAGCAGCACGGCGAGGCCATGACGATGGCAACCGGCCACAAAGTCCACCAGGTCCGACGGAGATCCGTACGCCGGATGCGGCGCGAACCAGAAGACCCCGTCGTAGCCCCATCCGCGTTGTCCGGGAAACGTCGCCAGCGGCATCAATTCGACGTGGGTGACACCGAGATCCCGCAGGCTGCCCAGCCGGCGGGCCGCGGCCGCATAGGTCCCCTCGGCGGTGAACGTTCCGACGTGAAGTTCGTAGATCACCGCCTCGTCGAGCTCCGCCGGACGAAATCCGGTCACCTCCCCGACCGGTGGCAGCGGCCCGGCCCACGAGCACCCGTGCACCCCGTCAGGCTGCCAGCGCGACAGCGGATCCGGAACGGGTGTCCCGCCATCGAGCGATACCTTGTACCGCCAGCCGCCGGCCGGCATCGGGCCAGGGAGGTCCGCGTTCCAGCGACCGTCGGCCGCCGGAACCATCGCGATCCTCTGCTCACCGAGACAAAGATCGACCGTCTTCGCGCGCGGAGCCCAGACGGAAAGCTTCATGACTGGCGATATAACAACGCGACCGGAAAATCCCTCAACAGCACGGCGGGCGACACCTCGCCTTCAGCCTCGGACCCACTGAGGGCGCTGCGCCACTTGCCCGGGGGCAGCGCGATCCGCGTGTCACCCCAGTCGCCGCGCAGGGTGTGGGAAAAGCGCGGGACCAGGGTCAGAACCGAGTCGGAGCGGACAAAGGCCAGCAGGTTCGCCACGCGCGACCCGCGCGCGGTCAACGGCTGATAGTTCGCCCCCGGGCCAAACCAGGCCGGATGATTCCGGCGCAACTCCAGCGCGCGCTGGATCAGCCAGATCTTCGGCAGCCCCGCATCCCACTCCGCCAGCGCTTCGCTCGGCGCCATCGCCGGCAGGCGTTCGAGCAGCCGCTCCCGGGCATCAAAGTCGACCGGCCTCCGATTGTCGGGATCGACGAGACTGAGGTCCCAAAGCTCCGACCCCTGGTAGAGATCGGGCACGCCGGGCGCGGTGAGCTTGATGAGCGTCTGCGCCAGTCCATTGATCCGGCCGGACAGCACGAGAGGCGCCACGAATTTTTCCATGCTGGCGAGAAAAGGCGGCGACGCGTAAAGGCTCGCCACGAACTCCTCGATGGTGGTCTCGTAGCTTTGGTTCGGCTCGCGCCACGACGTCATGATT
Organism: Candidatus Didemnitutus sp.; assembly: GCA_036499305.1. GTDB lineage: Bacteria > Verrucomicrobiota > Verrucomicrobiia > Opitutales > Opitutaceae > Didemnitutus. Next base: position 18,847 of record DASYDZ010000200.1, read on the forward strand.
TTTGCCTCCCGGATCGCCTTGCGGAGATAGTCCCACGCCCGCATCCGGTCGATCGGCCAGGCCCCGACCAGAGTCTGATACAACAGGTATTCGAGATGCCGGTCCGGCGCCCGCCCCCGCCACGCCGGCTGGTTCATCGCCATCCATTCCTGCAGCGCTTCGTCCCAGCGCGCGGTGTCCTCCGTGAGCACCGAGATTCGCGCCCGGACGTCCTCGCTCCGCTTGTTGTCGTGCGTGGATGTCGCCAGCAGCGTGCGCGGCCAGTTTTCCGCGAGGTGGTGGCAGAACTCGTGGAATTTCTCGGACGAGATGCCCAGCGCCGAAGCCTGCGCCCCGACCTCGTTGCACGAGACCAGGCGGTCGTAGCAATAGTAGGCGGTGTCCTCCACGCCCTTCGCCGTCACCGCCGGGGTCATCTGCTGCCAGCGATCGACGAGTTCACGGCGCGCCGGGTCGCCCGACGCGCCCACGAAGCATTCCTCCAGAAAATCGAAGACCGCGCGGTCGACGCCCGGCGCCTGCGCACGCGATTGCGCGAACACTCCCGTCAGCACGTCCCGGTCATTGGGATCGACCGGCCGGCCGTCGAGATAGGTGCGATACACCGGCATCAGGATCGTCAGCGACAGGAGCGCGGTCCGCACCTGCGCCCGGCTGAGGTCACGGGTCCGCCAGGACGATCGGGCGATCCGCAGCGCGAGATCGGTCAGGCGCCCGAGATCGGCGTTGAACAAATCCTCGATGATCTGCGCCTTTTTTTCCCGGACCACCTTGGGCAGGTTGACGGAGTGGCCGGTGAAATCCGCGTAGATCGAGGAGAGCGCATCCGACTTCTGCCCATCCATCCACAACCGGTTGACCTTGCTCAGAAAATCGTAGCCCACCGTGCCGTCCACCGGCCAGTCGCGGCGCAGATGCTCCTCGTTCTCGAGGATTTTTTCCACGCAGATCATCCCGGCGGGAAGGAGCTCGCGGAGCCGCAGCAGGTACTCCCGCGGCCGGGTCAGTCCGTCGGGGTGGTCCACGCGAATGCCCTGGATTTCGCCATCGCGCACGAGCTTTGCCACCCGCGCGTGGCTCGCCGCGAAAACCTCCGGCTCCTCGGCCCGGAGCGCGGCGAGCGAGCCGACGTCAAAAAAGCGCCGATAATTGGCGATCTCCCCTTCCCGCTTCCAATAGTGCAGCCCGTACCATTGCTCCTCCAGCACGGCGTCGAGATGTTCGGGGTTTTCGGCCACCTCCCGCGCCCCGTGTGCGGCTGCCTCGCGTCGCGCGTCCAGCCAGCGGCGGGCGGCGGCGGCGGCGAGGCCGTAGCGCCGGCCATCCTCGTCGGTTGGCTCGCCGGCCGGCACCAGGGTCAGGTCATTCTGCAGGGCGTCCGGAAATTCTCCTTCGGGGAAAAAATGCCTCCACGACGACGGCGTGATCGGCCAGGTCCGGTCGTCCCGCCGGAGGCGCGGCCGGCCGGAGCCCAGATCCACCGAAAACCCGCGGCTGGCCAGGATGGCGCCATAATCGTCCCCGAGCACGGGGAGATGCACCCGCCATCGCGCGCCCCGCTCCGGCACCACGTCGAAAAACGTGCGGTAGGAGCTGAACGGTCCGTGCGCCAGCAAATCGTCCCACCAGGGATTCTGTTCACTGGCCGCCATGTGGTTTGGCACCACGTCGAGCAGGACACCCAGCCCAAGGCGGCGCGCTTCCGTCCCAAAGCGATGCCACGCCTCCTCGCCGCCGAGATCCGCGCTGATGCGCGTCGGATCGGTCACATCATAGCCGTGATCGCTGCCCGGGGCCGCCTGCAGGCAGGGCGACAGGTACACGTGGCTGATGCCCATCCGGGCGAGGTACGGCAGCCGGCTCTCCGCCGCCGCGAGCGGAAATGATCCGTTGACCTGCAGTCGGTACGTCGCCCGCCACTCATCGTTCATGGTCGAGCAGCACAAATGACCGCGCCGTCAAACGGACCGTCCGGTCCGCGTCGACCGGCTCGCCCTTCGGCTGGAGGTCCGGACGCGCCGTGTCGAACATGATGCGCCAGTTTCCGCCGGACAGTGACGGAGGCAGACGAAATTGGCCCTGCTCGTGGTGGGCATTCAGAACGAGAAGAAAGTCCTTGTCCGCCACCTGCCTTCCCTGGGCATCGCGGATCTCCGGTGCGTCGCCGCGGAGATACATGCCGAGAACGCGGATCCAGCCGCTGGTCCAGTCGGCCTCACCCATCGTTTCGCCGTCGGATCGAAACCACTGCAGGTTCTCGGAACGCCGGACCAGATCGGGGTCGGTCTCATAAAAACTGCGGCGGGAAAAGTTCGCGTGCTTCTTCCGGAACTGCACCACCCGGCAGGCAAACGCGAGGAAGGCCTCCCGGCGCGGGTCGAGGCTCCAGTCGTGCCAGGTCAGCTCGTCGTCCTGGCAGTAGCCGTTGTTGTTTCCGCGCTGGCTCCGCCCGATTTCGTCACCGCCGGAGATCATCGGCACGCCCTGGGAAAGCAGGAGGGTGCACCAGAGGTTGCGCTTCTGCCGCTCGCGCAGCTCCAGCACGCCGGCGTCGTCCGTGTCGCCCTCGCAGCCGCAATTCCAGGAATTGTTGTTCGCCTCGCCATCGCGGTTCTCCTCGCCGTTCGCCTCGTTGTGCTTCTGGTCGTAGCTCACGAGATCGTGGAGTGTGAAGCCGTCGTGGGCCGTGACGAAGTTGATGCTGGCCGTCGGGCGCCGCTGGGTGCGCTCGTAGAGATCCGCGCTGCCGTTGAGCCGGGTCGCGATTTCCGAGCACAGCCCCTCGTCGCCCTTCCAGAACCGGCGCACCGCATCGCGGTATTTTCCATTCCATTCGGTCCAGCCAACCGGGAACTTTCCGACCTGGTACCCGCCCTCGCCAAGGTCCCACGGTTCGGCGATGAGCTTGATCGGCGCGAGTGTCGGATCCTGGTAGATGAGATTGAAGAACGCGCTGAGCTGATTCACGTCGCGCAGCTCGCGCGCCAGTGCGGCCGCCAGGTCGAAGCGGAAGCCGTCGATGTGCATTTCCGTGACCCAATAGCGCAGGCTGTCCATCACGAGCTGCAGCGAATGCGGATGGACGAGGTTCAGCGTGTTGCCGCACCCGGTGTAGTCCATGTAGTAGCGCGGCGTCTCGGCCACCGTGCGGTAGTAGGCGCTGTTCTCGAAGCCGCGGAAGGACAGCGTCGGGCCGAGCTCGTTGCCCTCGCCGGTATGATTGTAGACGACGTCCAGGATGACCTCAAAGCCGGCATTGTGCAGGTCCTTGACCATCTGCTTGAACTCGCGCACCACCTGCCCCGGGTCCTCGGGGTTGCTGGCATAGCCTGGTTCGGGCGCAAAGAAACCGAGCGTGTTGTAGCCCCAGTAATTGCGCAGGCCCCGATCCAGCAGGAGGCGGTCCTGCAGGAAATGGTGCACGGGCATGAGTTCGACCGCGGTGACGCCGAGCTTCTTCAGGTGCGCGATGATCGGCGGTGAGGCCATGCCCGCGTAGGTTCCGCGCAGTTTCTGCGGCACGTCCGGATGCCGCATGCTCATTCCCTTCACATGGGCCTCGTAGATGATCGTTTCATGCCACGCGATCGACGGCCGTCGCTCCCCGATCCAGTTGAAGCTCTCGTCGACCACGATGCCGAGCGGGGCGAACGCTGCGCTGTCCCGCCCGTCGTGGGACATGTCGGCCAGGGGATCGCCCAGCGTGTAGCCAAAGAGTTCGTCCGCCCATTTCAACGGCCGCCCGATGGCCTTGGCATAGGGGTCGAGCAGCACCTTGCTCCCATTGAAACGCAAGCCGCGCTCGGGCTCGTATGGGCCGTGCACCCGGTAGCCGTAGAGCTGGCCGGGCCCGACCTCGGGGACATAGACATGCCAGATCCCTCCGGTGCGCTCCCGCACCCGGAGGCGCGTCTCCTCGCCCGACGCATTGAACAGGCAGAGATCAACGGCGGTCGCTCCTTCGGCGAAGACGGCAAAGTTCACGCCGTGGCCGTCCCACGTCGGACCCTGCGGATAGGAACGGCCGGGTCCGACATCGATCGTCGAATAGTTGGCCTCCGGCGCGTCCGGAAGCGGGGTGGTCAAGGGCATCGTGGGTGCGTGCGCGCAACGGGCCGCAAGCTGCCCCAACCATAGGCCGCACGCCTGATACCCGCTATGGGGAGTTTCCCGACGGCGGAGCGGCGATCGCGTCCGACATTTCCGCCGGTCGGCCATGCCAGGAGCGGGTGCGGTAGTCCGCCAGCACGAGAACCAGAAGCAGCGCGAGCCACGCGAGCCCGGTCAGCGCCGCGAGCCGGATCAGGCCGGGCCGTTCCCGCAGCCGCATGAAAAACACGCCGATCAGGATCATTTTTGCTCCCGCGATCGCCAGGCCGGTGGCCGTCGCGAGCGATCCCGACAGGACGCGCGACAGCACGGCGCTCGCGGCCAGCAACACCGCAAGCGCAATGAACACGCCGACCATCCCACGGAGATTCCTGGCCGTTTCGTTCATGACGGCGTCACCAGGTAAAGCAGCGGATAAAGAAACACCCACACGCAATCGACGAAGTGCCAGTAGAGTCCGACCAACTCGGGGGCATTGTCCGGCGGCGGCGCCGGTGTCCGCCCCAGCCGCACCACCATCCATCCGACCAGCGCAATTCCCACGAGCATGTGCAACGCATGCAAACCCGTGAGGGCAAAATAGAGGAAGAGAAAGATCTGCAGTGCCGGGGGATCGCCGGCCGGCAGACGAAAGGCGTTTCCGGGGACGAGATGCTCCACGAATTTGTCGTGGTACTCGCTCGACTTCAGGGCCAGGAACAGCGCGCCCAGGATGCCCGTTGCCACGAGGCAGGCGATGGCGGCCCGGCGCCGCGCCGCACCGGCGAGAGCGACCGCCCAGACCATCGTCAGGCTGCTGGTGAGCAGCACGAGGGTGTTCGTGGTGCCGATCGCGAAACTCAGATGCCGGCTGCCGGCCGCGAAGGCCGCGGGATACGTCACGCGCATCACCACGTAGGACGTGATCAGTCCGCCAAAGAACAACACCTCCGTGGCCAGGAAAGTCCACATGCCGAGCTGCCCGGCGCGCGCGCGCTGGGCCGCATCGACGTAGGGAACGGGAATCGCCGGATGATTTGCGTTCATGCGTCTGGCCCCGGGTAGTCGTAGGGCGGTCCCGTCACCACCGGCACGCGATCGAAGTTGTGCTCCGGCGGAGGCGACGGCGTGGTCCATTCCAGCCCGGTGGCGTGCCAGGGATTATTCGGGGCCGGCTGACCGCGCAGGGCCGACCAGGCGAAATACACCAGCGGCATCACGTACCCGATGCCGAGCACCGCGGCTCCGAGCGTCGAGATGACGTTGAGTGTGTGGAATTCCGGTGGATACAGATGAAACCGGCGCGGCATCCCCAGATATCCGAGGATGAACTGCGGGAAAAACGTGAGGTTGAAGCCCAGGAAAATCGTGATCGCCGCCACCTGGGCCGGCCGCCGGGGAAAAAGGCGCCCGGATATCTTCGGCCACCAGTAATGAAATCCACCCATGTACGCCATGACCATCCCGCCGACCATGATGTAATGGAAATGCGCGACGACGAAGTACGTGTCGTGGAGGTGGACGTCGACCGCGAGCGTCGCGAGGAACAGGCCCGTCAGGCCCCCGATCGTGAACAGGGCGAGAAAACCCAGCGCGAAGAGAAACGGAGCGTCGAACGAGATTGATCCGCCGCGCAGCGTGGCGGTCCAGTTGAAAACCTTGATCGCCGAGGGCACCGACACCAGGAAACTGAGGAGCGAGAACACGAGGCCAGCGTAGACCGACTGGCTGCTGACGAACATATGGTGCCCCCAGACAAGAAAACCCAGCAGCGCGATGGAAAGCGTGGCCAGCGCCATGATGCGGTACCCGAAGATGCGCTTGCGCGCGAACGTCGTCACCAGCTCGCTCACGACTCCCATCCCCGGAAGGATCATGATGTAAACCGCCGGGTGCGAATAGAACCAGAACAGGTGCTGGAAGAGGAGCGGATCACCGCCCAAACGCGGATCGAACACCCCCACCCCGAGCCCGCGCTCCACCATGATCAGGGCGAGCGTCACCGCGAGGACGGGTGTCGCGAGCACCAGGATCAGGCTGGTGGAGTAGAGCGACCACACGAAGAGTGGCAGGCGGAACCAGGTCAGGCCGGGCGCCCGCAGCGTGTGGATTGTCACGATGAAGTTGAGCCCGGTCGCAATGGACGAAAAACCAGCGACGAACACCCCCGCCGCCATGGCCATCACGTTTCCGTTGGCGTAGGTGCTGCTGTACGGGGTGTAGAAGGTCCAGCCGGTGTCCACGCCGCCGGCCACGATGGCAAACAGCGTGATCGCGCCTCCCGCCATGAAAATGTACCAGCTCGCCAGGTTGAGTCGCGGGAACGCCACGTCGCGCGCGCCAATCATCAGCGGCAGGATGAAATTGCCCAGGACCGTCGGGATCGACGGAATCAGGAAGAACCAGACCATCGTCACGCCGTGCAGCGTGAAAAGGCGGTTGTAGATGTCGGAGACCATCAGGTCGCCGCGCGGGCTGAGCAGCTCCCAGCGCATCAGCGCGGCGGCCGTGGCGGCGACGGCGAAAAAGCCGGTGATCGCGATGAGATACAGGATCGCTATCCGCTTGTGATCGGTGGTCGTCAGCCACGAGCGCAGGGTTCGATCGCGACTGAGATAGTCTTCGGCCACGGACGTTGGCGGGGCGGGATTCATCGCGACGACGCCACGCGCGGGGCGGCGGCCTTGAGTTGACGAAGATAAACCACCAGGTCCGCGATGTCGGTGACGCCCAGCGTGCCGTCGTAGGACGGCATGGTGGCCGCGTAACCCGCCACGATCCGGCGGCCGGGGCTCGCAATGGATTCGCGCAGATATTCGTCGTCGGCCGGCACGTGGCCTCCATCGGCGAGATCGACCGTGCGACCGTAAAGTCCGTCGAGCGACGGCGCCCGCCGCCGATCGGCGCCGCGGTGGCAGCCGGCGCAGCCATCGAGCACAAATAGCCGGCGGCCGCGCGCGAGCGACGAATTGCCGTCCCTCGTCTGGGCCGCCCACGCAGAAAAATCGGCCGGGGTCTCAGCCACGATCTCGCCGTTCATCTCCGAGTGCGAGGCGCCGCAGTATTGGTCGCAGTAGATCGGATACCGGCCGGGCCGCATCGCCTCGAACCAGGCCACGGTCGTTTTTCCGGGAACCAGGTCCTGTTTCAGTCGAAATGCCGGCACGGCGAAACTGTGGATGACATCCTCCGACGACAACCGCAGCTGAATCGGTTGTCCGACGGGAACATGCAGCGCGTTGAATTCCCGCCGGCCATCCGCGTGGCGGATATCCCACATCCATTGGCGGCCGACCACGTCGACGGGCACGGCTCCCGGCGGCGGCTCTTCCATCCGGAGATACACACGGGCGCCCGCCCAATAGAAAGCCAGGAATATCACCGACGTGGCCGCGATCCAGATCGTCTCCCACCACCATTCGGGCCAGCGCGGGCGCGGACGGGGCGCCGCCGACCCGCGGCGATAACGCACCAGGCACCAGGCGATGTATGCGCCGACCGCCAGCGCCACCGTCGTGCAGGTAATCGTCAGCGACCAGAAGATCGCGTCCACCGCCGGGCCGATGCGGCTGGCGCCGGCCATCGAGCCGTCGATCATCCCGAGGACGCAGGGAGCCAGACTGTTCATGCGGCCAGCTCCCCCTTCCGCCCGCGGAACTCCCGCCACAACATCCGGCCGATGCCGCCGGCGAGCAGCACCACCGTCAGCAGCACCGCAACCCACAGGGCGCGCCAGATGAGGACGCCATAACGTCCCCCGATCGCGTCGCCCCGAAAACAGACCAGCACGAGGTCGTACACCCGGGCCCCGATCCCCTCCGTTCGCGCTCCCTCGAGCGCCTTCGCGATTTCATCGGCGGAGAAATCCACGCCAAGAAAATAGGCCGACACGCGGCCCGACGGCGTCACGACGAGAAAACCGCTGGGATGGGCAAACTGGCGACTCCGGGAATCTTCGCGATAGCCGAATCCCGCCGCCGAAGTCACGGCGCCGATGGACCGGATGTCGCCCGTCAGATAATGCCAGCCCGTGCCGGCACCGGTCCGCCCGTATTGACCGATCACGCTGGCGCGATCCGCCTCCGCCTCCGTGCTCGTCTCTTCCGGATCGATGCTCACCCGGATCACATCGAAGTCCCGGCCGACGCTGGGTCGCAGTCGCCGCAGCGAGGTCACCATGCCATCAGCAATCACCCCGCACAACTGCGGACAATGCGCATACCCGAACCAAAGCAACACCGGTTGCCCCCGAAACCATTCGCGCAGCGGCGCCCGCCGTCCGAGCGAGTCGACCATCACCACGTCGAGGGGAAGCGATGAGCCCAGATGCTGGGTGAATCGCACGTCACCGGGCGGAGCCGCCGCCGACGCCACAGCCGCCAGCAGCAGGAATGCGGTCAGGAGGCGCATCATGGCCGATCCCCTCCGATGGGACGGCCCTGCGCCGCCATGATGGCCATGGCGCGATCGATCGGAATCCGCGCCAGACCGGCGCGGCGATCAACCCAGCCGTACCCCTCGAGATGCGCCCTCGTTTCCGCCCGCACGGCACGCCAGTCGGATTCCAACGGCCGTTCCTCACCCTGTCCGTGCACGAAACTCCGCTCCGGTTCCGTCCGGCGGTCGAACGGACGGATGAACAGGAAGGCAACCGCGAGGCTCGCCGCGACTCCGAGCGCGACCGCTGCCGCGCCGATGAGAACACCCCTGACGGATGCGTCCGTGGTTTCGTAGCCAACGCTCCGGTCCGGGTTCATGGTGCCCCTCCTTCTTCCCGCGCGAGCCGCATCCCGGCGCGAAGGCCCAGGATTCCGCCTCCGCACGTCAGCCCGATCGCGACCAGCATGGTGACGCCGGGCTCCGGCGGCAGGATGATCCAAGTCGTATGGAGAACCTGGCCGGCGGCCAGCACGATCGCGATCACCGCGAGCGCGCGCCGGGAATCCTTCGCCCGCCGGGACAACAGGACCAGCATCGGCGCGGCAAGATTCAGGACCAGCAGCACCAGCGGCACCGCGCCCCAGGCCGAGCGGATGCGCACGACGTACCACGCCACCTCCCGCGGCAGGTTTCCGGACCAGATGATCAGGAAATGCGCGAACGCCACGTAGCACCACGTCATGACCGCGGCAAAAAGGAGGGTGCCGACATCGTTTCCGAGCGTGCGCTCGCTGGCAAGAGGCCGCCGCGGATCGAAGCCGAGGCGCAGCGCGGCGATCACCGCGAGGGCCAGCGCCGACACCGCCTGGCCCAGCAGCCAGATGAGGGGGAACGCCGTCCCGCTCGGCGCACCATCGGACGGGGCGAGCCAGTCGTCGAGCAGCACGTGATTGATGAAAAACACCGCGATCAATCCCAACGGACCAAACCAGCGCATCGTTGCCCGATGTCCGGCGGCCGGCCACTCACGGCGGGCGGTGCGCGCCAGCGCCACGAGGGCCAGCCCGAGAATGACCGCGCGCACCGCCACGATTCCCGGGGCGTTGAACCGCGTCGCCGCCGTCGTGGCCTCGGTTGCGCGCAGCACCACCAGCGGCAGGCCGAGGGCGACCATGAACGGAAGCAGCCAGCAGCCGGCCATCAGGGCCGGGCGCAGCGGGTCGCCCCATTTTCCGCCGGTCATGGAATGCAGGCACGCGATCGAAAGAGCTCCGATCGTCGGGCCAAGACCGAGGAAAACCGCGCAACGCCAGGCCGGTTCGAAGGCGGAGGGGACGCGCAGCGCGACGATTGCGGCGGCGATGACCAGCGTGCCGGCCAGCAGTTCGGGGCCTCCGAGCCGGAATCCATATCGGGTTTCGGCGATCATGGGCTGCCCTCCAGGTGCGCGCGGTCCGTCGCCGGCAATCCGGCCGCGAGTGCGCTCTGGCTGAGTTGCAGGGCGCGCACGTAAGCGACCACCGCCCAGCGGTCCGCAGGAGTCAGCCGATCGGCCAGCGACAGCATGCGGCCCGACCCGCGTGCGATGGCCGCATAAATCTCCCCGTCCGGAGCCGCCCGCAACCGGGCGTCGTGGTAGGAAGGCGGCGCGGGGAATCCCCGGCGGACCACCATGCCTCGGCCGTATCCATCGGACCCGTGACACGGGGCGCAGTAGATTTCGTGGCGGTCGCGACCGCGTTCCAGCATCGCCGCGTCGATCCGCCGGCCTGTTTTTTCTTCGAGCCGATCGGAATCAGCTCCGCCCGCCGCGTCACGCGACGCGCGCGCGACGACATGGGCGGGAGGCAGCGGGACGTCGGCCCGCGCGTCCGCGCCGCGGGCCCGGTCCGGTCCCGCGGCCTGATGCTGCATGTTGTCGCATCCCGCCGTTCCGAAGGCGAAAATCCCCGCGCACCCCGCGACGAAAAGCCGCACGTTCGGGCTCACGCGGCCACCTCCTCGACCGACACCGCGCCCAGCTCGCCAATAAAATCGCGACTCCAATCGGTGGCCAGGGCCGGATCCTCGGCGCGCAACAGCACGACGTACCGGTCGATCACGGCCCGGTCGCATGCGCTGCCGGCGAAAGCGGGGTGATGATAATTCGGGAGACCCGCCCGCCAAAGGAAGGCCACGATGCCGACGATCACCGCCGTCAGCACGCCGAGTTCAAAGGTGATCGGAATAAAACTCGGCCAGCTGAAAACCGGCCGACCGCCGGAGTTCGCCGGGTAGTCATGGGCGCCGATGGCCTGAAGGAGGAATCCGGCGAGCGCGCCGAAGGCTCCCGCACCAACGATGATCGCCGGAATCCCAGGACGACCGGGCCTGCCGGTCTCGTCAAAAGCGGGCATCGCGTGCGGCAGGAGCGCTTCGAAGCTGGAGAATCCCGCCTGATGCAGCCGTTCGCAGGCCGACCGGAGGGCATCCGCGGAATCGAAGCTGAGCGCCAGGCGCCGGGGACTCATGGCCTCTCCTCCCGGGTGAGCCACCCGCGCATCTCGGACATCGATATCGCCGGCACGAAACGGAGGAAAAGAAACAGCAGCGCCACGAAAAGCCCGATGGTTCCCGCCAGCGTCGCGATGTCCCAGCGGGTCGGCGTGAACATCCCCCATGCCGCCGGGATGAAATCGCGATGAAGGCTGGTGATGACGATGACGAACCGCTCGATCCACATGCCGGCATTGACCGCGAGCGCCACCGCAAACAGCACCGCGGGGTTGCACCGCCAGCGTCGCCGCCACAGCACCTGGGGTGAAAGGACATTGCACGCGATCAGCAGCCAGAACCAGGGAGCGTAGGGTCCGACGGCGCGATTGACCGCCATGTACCGGTCGAAGATGTTGCCCGCGCGCCACGCCTCGTAGAATTCCGAAAAATATCCATAGATCACGACCCACCCCGTCACCATCAGGACCTTGGCCATCAGTTCCAGGTGCCGCGTCGTGATCAACGCCTCGAGATGGTACCAGCGACGCAGCGGAATGACCAGGGTGAGCACCATGGAAAAGCCCGAGAAGATCGCGCCACCCACGAAATACGGGGGAAAGATCGTGGAATGCCACCCGGGCAGCAGCGCCACGGCGAAGTCCAGCCCGACGATGCTATGGACCGACACGACCAGCGGCGCGGCCAGGCCTGCGAGCGTTCGATAAAGCCTTTCGTAGTCCGCCCAATGAACCGCGTCGCCGCGCCAGCCGAGGCTCATGAGGCCGTAGAGCCGCGCCTGCCATCGGGTGCGGGCGAGCCGCCGCATGGTGGCCAGGTCGGGCAGCAGGCCGATGTACCAGAACAGAAGCGACACCGTCGCGTAGGTGGAGACCGCGAAAACGTCCCACACGAGCGGGCTGCGAAACTGCGGCCACACTCCCATGGTGTCCGGATACGGCAGCAGCCAGTACAGGAACTGCGGCCGGCCAAGGTGGAGGATCGGATAGATGCCCGCGCAGGCCACGGCGAACAGGGTCATGGCCTCGGTAAACCGGCTGATCGATGTCCGCCAGTCCTGGTACAGCAGCAGGAGGATGGCCGAGATGAACGTGCCCGCATGCCCGATGCCGATCCACCAGACAAAGTTGACGATCGCGAAACCCCACGCGACGGGACGATTGATGCCCCACACGCCGACGCCCCGCAGGAAAAGCCAGCCGATCGCCACGAACAGCAGCAGCACGCCCATCCCGCCGGCCACGAATGCGACCCACCAGAACCGCGGAAGCCGGTGCGCGAGCGGGATGTCCGCCACGGTGCGGGTCATCGCGGGCCCCGTGAGCCCCGCCCGGGCGGGATTGGGCACGTCGGTCTGCAGGATGGCGTTCCCCTCGATCATGCGCCCTCCCCTCCCGGCGGTTCCCGGTTCACGCGGGCCAGATACGTCGTGCGCGGCCGGGTGCCTAGCTCCTCCAGCAGCGCATAACTGCGCGGATCGCGGCGTCGGCGCGAAACATTGCTCGCCGGATCAGACAGGTCGCCGAACACGATCGCGCCGACCGGACAGGCCTGCTGGCACGCCGTCTGGATCTCGCCATCGCGAACGCGCCGTCCCGCGCGCTCCGCAGCGCTGCGTCCGGCGTCGATCCGTTGCACGCAATAGGTGCATTTTTCCATCACGCCGCGCTCGCGAATCGAGACCACGGGGTTCGCGCCCAGGTACGGCAGCGAATCCGCCGGCATCCGGTAATCGAGAAAGTTGAAACGGCGCACCTTGTAGGGACAGTTGTTCGCACAATAGCGCGTGCCCACGCATCGGTTGTACACCATGTCGTTGAGTCCCTCGCTCGAATGAACCGTCGCCCCGACCGGGCACACGAGCTCGCACGGGGCGTTTTCGCACTGCATGCACGGCACCGGTTGGTGCACCAGCCGCGCATTCTCGGCCTCGCCCGTGAAATAGCGATCCACCCGGATCCAATGCATCTCGCGCTCGCGGATGACCTGGTCGCGGCCCACGACGGGGATGTTGTTCTCGGCCTGGCAGGCGACGATGCAGGCGTTGCAGCCGAAACAGGCGTCGAGATCGATCGACATCGCCCACGCGTAGCCTTCGCGCGGCCAGGCCGGCAGCAGCGTGGGCTGGGCCGCGTCCACGGAACGCAGCGTCTGTCCCGGTCGGATTTCGCGGACGAGATCGCGCCCTTCCATCTGGAAATGCCGCTGCGTCGACGCGAATTCCTGCCTCCGGCCGGTCGCCCGGACCGACCCGCCCGCGCGCGTCCACGGCGAGACCGGATCCTGCAGGGCGTAGGCATTGAACCCGCGCGCCAGCCCGACGTGTCCCGCCCGTGCCCTCCCGCCGCCGAGATGCACGGTGACGCAGCCGGGAGCCTGACCGGGCAGAATCCACACGGGACCCTCGATGCCCGCATCCCCCGCCTGACACGCGACCAGGTCGCCGCTCTTCAATCCCCGTTCGCGCGCATCCGTGGCGGCCATCAGCACTGCGTTTTCCCAGGTGAGTGCGGTGAATGGCCGCGGCAACTCCTGCAGCCACGCGTTGTTCGCCCAGCGTCCGTCGTGCAGGTTCAAATCCGCGCGAATCAACACCACCAGGCCGGTTGCCGGCGCGCGCCCGGCCAGCACCGGCCAGGGGAAATCCGGACTCTTCGAATCCGGACGAGCCGTCGGTGCGGCGAGCACCCCGCGCTGCAACGCACGGTTCCATTCCATCTCGAAGGCGCTCCCCAGAAACGAGCGCCAGGTCGTCCGCACGAGCTCGTAGGCGGACTGCCAGGCTCCCGTGCGCAGGAAGTGCACAATCTCCGCCAGCGATCTCCCCTCGTGCAACGGCCTCGTGGCAGGTTGCAGGATCGTGGCTTCCCCCGAATACGCGCGCAGGTCCGACCACGACTCGAGAAAATGCGCTTCGGGCAGATGCCAAATGGACGCTCCGGCCGTTTCGTCGGCCGACTCCCCGGCGTGCACGGTGAACGGCACCTTTTTCAGCGCCTCGGTGGTTGCGGCGGCGCGCGGCGATGCATATGCGGGATTTGCGCCGAGCACGATCGCGACCTCCGCCGACGCCAGCGCGTCCAGGAATTCCGCCAAGCCGCCGTGACACGCGGGATCGGAATCCGAGCGGAGGATCGGGCGGGTGCGAAGGGCGGTCGCACCAAACTGGGCGTTGAAGGCATTGGCCCATGACTGGATCTCCGCGGGCATTTCCTCACCGACCACGCAGACCGCGACGGCGTGGGTCTTCCGGACATCCCCTGCCAGCCTTCGCACAAATTCGCTTTCCCGGGACGATAGCCCGGTCGTTTGCGGCTCACCGCGGAAGAAGGTTGTCAGTGAGTTTAGCACGGCCGCCTGCCGGTCGGGCGCCACGGCGAGGCGGCGATCGGCGCGCATTCCGGTGAGCGTCGGCGTCGCCTCGAGCGCATGCATCCGCAGGCCGGAGTGTTTATCCACCGTCGCGGCGCGACGCCGCGTGAAGTCCGCGACGTGCCGGATCGCCGACGGATGCTGGTAAAACAAATCGGAGCCGATCGTGAACAGCACGTCCGCCTGCGAAAGGTCGACGTCGACGGACCCGTTGCGTTCATATTCCGGCATCGCGGAATGTTGAAACCACCGCGCTTCCGGCCACTCCTCGAGCAGTGCGTGGATCTCACGGATCAGCGTGGGCGATGTGGTCGGCTCCGTGAGAATGGCCAGGCGGGCGCCGCGACGCTCCGACATGGCGGTGTGCTGGGCCGACCAGGCGGCGGTGAAAGCATCCCAATCGGCGGCTGCGTCCCTCTGCCGGGGGGAACCGGAGCGCTCCGGGTCGTAGAGCGACAGAATCATCGCCTGGCTGACAGCGTCGAGAGCTCCGCGGCTTTCGGGATGGTCGGGATTGCCTTCGAGGAGAATCGGGCGCCCGCGGGCGATCCGCACCAGCGCGCCCCGGGCATAGCCATGCCACGGCACCGCGGTTGCATACCACTGGAGCTCGGGAATCGCATCCGCGCCCGGCGGATCGGCGCGCGAAACGAGCGCATCGGGCGGCCTTCGCGTGCAGGCCGGCAGCCCGGCCAGCAGCAGCGAAGCCCCCATCAGTTTCAGAAAATCCCGGCGTTCGATCCCGTCCCGCCAGACGCTTGCGCCCGCCGCGAACTCGTCCGTCGCGCGCGGCGCCCGGTCCGGTGGACTCGAATGGACGGGGTTCAATGATGACATGTCGAGCAATTGGTCAGCAGGTTCGTGCCCGGCGCCGTGTGTCCCGAGGGCGAACTCGATCGATGGCAGTCGAGACACTGCCGCATCGTCAGCGCGCGCGCCTTCGCCGTCAGCGCCATCGATCCGACGTCCCCGTGACAGGCCGCGCACGCGAGGCCGCGGGCGAGGTGGATGGAGTGGTCAAAGATCACGTGGTCGGGCAGCGTGTTCACCTTCGCCCACAACAACGGCGTGCGGGTCCGGGCGCTTTGCTGCAGCGGAATGAACATCGCTTCGCGGGCGAAAAGCTGGGAGTGGCAGGTCAGGCATGTGGTGACCGACGGCATGCCGGCGGCGGGCGAGGTTTCCGCCGTGGCGTGACAAAACCGGCAGTCGAGATGCACCTCGGAGACATGGTGCCGGTGGCTGAACGGGATCGGTTGCGAGGACGCGACTCCGACCCGGTTCCAATAAGGGGATTGAAAATAGGCGAATGTGCTCACCCCCGCGGCGCCCGCCGCCAGCACCACGCCGAGCAGCGCGAGCCGGACTCCCTGCGTCGTGCGCGGGCCGAAGCCGCCGTCGCCGGAGCGGGAAGAAGGTGATCGCGGGGATTTTTCGCTCATCGTCGTGCATCCGGTCAGCCCTGCCATCCTCCGCCCAGGGCCTTGTAGAGAGTCACCAGATCGAGCCGCAGCGCGGCGTCGCTCTGCGCCAGGGCGTCCTGCAACGCAACCACCGAGCGCTGCGCCTCCAGCACCGAGAGCGAATCGACCAGTCCGTGCCGATATTCCTGCCGGGCGATCGTGAAGGCGCGCTGACTGGAGTCGACCGCTTCCCGGCGCGCCCGATGCGACCGATCCTCGCTCCGCAGGCGCACCAGCGCGTTCTCGACATCGGCGAGCGCCTGCGCCACCGAGGCATCATAACGGATCCGCGCCTCGCGCTGCGCCTCGTCCGCCAGGCGGACATTTTCCCGCGCCCGATTCCAGTCCAGAAGCGCCCAGCGAAAGCCGGGCGTGATCGAATAGTAGTGGCTCGACCAGCTTGCCAGATCGGACGGACGGCTGCTGTCGAGGCCGAAGGCCGCGGCGAGATTGAACTGGGGAAACCGTGCCGCGATCGCCACGCCGGTTTCCGCGGATGCCAGCGCGAGCTCGCGTTCCGCCCGCCGGATGTCGGGCCGGCGGCGGAGCAGGTCCGAAGGCAGGCCTACGGGCACGGTCGATGGGAGATCAGGCAACGGCTCCACCCGCTCCAGTTCGGAGGCCAGCGCGTCCACCGGGGCCCCGAGCAGCGTCGCGAGGGTGTGCATCGCGACGTGCACCTCGGCTTCCAGCGGCGGCTCGACCGCCTCCAGGGCCGCCCGCTCCGCCCGCTGGCGCTCGACCTCGAGGTCGGTCGCGAAACCGGTCCGGGCCTTGGCGGAAATGATATCCAGGGTATCGGTGGCGATCCCGATGTTTTTGCGCGCGAGGTCGCGGCGCGCCTGGGCCGACCGCAATTGCAGGTAGGTCTGCGCGACCTCGCCCAGGAGCGTGACGAATACTCCCTGCCTCGCGTCCTCAGCGACGGCCACGGCGTCGCCCGCGGCTTCGACCGCTCGCCGCCGCGCCCCGAAGATGTCGATCTCCCACGAGGCGTCGAAACCCACCTGATAGATGTTGGTCGTCACCCCGGGCAACCCGCCCTCGCCCAGCGGACTCGTCGGACCCACCGGTCCGCCGGCGCCCCCGGCGGGGGCTGGTGCGGGGGCTGGTCCGCCGGACGGACTCTCCGCCGACTCGCTCCGGACGCTGCGGGTGGCGCCCGTCGGCCCGGACGACGCCGGGTTTCCGAAAGGCAACTCGACGTTCCTGCTGCCCCGCCCGCGATTGTAGCCGCCGTCGAGG
>DASYDZ010000201.1:0-6512 GCA_036499305.1 Candidatus Didemnitutus sp.
AGGCACCCGCGGCCGCCAGCCGGTCGCGATATTCGAAATCGATCCCGAAAGGCTGGGCCGGAAGCCGTCCGTACGCGACGGAGCCCACCGGAACGTGGGCGGACGCGGCGGGCTCGCCATAGCCAAACTTTGCCCATGTGCCCTGCCCGCAGGGAATGAGCTCGTCGCTGCCATGCAGGCGGACATGCAGCGTGACATGCCCTTCCGGGTCCGTGACGAGTTCGAGGGCTTCGAGTCCGGCGTCATTGACGGCAAATGCGAATTTCCGCCCTGCGAGGCCGGCCGCCTGCGGCGAGCTGGTTGTGCCGGACGGGACCGCGAGCGTCAGGCCGGCGAGTTGCGCGGTGAGCCTGGACTGCGCAGCCGAGTCGGCAGGAAGCGCAACCGGGCGCAACTCGGGCAGCAGACGATCCCAGATCGTGTTCATCACGGAACCCATGTCGCGAGTACCGCTGGTGATGGCGACCACGGTGTCCTGCGACGGCATGACGATGCAGAACTGTCCGAAGGCGCCGTCGCCGCGGTAGAAGCCGTGGCGGCACTGCCAGAATTGGTAGCCATAGCCCTGTTCCCAATCGCTGTCGGGCGCGCTGCCGTTGGCGGTCTGGCGCGCGGTCGCGGTTTCGACCCATGACGCCGGCACCAGACGGCGGCCGTGCCACTCGCCTTTTCGCAGGTAGAGCTGGCCGAATTTCGCGATATCCTCGGTGTGAAGGCTCAATCCGAACGCGCCGAACGAAACGCCTTCCGCCGACGCCTCCCAGACCGGATCGACGATGCCCAGGGGCTCAAATAGCCGCGGGCGAAGATAATCGGCCACGGTCTGGCCGGTGACCTTCTTCACGATCGCGGAGAGCATGTAGGTGCCGCCCGAATTGTAGAAGAAATGCGTGCCGGGCTTGTCCGTGACGGGCCGCGACAGGAAGTACCGGATCAGGTCCTTTTCGGTCGCGAAGGGAAACGGATCGATGTCCGACTCGTGATGACCGCTCGACATCCGCAGCAGATCCGCGATGCGCATGATCTTCAGGTTGGCGCCGGGATTTTGCGGGGCCTCGTCCGGAAAAAATTTCAGGATCGGGTCGTTCACGTTGAGCCGGCCCTCGGACTGGGCGAGGCCGATCGCCGTCGAGGTGAAGCTCTTGCTGAGCGAATAGAGGATGTGCGGCTCGGCGGCCGCGTAGGGCGACCACCAGCCCTCGGCGATGACACAGCCATGGCGCACGATCATGACACTGTGCACGGCATCGACTTTCTGCCCGAGCGCCGCGACGAATTCGCCGATGGCGGCCGAGGGGATGCCTTCGGATTCGGGGCTCGCGCGCGGAAGCGAACGATCATCCGCGCGGACCAGCGGGCACAGCAGGACCAGGGCAACAAACAGCGACGGCAGTCTCATGGAGGCGATGGGGATTGGGGGTGGCGCCGAAAGGTTCATGAAAACCGGCTTCCGCCGGGCCGCAAGTCCGCTTCATCCGCGTCAACGAACCGTCAATCCCGGGGGACGTTCCGGCCGGCCAGGGAAAATGGCGCCCGCGAGGCCGTTTCGATCCGGAATGCGTTTGCGATGACCGGGGGAAATTGTAGACTGCGCCCATGAGTGATTTCGCTCCCGCCGCCGAGGTCGCGTCCGCCCGGGAAATCCTCGGGCGGCTGAAGGTCAACATGCGCCAGACGATCAAGGGCAAGGACGACGTGATCGAGCAGGCGCTCGTCTGCCTGCTCGCGGGCGGACACCTGCTGATCGAGGATCTGCCCGGGGTAGGCAAGACCACGCTCGCGTACTCGCTCGCGCGGTCAATGGACTGCGCCTTCTCGCGCATCCAGTTCACGAGCGACCTGCTTCCGACCGATGTGACGGGCGTGTCGATCTACGACGAGACGGTGAAGGAGTTCGTGTTCAAGAAAGGCCCGGTGTTCGCGAACGTCGTCCTGGCCGACGAGATCAACCGCGCGACGCCCAAGACCCAGTCGGCGCTGCTGGAGGTGATGGATCGAAGCAAGGTGACGGTCGACGGTGCGGCGCACGCGGTCGGCGTGCCGTTCATGGTCGTGGCCACGCAGAATCCGGTGGACTACGAAGGCACCTTTCCGCTGCCGGAGAGCCAGATGGACCGGTTCCTGATGCGCGTGCAGATGGGTTATCCGCAGGCGGCGGACGAACTGGAAATCCTGCGCGCGCCGAAACTCGGTTACGATGCCATCGCGCTCAACGCCGTGGCCACGCGGACGGACATCCTGAAGCTGCAGCAACTGACGGGGAGGGTGTTCGTCGAGGACAGCGTGCTCGATTACGTGCTGAAGATCGTGACGGCGACGCGCCTGGCGACCGAATTCAAGTCGGGCATCAGCGTGCGCGGCGGACTTTCGCTGCGCCTGGCGGCACAGGCGCGGGCGCTCCTGCGGGGCCGGGACTTCGCGATTCCGGAGGACGTGCAGGAAATGGCGGGCCCGGTGCTGTCCCACCGGCTTGGCCTCGCCCGGCAGACCTCCGATGCGCTCGAGGAACGTCGCACGGTCCTGGCCGCCCTGAAGCGAATTGTGGCGTCGGTTCCGAATCCGGAATGATGGCCGGCGATCCACGCCCGGACCGGTTTGCCCGGAGATCGCGCTCCGCCCTTTCGCCCGGAAGCATTTCCGACCAGTAAAGATCCTCTGGGGAAACCCCGAGGCCTTTGATCAAGACAGCCCATGCAACCGAGTCCCTCTTTAGGTGTAAGAGCGGGTTTACCCCGCGATTTCCCGTTCAATCGCGGCCTAAAGCCGCTCCTGCAACCATCCAAGCCGAAGCAGGCTTCGGGGTACCGGACCCACCGCGAATGAAGATGGCCCCGATCACCACTCCGCCGGCCTTGGGCTGGCAGGGTCCGGGATCGCCCGACGACGACGGTCCGGCGTTCTCCTGGTCGCGCCTGCTTTGGGCGCTCGTTTATCCGGTCCGGCGCCACCGGATCTCCGCCACGGTCTCCGGCGCTTTTCTGGTGCTGCTGGCGATGGGCATCGGCACGGCGGCGTACAACACGGCGAGCAACATCCTGTTCATCACCCTTTCGCTGCTGCTCGCGTGCCTCCTCCTCAGCGGCCTGATGTCATGGTTCAACTTCATGGGCGTCTGCTGGCGGTTCCGACCGCTTCCGTCCTGGCGCGCGGGGCACGAGACGCTCGTGGCCGTGGAAGTGGAGAACCGCAAGAAATGGCTTCCGACCTACGGGCTGTGGTTCGACTTCGTGGTCCAGCCGCGGCGGCGCGACGAGATGCGGCCGAACGAGCCGGAGCCCAACGTCCGGGCGGTGCTCGCCGCGTTCGAGAAGGACATCGTGCGCGGGCGCCTGTTCACGCGCGAGCGGCTCGAGCCCTCCGGAAACGCGGTGATGGAGTGGGCGCACAAGCCCGTTGCGCGGGGCGAGGCGACGGTGGCGCTGGCGGCCGTCGGGTCGTTTTTTCCGTTTGGATTCCTCCGCAAGAACATCGGCAGCGGGCTTCGTCAAACCGTGCTGATCTGGCCGGCGCAGGTGGAGTACGAGTGGCGCGGCGCCGCGGCGGCGCAGGGTGGATCGCAGGGGCGGCGCACCGTCCGGGCGGGAACGGGCGAGGACCTGCTCGCGCTGAGGAAATACTCACAGGGAGACTCGCACCGTCTGATCCACTGGAAGGCCAGCGCGCGGCTGGGTCAGCTCATGGTCCGGCAGTTCGCGGCGGAGAGTCTCGACGGATACGCGCTCGAGGTGGCGGCCGGTTCCGACGCCTGGACGCGACCGGATCAATTTGAACTCCTGTGCAGCTTTGCCGCGACGCTCGCGGAGGACCTTTTCGCCGCCGGCCGGTTGCTGGCCGTGCGCCTGGACGGCGGGCCTTGGCGCGATACCCGGCGCGTCCGCGACCTGGAGTCGTTCCTCGACGACCTCGCCGTGCTGCGGCCTGAAACGGTCGCGGCGGCGCGGGGCGACCCGGCCGGCCACCGCCGCAATGTCATCACTTTTTCCCCCGCGGGCGCCCGCGGTGTCACCGCCCATGTCGACGGCATCCCGACGGCCTCAGCTTAGCCTGGACGAACTCCGGCGCCTGAAGTGGCTGCTCGGCGGAGCGGTCGCGCTGGTCTCGCTCTGGACGATTTTCTTCCTCGATGTGGAGGCCCTCACGCTGGTCGGCCTCACGGCGGGGGCGATCGCGCTGGCGGTCATCTGGCCGGGCTTGCCCGCGCGTATTCCCTCGCTGCTGTGGCGGCTTTCGGTCCCGACGATCATCGTGGCGGTCGTGGCCGACTTTTTTCTCAGCAACGAGACCCTGCCGGTCCTCATCCGGCTGGCGGTGCTCCTCGTGCTCTACCGCGCGCTGAGCTATCGGCGGCGGCGCGAGGATCTGCAGCTCATCCTGCTCGGCCTGTTCCTGATCGTGGTCGCGGGCGTCCTGACCGTCTCACTCGGCTTCGCGTTCCTCCTGCTCCTGTTCACCGCGTGCACGCTGGGCTTCCTGTTCGTCGTCACGCTGATCGACGCGGTGGATACCGGTCCCACGGTGATGCGACCGGAGGACATGCGTGAGGTTCCGGCCTGGGCGCGCGGCGGGTGGGGACCACTTTTCCGGCGCCTGCGCCAGGCGGCGGACTGGCGGCTGATCGGGCTCGCCGGAGTGCTGTTCGGCGTGGTCGTGGCGCTGTCGGGCGTCTTGTTTCTCATCATTCCCCGCTTCGAACTGGCGACCGGTTTCTTCCTCGACAAATACATCACCCGCAAGAGCCACACGGGCTTCAGCGAGACCGTCCGATTCGGCGACGTGAGCGACCTGGTGAAGGACGACAGCGTGGCCATGCGCGTGGACCTGGGCGACGGCGCGGTGGTGCGCGGCGTGCCCTACTGGCGCATGGTGGTGCTGGACGAATATCTGCCGTCGGGCTTCCGGCTCTCGACCGGCCTGAAGAACCAGTTGCTCAGGATGCAGCGGACAACGCCGTATGTCCGGGGGCGCGGCTTCACGCCCGGCGCGCCGATGCACGCGGCCATGACCGTGTACGTCGAGCCTGGAGTCAGCCGTTTCCTCCCGCTGCCGGGCAGCTTTGCCGGGCTCCGCCTGCGCGAATCCCTTCCGATGCAGGGACCGTTCCAGGGCATCGTCGCGGTCCGGACGGAGACGATGGCGATGCTGGCGTTTCAGATTGAAGGCGTGGAGGAGGAGACCTCGATTCCCGACGACTCGATCCGGCACTCGGGTCGCGACTCGCGGGAGAACCGACCATACGACCTGCGGGTAGCGCAGCGCGGACCGGTGGGCGAGGCGAACACCAGGGCGCTTGACGCCATGGTGCAGGAGATCGAAGGCGGGGCGCACCTCACGCCGGCGGATTTCGCCCGCCGGGCCACCGACTGGCTGCGCTCGCGGCACGCCTACGCCCTGTCGTCGCACATCCCGGCCGGGCCGCGGGACGACATCGTGAAATGGCTCGATTCGCGCGAGCCGGGTTTCTGCGAGTATTTCGCGGCCGGTCTGGCGGTGCTGTGCCGCGAGGCGGGTCACGCTGCGCGGGTGATCGCGGGCTTTCACGGCGGATCGCTGAACGCATTCGAGAACTATTACATGGTCAGAAATTCGGATGCGCACGCGTGGGTGGAGATCTACGACGACAAGGGGGCTTGGTTCCGATCCGATCCGACGCCGGGCGAAAGGGCGGTGCCCGAGCAGACGGAGGCGGCCGCGGCGAAGCAGGACGAGGACAGCAGTTGGTCGGCCCGCTTCGACAGCCTGCGGATTCTCTGGTATCGCCGGATCGTCAACTTCGATGCGCGCCAGCAGGTGCAGATGGTCGACAACGTGAAGTCGTTCACCTCGGATCTCGGAGTGTCACTGAGCAGCCGCCTGCAATTGCTGGCGGCGCATTTGCGTGCCTGGCTGGCGGGACCGTGGAATTTCCGGCGCGCGACCCGCCTGGCGGCTGTGGTGGTGGGATTGCTGGCCGGCTTGTGGCTGCTGCGGCGGGCAGGAGCCTGGGCCTGGACCCGCTGGCGGCAGTGGCGGCACCCGGATGCCTTCGATCCCGTGCGGCGCGAAGCCGGACGCTGGCTGGTCCGGTTGCGCGAAACAGCGCCGACGAATCCGCCCGATGCCGACGTGGTGAGCGACCTCCAGCGCTTGCGATTCGGACGTCGCCAGTCGTGGTCCGATCCCGCGCGCGTGTTCCGCCGCGCCCGGAAAGCCCGGCGTCGCGCGCGGTAGGCGCAGCGGCCGGGGGTCGGAGGGTGGGGATCGATGGCCTTATCGATCCATGGAGAGCTGCCCACGAATGAGTCAAAGAAATCCCGGGCTCGTCCTGGTAGTGTCCCGATTGCAGACCGAAACCCGGACCAACATCCGTCAAACAAGGCACCTCTACAGGAGATCGCCAGGATCGCGGAGCAAAAATCATTTTACAGGAGTGAACTGAGACAACGGAGGGCTGCTCAGTTTTCTCCGTTGCCTCCTGTAAGAATGGATTTGGTCTTTTTCCCGGCATCTCCGGTCTCCTGTGAAATAAATTCAAA
>DASYDZ010000202.1:0-8525 GCA_036499305.1 Candidatus Didemnitutus sp.
CACACGGCCCATCCGTTTGCGGCCGTCGCGCCTGCGGCCGCGGAGCCTCCACCCAGGTCGAGTCCGTCGCCTGGCGCCGCATTGGCCGCCACCGAAGATGAGACTGGCTTCACCTACGTGAAATCGCCGATGGTCGGCACATTCTATCGCAGCCCGTCACCCGACAGCCCGTCCTTCGTGGACGCCGGGGCCAAGGTCGATGACAAGACCGTCGTCTGCATCATCGAAGCCATGAAGATCATGAACGAGATTCAGGCCGAAACCAAGGGCACGGTGGTCGAGGTGTTGGTCGAGAATGGCCAGCCGGTCGAATACGGCCAGCGGCTGTTCAAGCTCAAGATCGTCTAACCCCCCCTTTGCGCCGATCCACCGGGCAGACCATTCTGTCCGGTTCATTCGTCATCCGTCCATGATCCAAAAGATTCTCATCGCCAATCGCGGTGAAATCGCCCTCCGCGTCATTCGCGCCTGCCGCGAACTCGGGATCAAGACCCTCGCGGTCTATTCCGAGGCGGACGTCCAATCTCTCCACGTTCAGCTCGCCGACGAGGCTATCTGCATCGGCGGGCCGCGAAGCTCGGACAGCTACCTGCGTTCCGACCGCATCATCAGCGCCGCCGAGATCGCCGACGTGGATGCCATTCATCCGGGCTATGGATTCCTTTCGGAAAACGCCAAGTTCGCGGAGCAATGCGAGTCCTGTAACATCAAATTCATCGGTCCGAAGTCGAAGAGCATCCGGATCATGGGGGACAAGGCCATCGCCAAGGACACCGTCCGCAAAGCCGGTGTCCCGACGGTGCCCGGCTCCGACGGCCCGGTTGAATCCGAGGCCGAGGCGGTCAAAGCTGCCCGCAAGATCGGCTACCCGGTGATCATCAAGGCCGTCGCTGGCGGCGGCGGCCGGGGCATGCGCATTGCGCATAACGATGTTTCCTTCGCCAAGGAGTACCACGTTGCCCGCAACGAGGCCGAAAAGGCTTTCGGCAATGGCTCGGTTTACATCGAGAAGTACATCCAGAACCCGCGTCACATCGAGTTCCAGATCCTGGCCGACAGTCACGGCAAGGTTCTCCACCTCGGCGAGCGCGATTGCTCCGTCCAGCGCCGGCATCAGAAGCTGATCGAGGAGTCCCCGTCGCCATTCCTGAATTCGGACCTCCGCAAGAAGATGGGCAAGGCCGCCGTGAAGGCCGCCGAGGCCGCCGAATATGAGAACGCCGGCACCATCGAGTTCCTCGTCGATCCCAAGGGCAATTTTTACTTCATCGAGATGAACACCCGCATTCAGGTGGAGCACCCGGTGACCGAGGAGGTCACGGGTTTCGACCTGATCAAGCGGCAGATCCAGATCGCCAACGGCGAAAAGCTCGAGGTCGACCAGGGCGACATCCGCTGGCAAAAACACGCCATCGAGTGCCGCATCAACGCCGAGGACCCCGCGCGCAACTTCGCGCCCTCCCCGGGCACGATCTCCCTTTACTACGCGCCGGGTGGCCTGGGCGTCCGCGTCGACTCCCACGTCTACAGCGGTTATACGATCCCGCCCTACTACGACAGCATGATCGGCAAGCTCATCTGCTTCGGCGAGACCCGCAAGATCGCCCTGCAGCGCTCCTATCGCGCACTCAGCGAGTATCTCGTGCGGGGCATCAAGACCACGATCCCCCTGCACAAGGCCATCATGAGCGATCCCACGTTCATCGAGGGCAAGGCGACCACCGCGTACATGGAGGACTTCATGTCGCGGACGCCCGTCGACCTCTTTTAGGGCGATCGGGGAAACCTGTCCCCGCGCCGCGTGTCCGTTTTCCTCCTTATGCGGTCATTGCTCGCAGTATTCGCGCTCACGTTCGTCGCCGCTTCCGGCGCGGAGACCCGGGATGCCCTGGTCCACCGGCTGGTGGGATCGTTTTCGAACACCGATCAGGCGCGCTCCGACTTCAGCTATCACACCGTCTCCCTCCATTCGGCCGAAATCTGGCCGCAACGGGTCGACGGCCCATGGATCTACCTCGAACAGTCGCTCGAAGAAGCTCCCGGAGTTCCCTATCGGCAACAGGTCTACCAGCTTGCGATCCACCCCGACGGCACCGTTGAGGTCCGGATCTACAGTCCCGTTGACCCGCTGGCGTGGACGAGCGCCTGGAAGGATCCGTCCACCCTGCCCTCGCCCGGTCCGGAAGGACTCCGGCTCGACGAAGGCTGCACGGTGAAACTTTCCGCCCAAGCCAATGGCTCCCTCAAGGGCTCGACCGAGGGTTGCGCCTGCCGGAGTGAGCTGCGCAACGCCGACTACGCCACCACCGAGCTGACAATCTCGGATGCGGGCATCGTGATCTGGGACCGTGGGTTTTCGACCAAGGGCAATCAGGTATGGGGGCCCGGCCACGGCGGATTCGACTTCAAGCGAACCGAGTAGGGACGCGCTTGAGCGCAAGATCTGGCGCAGTGGGATCGACCTGCCTGTAGGAGCGGCCTTACGCCGCGGGTGCTTCGCGTCCTACCTCAAGTCAATCACGAGATCCGACCATTCACCCAGGACACGGCTCTCCATGCGCGCACCGCAAGCGACGGTGGAAAACGCCGTCCTCACGGTCTCCAACTCCGTGGCCAAAATTCCGCTCAAAACCAGTTGTCCGCCGGGCCTGACCGCGCGCACGAGGCCGTCGGCAAATCTCATCAGCACGTCCGCCTGGATGTTGGCCATGACCAGGTCGCCTTGGCGTCCCTCGAGACCCGAAACAAGATCTCCCACCTCGAACCTCACCGTCCCGTCCAAGCCGTTCTGGGCGGCGTTCTCCTGGCTCACCCCGATCGCCACGGGATCAAGATCGAATCCGCACACGTCGACGAATCCCAGCCGCGCGGCCGACAACGCGAGGATCCCGGAACCGCAGCCCGCATCGAC
The DNA here is from genome assembly GCA_036499305.1 of Candidatus Didemnitutus sp. GTDB lineage: Bacteria > Verrucomicrobiota > Verrucomicrobiia > Opitutales > Opitutaceae > Didemnitutus. The sequence continues at coordinate 2,912 of DASYDZ010000202.1, forward strand.
CACCGAACCGGTGGTTCCGCGATCGCGGGCAAACTCGGCCAATCGCTCGCCGCAGAGCCGCGTCGTTTCGTGGTTTCCGGTGCCGAAAGCCATCCCGGGATCGAGCCACAGCACGACGTCGCCGTGCGGAACCGCATAGCTCGGTCGTTCCCAGACCGGAACCCAGTGCAGTCGTCCAAAATGCTGCGGTTTGAAATGCAGTTTGTAGCTCTCCTTCCAATCCGCATCCGGCAAAGCGCGCACCTCGGCCTGCGCCGGTTGGGCCAGGGCACGAGGACAATCGGCCAGCGCCTTCCACACGTCCTGTGCCGCCTGTTCGGATTCGAAGTACCCGGTGAGCCATGCCTTCGACGCGATCCTGTCCTCGATCACCATCAGCGCGGCGATCTCGTTTTCGGCGAGCAGATCCGACCAGGCATCCGCGTCCGCGGCGGGAATCGCCGCTTTCAATTCAAACACAGCCATGGCTCTTACGGCGAATTTCCGAGGCTCATCGCCGCGATCACCGCGGGCAGAAGCTCATGTTCGGCCGCATGCACCCTGGCCGTCAGCGATTCGAGGGTGTCGCCCGGTTCGAGGGCGACGGACTTCTGTGCGAGGATCGGACCGCCGTCGACTTCGGCCGTGACTCCATGCACGGTGCAACCCGTGACCTTGACGCCGCGGCGCCAGGCCTGACCGATGCCGTCGAGCCCCGGAAAACTCGGCAGCAGGCTCGGGTGCAGGTTGATGATTTTCCCGGCAAACGCATGCAGGAATCCCGGCTTCAGGACGCGCATGAAGCCCGCCAGCACGACCAGGTCGGGTTCGCATGCCCGCACCGCCGCGATAAAACGTTCCTCGCCGGCCCCTTCGAGTTTGGTCTTGAACGGCGCCGGATCAACGAAGGTGGCGGGCACGCCAAACTTCACGCCCAGCGCGAGGATGCCCGCCGCGGGTTGGTCGGATAGAATCTGCGCCACCTGCGCACGGCCGAGTCGGCCTTCCCCCTGCGCCGCGAGGATGGCCGCGGCGTTGCTGCCCCGACCGGAGCCAAGAATCACCACACGCATGACCGTGCCTTTGCCTGAAAATCCCCGCCGCCGCACGCAAAATCAAATGTCTCTCAAGTTTAGGCGGTCCTTCAGCGTTAAGGCGCGTTATCCCGCTCGAGGCCTGAGCATGTCGAACGGCCTGACCCGCCGCGAGCAGACGCAGAGTATATACAGAACGCTTCGTCGAAGCTCATTATCAGAAAGCGCGCCCAGCATCCTGCATCCCTACAGTCTGTGCGATTGACCTCGGTTCAGCCGCCGATAGAAATCGGACGGGCCCGTTTATATATCTCGATCCCGCGTGAGAGAATCGAAGCGGAGTGTCTATGTCAAAATTCCCCCAGCCTCTGACCGACCCACAGGAACTCGCCCGGCGGAATAACGGCAACCAGGCGGTTTATTGCGCAGATCAAAGCCGCCGTGGCTTGCCCGGCAAGCCAGCCGCCCAGCGCACGAAAACTCTCATCGACCCGGGCATTCCATACCTTGCCGGTCTTCTTGAAGTGCAACGAAGGGTGCCGGGGGTTCTGCCGCCACAGCTGATAGGCCCTCCTTGCTTTTATTCGGATCGCCTTGGGCAGTGCCGCGTAACCTCGCCGGAACCTATCGGTTGTCGCAGAGTTCATCCGTCGGGCGCGTTTTCCCTTCGGCGATTTCCGCATCCACTTCCCGAACCAGAAAGTCGAGGGTACCCGAGGCGGAATCCTGTTCGATCTGCCGGTCCCAGGCCTCCGCATGCTTTGCCCGCAGCCGGCCGACCAGCGCGAGAAACTCGCCGGGCGACAACCTCTCGATGGCTGCTTCGATTTCCTGGACCGTGCTCATGCCGGGCAAGTTGCGGCAATGAAGTCGAAGTTTCAAGCTGAGCCTCGACCATCCCGCCCACTGAACATGCCCGTGACCTTCAATTCTTTCTTTGGTAATGCCACCGCGACGGAAGCAAATCCGGACGGCAACACGCCCTACGACTATCAGCGGCGACTGGCCTGCGGTGAGCGCGGCGCTCGCCCCGAAGCCGACTGGCTGACGGGCGGTACGACCTGCCAGTCGCAACTCATCTCCATCCCGACCGGCCTCGGCAAGACCGCCGCTGTCGTGCTCGCGTGGCTCTGGAATCGCATCGCCCATCCCGACGCCGCGCACCGCGAAAAATGGCCGCGCCGCCTGGTTTATTGCCTGCCGATGCGCGCGCTCGTCGAGCAGACCCGAGACGAGATCATAAAATGGTTGTCCGCGCTCTCCGCCGCGCATTCCGACGACGCCGACCTCCGCTGGCTCGTCGAACACTCCCCCATCATCCTCATGGGGGGCGAAGAAAACGACCCCGCCCGCCGTGACTGGGACATTCATCCCGAACGCCCCGCCATCCTCATCGGCACGCAGGACATGCTATTGAGCAGGGCGTTAAATCGCGGCTACGGCATGGCCCGTGCCCGCTGGCCCATGCACTTTGGCCTCCTAAACAACGACTGTCTGTGGGTCATGGACGAGACGCAGCTCATGGGGGTTGGCGTCGAGACCAGCGCGCAACTCGACGGTTTCCGGCACAAAGGGAACATGCCGACAGTCGGCGCGTGTCCGACGTGGTGGATGAGTGCGACCCTCGATAACGCGCGATTCGCAACCGTGGATCATCCCGAACCTGCCGACGGCTGGCCCATGGAGGCACTCAGCGATTCGGAGAAATCCAATGGAAGGCCGAAGGAACTTATCACCGCACCAAAGAAGCTGTTGCGCGCCACTCTTGAAGAGCCGTCGGCATCGTTCACACTGAACCCTGCGACGAAAAGCGACTACGCCAGGCAGCTCGCCGTTTTCATCAACAGACGCCACAAGCCCGACACGCTCACTCTCGTGGTCCTCAACCGTGTTCCAAGGGCGCGCGAGGTTTATGAGGCACTGGTGGGTGGAAAGAAGCCGCTCCGCACCCCGGAAAGCGTCGCCCTCATCCATTCCCGTTTCCGCCCCATGGACCGCGAGCGCCACACCAAACTCCTTTTCGGCGAAGGTGGCCGCATCGTCATCGCCACCCAGGCTGTCGAGGCTGGTGTGGATGTGTCGGCCCGTCTGCTCATCACGGAACTCGCACCGTGGTCGTCGCTCGTCCAGCGGATGGGACGGTGCAACCGGCGCGCTGACATCAGCGACGCAGAAGTGCTTTGGGTGGACATTGAACCCGACGAGAAAGGTGAACTGCTGCTGCCTTACTCGAAGGATGAACTCGACAAAGCCCGCAATGCGATTGCGCCACTCACTAATGCCAGCCCAAAGGCCTTGAGCGAAGTGAACGTGCCGGAGGGACATATCATCCGTCCTGTCATCCGCCGCCGCGATCTGGTGGATCTTTTCGATACCACACCTGACCTCTGCGGGCAGGATCTCGACGTCTCACGCTATATCCGCGATGGCGATGACAGCGACGTACAGTTCTATTGGCGCGCTGTCGAAGGCGAGGTGCCGGGTGTGGAAGAACGGGAACCGCAGCGTCATGAACTGTGCCGCGTCTCCATCGGCGAAGCCGCAAAGTTTCTCGGCAAAAGGGACAAACCGCGCGTGTGGCGCTGGAATCCGCTTGATGAAAAATGGGAATCCCCCGGCCATCCCCGTCCCGGAGTCATCTACCTTGTGGATGTTGCCAGCGGCGGCTACAACGACGATCAGGGCTGGACGGGTGATCCGAAGCACAAGCCCACACCCCGGCCGCCGACCGGCAACGCCGACAAGGAGAGTTACTGTAAAGACCCGGATACATTCTCCCGATCGTGGCAGGAACTCGATCGGCACACGAAACTTGTCGTCGAAGCCACTGATGCGATCGCTGGTGCGCTCGCGTTTGACGATAAATCCAAGGCCGTGCTCCACACCGCGGCTCTTTGGCACGATGTCGGCAAGGCACACGATGAGTTTCAGGCGATGCTCCGCAACGGCGACACCTTACGCGAGGGCACGTTGTGGGCAAAATCGGCGGACAAGGATGGCCGCTGCAACCGCCGTGGTTTCCGCCATGAGCTCGCCTCCGCGTTGGCCTGGTTGCTTGCCGGCCCGCAGGGCGTACCCGAACGCGACCTCATCGCTTACCTTATTGCCACGCATCATGGGAAGGTCCGCCTCTCCATCCGCTCCCTGCCAAATGAACCCACACCGCCCGGGGAGGATCGCCTTTTTGCCCGCGGCGTCTGGCACGGCGACAAACTGCCCTCCGTTCCGCTCGGCGAAGTCAACGTGCCGGAGGTCGAGCTCGACCTGACCTTCATGCGCATGGGCGAAGGCCCCCGCGGTCCCTCGTGGCTGGCCCGCACCGTCGGGCTGCGCGACCGCTTCGGTCCCTTCCGTCTTGCCTATTTCGAAAGCCTCCTGCGCGCCGCCGACGCCCGCGCATCCCGTGCCCAAACAACCTGACACCGATGTCGAACCTCATTCTCAACGGATGCGCTCCCGTGCCGCTCGCACATTATTTGAAGGCGCTGGGCATCCTGCGACTTGTCGCTGAGCAATTTGATGAAGCCGCCACGGGATCGTGGCAAAATGATCGACTCGAACTTCGTTCATCCGTGGACGCCGATGGATTGGTGGAGTTTTTGAGTCGCGCCTACAGTCCAACACCAATTCTCGCACCCTGGAATGGCGGCAGCGGTTTTTTTCCAAAGGATAACGACGAAGCACTGGTAGCTATTGAGAAAAGCAGCGTCGAACGATTCTCGGCATATCGTGCTGGAATCGCGGCCGCTCGCCGCGAACTGCTACGGCTCGAATTGAAGGGTAAGCCGGATGGCGACACCAAAGCTCGGCTGTTGCAAAGCTGCCGTAATGCTTTCCCGGAACGCCCGCTCCGCTGGCTCGATGCCGTTTTGGTGCTTGGGCAGGATGGCCCGAGATTTCCACCGCTCCTCGGAACGGGTGGTAATGATGGACGACTGGAATTCACAAATAATTTCATGCAGCGTGTCATCGAGGTGATGGATCCGGTAACGGGTGAGCCGACGACCGAGTCCGAGCGATGGTTGTACGCAGCCTTGTTCGGCAACACGGCTTCGGGACTGGCGACCAAGTCGCCTATCGGTCAGTTCTTCCCCGGTGCAGCGGGAGGCGCAAACTCCACGTCCGGTTTTGATGCACCATCCGCGGCAAACCCGTGGGATTTCATCCTCATGATCGAAGGCGCACTGTTGTTTGCCGCGGCGTCGGTGAAGCGGCTGGAAAGCACCAATGACGGTTCACTCGTGTATCCTTTCTGCGTGCGGCAGGCGGGCGTCGGCTACGCCAGCGCAGCGGTGGCGGATGAAGCGGACGCTCGCTGTGAAATGTGGATGCCGCTGTGGAACGAACCGACGACACTTGCGGAACTGTGCGCGATTTTTAGCGAGGGCCGCTCACAGGTGAGAGGCCGCGCCGCGCGCAATGGTGTGGATTTCGCCCAAGCAGCTGTAACGCTAGGGGTGGATCGCGGTATCGCGGCTTTTCAACGATACGGCTTTCAAGTCCGCAACGGCCTCGCCTACTTCGCCACACCACTGGAGCGCGTCATCGTGCGCCGCAATGCGCGGGCGGACCTGCTCGCAGACATTGAACAGTGGCACGAC
>DASYDZ010000203.1:0-20664 GCA_036499305.1 Candidatus Didemnitutus sp.
TCCCTCTCGCGGCCGAGGATCCGGTAACCCGTCGGCGTGCGCCGGATGATGTCGCCGCTGTGATAGCGCAACAGCGGCATCGCCTCGCGGTCGCGCGTCGTCACGTAGATCTGGAAAACATCCGCCACGCCATCGCGCCACGGGACGAGCTCGATGAAGGCGTTGCCGTCGATCGCGCGCAGATTGTCGCGGAAGGCGTCGCCGACAAAAAGGTAACCGGCCTCGGTCGAGCCGTAGAGGTCGACCTGCACCGCGCCCGGGAAACATTCGGCGATGCGACGGCTGTGCTGCAGGCTCGCCTTGCCGTACGTCAGGATCACGGTCTCAACGCTCGGCACCGCCACCCGGCGCTTGTGGAGCGCGCGGGCGAGCAGCGACAGGTAGATCGGTTCGCCCTCGATCACCGCGGGGCGGACGGCCTGCAATTCGCGCGCGATGCGGTCCCATTCGGCCTCGGGGAAGACGAACGGATCGCTCGAAAGGTTGAGATAAACCGTGCCGTCAAAATACCGGTGCGGGAACGGATGATCCTCGTAGGGGCACAGGTTACTCGAGCACCCGATCGGGGCGAGGACGCACTTGCGGTAGGGGCGGTCCACGTATTTCGCGAGCTGCGGATGCGCGACGTAGGCGCGCCGGGTCTGCGCGTTCCACCAGCCGTCCTCCATCACCACGGTCATCGGTCCGCCCGTCGTTCCCGAAGTGTGCTCGTACTCGAATTTCTTCTGCAGAAACCCGCGCTCGATCTCGCCGTAATCCGCGAAGAAGGCCGCAGGGCCGCGCTCCACAATCTCCTTCTTCGTCAGCAGCGGGATTTCACGGTAGCACGACCATTGCAACGGCTCCGAATGGAGGCGGAACCGCTGTCCGTAGAGAGGGCTGCGCCGGTAGATGGCACGAATCTCCGCCTCCAGCGGCCCGGGCAGACAGCCATCCTCACCGGCGCCCAGGGAGGCGTCGGGATTGGCAAAGGCCGGGGCACGGGCGGGGGATTCCATGGAGAAAGGGCGAGTGAATTTCGCGCGGGGCGATTGTCAAACGGCCGCGCCCTTGATTTCCGCCCAGCGCGGAGCGAAGAGAAAAAGAGCGTCGATCACCAGGGCGTGTGTGATTCCGCCCCGGCGTGCGAGGGCGAAGACCTCGTCGACCGGTTTTGTCAGCACCTCGATCTCTTCGTCGTCGTCCCAGTCGAGCGCGCCGGTCGGCCGGGCGTCCTCGACCAGCACGAGATGGCAGCGATTGCTCTGGATGGCGGGATTCGGATGCACGGCGCCGAGCGACACCGCGCGCGAGCCGGCGTAGCCGGTTTCCTCGCGCAGTTCCCGCAGCGCCGCGGCGACGGGATCCTCGCCCGGGTCGATCATGCCGCCGGGAATCTCGAGTGAGAAATTGTCGAGGCCGAACCGGAACTGCCGCACGAGGACAAGTTCCCGCGCCGGCGTGACCGCGACGACGTTCACCCAGTCGGGCGCGTCGATCACATAGAATTCCTGCGCCTTCGTTCGCCGCGGGTGCTGATAGGCGACGCTGTTCACCGAGAAGATGCGCGTGGTGGCGAACGGCACCGAGCCCAGCTTTTTCCAGCGTTCGGCGGTGCTCCCGGCGTCGTGATTCATCGGAAAAAAAACGCCTCCACGACCGAGGGCCGGGGAGGCATTCAAAGTGACAGTTCCGAAGGGGTTATTTCTTCGGGATCTTGACCTTCTGGCCGACGCGGAGTCGGGAGGGCTCGAGGCCCGGATTCTCGGCTTCGATCGCCTGGGCGTTGGTCGCGAACTTCTTGGCGATCTTGTTAACCGTGTCGCCCGGGGCCACGATGTAATTGCCATCGGCATCGACGGTGCCGGTCACGACACCCGCGCCCTTGCCCTTGCCGGCGGCGGCGGCCGGTTTCTTGGCGGCCTCCTCGAGGCGGGCGATCTGGCCCTTGATGACACCGATCTGGTCGCCGACCTGTCCGAGGGCGCCCTGGACGCCGTCGCGGAGATTCTTGACGTCGTTCTCCTCCTTGGCCGTGGCTCCGTGCACGTCGGTCTGGATCGAACTGATCTTGGTGGCTACTTCGTCAACCTGGCCTACGACCACCTTGTTAAGGCTACTGACCTTGACGAGGGCGGCGATCGCCAAAATGAGAGCCAGCACGCCGGCGATGACACCGACCATCGGCAAGATGCTGCTGCTACTGGAGCTGCTGTCGCGGGAAAGAGTATCCATTTTTGTGAGAGAAGATTGTGGGCCGTATTTACGGGGGGCTGCCTAGCGATGCAAGAAGCAATTATTGAGAGTTTTAGGTCGTAAAAGGCGTGCCCGCCCGAAGTTCGGGCGCCGGCATAAGCGGGCCATCCCGAAGTCATTGCCGGGCCGGGCTGCGAAAGAACCCGTCGTTGACAATGCCGGCCACGGGCCGTCCCATGCAGGCCGGCCACGGGGTGTAGCTTAGCCTGGTAGAGCGCCTGGTTTGGGACCAGGAGGTCGCAGGTTCGAATCCTGTCGCCCCGACCATTCAGCCGATGCGGAGAGGGTTACCAAACCCGGCGCGGCCGGTCTGTTACGACATGAGCGACCGCCCGGAATTCGTCGAGCCGATGAAGGCCCTGGGACGGGAGACGGTTCCGACCGGCATCTGGCGCTGCGAGATCAAGTTCGATGGCTATCGCGCGATCGCTGTTCTCGCCGGAAAAAAAGTGGAGCTGTGGTCGCGCAACCGCAAGACGCTGTCCGCCGATTACCCCGAAATCGTGGCCGCGCTGCGCCGGGTGCGCTGCCGCTCGGCGGTGCTCGATGGCGAGATCGCCGCGCTCGACGACCGCGGGCGCTCGCGTTTCCAGTTGCTCCAGGCGCGCGCGCTCGGCTCACGGCCTCAGATCTCATATTATGTCTTCGACCTGCTGCACCTCGACGGAAGCAACCTGGCCGCGGAGCCGATCGAGGAGCGGAGCCGGCGGCTGAAAACGCTCCTGAAAAAGCCGAAGCCTCCGCTGCAGCTATCGCCCGCGTTCGCCGTCGCGCCGGCCAGGCTGATGCAGGCTGCGCGGCGCCAGGGCCTCGAGGGCATCATCGCGAAGCGACCGGGCTCGCGTTACGAGGCCGGCCGGCGCAGCGGCGCGTGGGTCAAATGCAAGGTGCATGGCGAGCAGGAATTCGTGATCGGCGGATTCACCCCGCCACAACGCAGCCGCCCCCATTTCGGCGCCATCCTCGTCGGCTATTACCACGACGGCCGGCTGATTTATGCGGGCAAAGTGGGGACCGGTTTCAACCATGCCACGCTTGCGGAACTGCACCGACGGTTCGAGCGCCTCCGCCGGATGCAGTGTCCGTTCGCGGATCTCCCGCGGGAAAGAAAGCCGCGCTTCGGCGCGGGCTTGACCGCGGCCGGGATGCGCCGCGTGACCTGGCTGCGCCCGGCGCTCGTCGCGCAGGTGAAGTTCGCCGAGTGGACGCAGGATGGACTTCTGCGGCAGCCGGTGTTCCTCGGATTGCGAATGGACAAGCGGGCGAGGGAGGTTCGGCGGGAGCCGGGAGGGATGGCCCACGGGCGAAGGGCCCGCGAAACACGCCAATGACGCGAAACCGACGAACCGTGCGAGCTTTCCTCGCAAAAGGGAATCATCCGCCTGCTGAGCCCGCGATCCGGTGGTCAGCGCCGAGATGACTGCCACTGGCGGTCGTTGTCCGTCGTGATGCGCGCCATCGAGCGGCGCGTAAGCACGGACCGATCGTCCTGCGCCGGGGAAACCGGCTTCGCGCCAAGGCCGGACGGCGTGATCAGCCAAACGTCCTTGCCGTCGCCGCTGCTGCGGATGCGGAAAAGATTCCAGTCGCCGCGGAGTTTTTTCCCGGCGAGGCGGATTTTCATCCGCGCTTCCCCGTACGAGCCGCTGAGAATCCCGTACGTGCCGAGGTCCCAGACCATGACGGTGCCGCCGCCATACTGGCCCTTGGGGATCGTGCCCTCGAATTTCAGATATCCGATCGGATGATCCTCCACCGCGAAGGCGGAATGCTTCACGCCCGCCTCGGTGGGCACGCCTTTCGGGATGGCCCACGACTTGAGCGTGCCGTCCATTTCGAGGCGAAAATCGTAATGGAGATGCGAGGCGGCATGCTTCTGGATGACGAAGCGCCGTCTTCCTTTCCCGGCCGGGGCGGAGGCGCCGGACGGTTCGTCCGTCACCGTGAAATCGCGTTTGGCCTTGTAGCGCGACAGCGAGCCGGAGGCCGGCCGGTCCAAATCCGCAAAGGCCCGGGACAGTTTCTGGCGCAGTGTCAGCACGGGAGCGAAAAGGTCGCCGCGTTTCTTCAGACGCCGCACTGCCTCCGCGGGCGAAAACAGGAGCGACTCCGGTTTTTTCAGACGGCGGAGCTCGTCCCAGGTCACGGGCATCGACACCGATGGCACCGCGCGCTTTCCGCGGAGCGAGTAGACGGCGACGGTCGTCTTCGAGCCGTTGTTCTGGCTCCAATCGATCAGCACGCGTTTGCGCCGGCGCACCTTCGTCATGCGACTCACCACGAGATCCGGCGATCGCCGCTCCAACAGCTCGGCGACGCCCCGGGCGAACGCGGATGTGGCCGCGTAGGTCGTGGCGGTGTTGAGGGGAATGGAGAGCTGCAGGCCTTTCGAGCCGGACACCTTGGGAAACATCTTCAAGCCCAGGCGATCGGTCAGCTCCTTGATCATCAGCGCGACCCGCGCGCACGTCACAAGATCTGCGCCTTCGCCCGGATCGAGATCGAACACCACGTGCGTCGGCCGTTCGGGCGCCTTCGCGCGGTGCAGGAACGGATGAAACTCGATGGCGGCAAGGTTCGCGCACCAGGCGAGCGCCGGCAGACTGTCGACGATGATGTAGTTGGTCTGTCCCTTTTGGTGGCGCCGTTCGACGGCCACCGTCTTCAGCCATTTGGGTGCGAACCCCGGCGCGTTTTTCTCGTAGAATTTCTCGCCCGTGACCCCGTCGGGATAACGGATCAGCGTGACCGGGCGCCGCGCCAGATGAGGGAGGATATAGGGCGCGACCGAGAGATAATATTGGATCATCTCCCCCTTCGTGAAACCAGTCCGGGGAAAGAAAATCTTGTCCGGGTTGGTGAATTTGACCGCGGGTTTCATGGCGAAGCGGGCGGCGCGAGCGTGGCGGAGCCGCCCCGTTCAGGCGGCCCGCGCGCGTTTGGACCGGGAACGCCGCGTCTTCGCCTTCGGGCCCCCGGCGCCGCGCAGGCTCTGCTCCAGCACCGAGGCCAGGTCGATGACGTTTGTGGGCCGCCGATTCGCGCGCGGCGGCCCGGGGAGCTCCTTGCCCCCGCTTTTCACCTTCCGGCCGATCAGCTTCATCAGCGCCGAACGGTAATCATCCGTGTACCGTCCCGGATTCCAATCCTCGCTCATCTGGTCGACGAGGGTGCGGGCCATTTTCAGCTCCCGCGGGCCGGGCTTTCTCCCGGACTCGGCGCGGATGGCCGCCGCGGGCACCAGCTCGTTGGCGAACCGCATCAGCTCGAGCACGAGGAGGCCGCCGTTGGCCTTGACCGCCGCGAGATGCTGGCGGTTGCGGATCACGACCTTCGAGATGCCGGCCTTGTTCGATTCGGCGAGCACGCGGCGCAGCAGGTCATAGGCGCCGGCGCCGCCCTTCAGTGGTTCGAGGTAATAGGGCCGGTGGAAAAACATGGGATTGATCTGCTCCAGCCCGACGAAATCGACGATATCGATCGTGTCGGTGGCCTCGAGGTCGACCCGCTTGAAATCCTCCTCCTTCAGCACGACGAAACGGCCCTTTTGGTATTCGTAACCCTTGACGATCTGGTCCCACGGCACCTCGCGGCCGTCGACCTCCGCCACGCGTTTGTAATTGACCGGGCTCAGATCGTTGCGCCGGAGCAGCCGGAATTTCAAATCCTCGACCCGCGTCGCGTTGCAGAGCGCAACGGGAATGCTCACGAGGCCGAACGAGATGGATCCTTTCCAGACCGGGCGCATGGCGGGACATCCCTGTGGACTCGCGCCTGCGCCTTCGGTTCGCCGGTGAATTTTCCGGACGGAAGGCGGGAATTGGTTCCGAGGTGGCCGCCGATGCCCCCGTCGGCGATTCCCCGGCGTCGGTATGGAAACCGACGCCCACCCCCGAGATGCCACCTCCCGCTACCAGATCTTGGCGCGGACTTCCGGTTTCCGCCACATCGGGTCGCCGTCCTTGATGTTGAAGGCGTCGAAGAACTGCTGGAGGTTCACGAGCGGCGCGTAGGCGCGAACCTGGCCGGGTGAATGCACATCGACCTTGATCAGGCGCCGGGTGGCGTCGTCGCGCGCCTTGGTGCGCCAGACCTGCGCCCACGAGATGAAGAAGCGCTGCTCCGGCGTCAGCCCATCGATCAGCTTGTGCTCCTTGCCCACGAGCGAGCGCTCGAGCGCCTCGTAGGCCATCGAGACGCCGCCGAGGTCGGCGATGTTCTCCCCGAGCGTCTGCCGGCCGTTCACATGGAGTCCGGGCAGGACCTCGATCGCGTCGTATTCGTCAATGAGCTTCTGCGCGCGCGCCTTGAACGCGCTGGCGTCGGCGGGGGTCCACCAGTCCGCGAGGTTGCCCGTCGCGTCGTACTGGCGGCCGTTGTCGTCAAAGCCATGCGTGATCTCGTGGCCGATGACCGCGCAGATGGCGCCGAAGTTGACCGCGTCGTCCATCGTCGGGTCGAAATACGGCGGCTGCAGGATGCCCGCGAGAAACACGAGCTGGTTCGCCGACGGCTGATTGTAGGCGTTGACCTGCTGCGGCGTGCGCAGCCATTCCTTCTTGTCGAAGGGCTTCCCGAACTTGGCAAGCTGGCGGTCGGTCTCGAAGACGGCGGAGCGGCGGACGTTCGCGTAGAAGCCCGCGGTCCGGTCGACATCGAGCGCGGAATAGTCGCGCCATTCCTCCGGATAGCCGACGATGACGTGGAAGGTCGCGAGTTTGGCGAGCGCCTTTTGCTTCGTGGGTTCCGTCATCCAGTCGAGCGCCGCAATGCGGTCCTTCAGGATGGAGAGGATGTTCGCGATCATGCCCTCGAGGTGTTCCTTGACCGCCGGTGGAAAATACTTGTCGACGTAGAGCTGGCCGACCGCGAAGCCGACCTGGGCGTCCATCGTCCGGGCCACGCGCTGCCAGCGCGGTTCCTGCACCGGCGTGCCGTTGAGGACGGTGCCGAAGAAACGGAAATTCTCGGACTCGATCTCCTCGGAAAGGTAGGCCGCGGAGGCGTTCAACGCATGCCAGCGCAGATACGCCTTCCAGTGGTCGAGCGGCTCGGCGCCGATCGCGCGGCCGAGTCCCTCGAAGAATTCCGGCTGGCCGATCACGACCTCGTGCTCAGTGGCCGGAATACGGGAGGCCGTGAGAAACACCTTGAGCGGGAAGGCCCCGCACCCGGCCGCCGCGTCGTCGATCGACATCTTGTGGTAGTTCGCCTCGGGATCGCGCAGATCGGCCGTGGTCTTCGAGACGTCGGCGAGCTTGGTCTCGAGGGCGAGGATGGTCTTCGCATCATCATCCGCCGCGGCGGATGATTCCCCGGTGAACTGGAGCATCCGGCCGATGTGTGCGACAAGTCCGGTGCGGAACTTGGCGTACTTCTCGTCGAAATAGTAGTCGCGCGTCGGCAGGCTCAGGCCTCCCTGATTCAGATAAAGGATGATCGTGTCGTTCTTCTTCTGGTCAGCGTAGATGTTGAGCCCGAAGAGAGGTGAGCCGATGTGCGCCTGCGCATCGGCGACATAGCGCGCCAGGTCGTCGAGGTTCGCGATGGCCGCGATCGTCGCGAGTTCGGGCGCCAGCGGCTTCAAGCCGGCAGCGTTGACGGCAGCGAGGTCCATCGCGGCCGCGTAGAAATCACCGACCTTCTGGCCGACCGATCCCCTGGCGCCCGGGTGCGCGGCGGCGTCCTCGAGGATGCCGTGGATGCGGCGCCAGTTGTTCTCCGCGAGTCCGTCGAACGTGCCCCAGCGCGACTTGTCGGCCGGGATCTCCGTCTTCGCCGCCCAGCCACCCCAGGCGTATTTGGCGAAATCGTCGCCCGGGCGCACCGAGCGATCCATCATGTCGACCGTGAATCCCATCGGGATCAGGTCATCGGTGGCGGCGGCGGCGAGCCGCGCAGCCCCGAGCAGGATCAGGGCGGCGAACAGGAATCGGGAAGACTTCATGGTGGGAATACTGGACAGGGACAGGACGAGCGCAACCGGCGCGTGACGAACGGTCGTTAACGGGCGCCCAATGCGGTTTCGAACGGGGCGCCCGTCCGCGCGCGGACGTCATCGAGCGTCGCCCCGGCCTGCAATTCGGTCAGGACCAGGCCGCCGGCGGGCTGCACCGTGAAAACGGCGAGATCGGTGATGATGAGACTGACCACGCCCCGGCCGGTGACCGGCAGAGTGCATTTCCGCAAAATTTTCGGTGAACCGTCGCGCGCGCAATGCTCCATCACCACGACCACGCGCTTCACGCCGGCGACAAGGTCCATCGCCCCGCCGGGGCCCTTGACCATCCTGCCCGGGACCATCCAGTTGGCGAGGTCGCCATTTTCGGCCACCTCCAGCGCACCGAGGATGGAAAGGTCGATGTGTCCGCCCCGGATCATGGCAAACGAGTCCGCGCTCGAAAAGAACGCCGATCCGGGAAGCGTCGTGATGGTCTGCTTGCCCGCGTTGATGAGGTCGGGATCCACCCGGTCGGACGCCGGAAACGGACCGAGCCCAAGCAGGCCGTTCTCTGATTGCAGCGTGACGCTGATCCCGGGCGGGATGAAATTCGCCACGAGCGTCGGGATGCCGATGCCGAGGTTGACGTAATAGCCGTCGCGCAGTTCGCGGGCGGCGCGACGGGCCATCGCCTCGCGCACCGGGTTTTCCTTTTTCGACACTGCGCCGCCCTGCACCGTGCGGAACTCGATGCGCTTCTCGTACCTTGCGCCCTGCAGGATGCGGTCGACGTAAATGCCCGGCGTGTGGATCTGGTCGGGCTCGAGCTGGCCGGGCTCGACCAGCTCCTCGACCTCCGCGATGCAAACGTCCGCGCAAGCGGCGATCATGGGGTTGAAATTCCGGGCGGTCTTGCGGAAGACGAGGTTGCCCGAGCGGTCGCCGCGCCAGGCCTTCACGAGGGCAACGTCCGCACGGATGGCGGGCTCGAGCACGTAGTTGCGCCCGCCGAAGGATTTGGTTTCCCGGCCCTCGGCCAGCAGCGTGCCGAACGCGGTGCGCGTGTAGAAGGCCGGGATGCCCGCGCCCCCCGCGCGCAGCCGTTCGGCCAGCGTGCCCTGGGGCACGAGTTCGAGCTCGAGCTCGCGGGCGAGCACCTGGCGCTCGAACTCCTTGTTCTCGCCGACATAGGAAGCGATCACCTTGCGCACCTGATGCGCCTGCAACAACACGCCCATCCCGAAATCGTCGACGCCGGCGTTGTTGCCGACGATGGTCAGGCCCGTCACGCCACTTGCGCGCAATGCCGCGATGAGGTTTTCCGGAATGCCGCACAGCCCGAAGCCGCCCGCCGCGACGGTGATGCCATCGCGAAGCAATCCCTCGAGGGCAGCCGTGGCGTCAGGGAAGACCTTGGACATCGAATAAAAATCGTTTGCACCACGGGGGCACGGACATCCGGCCAATGCTCCGGGAAAGTGGACTCCGGGTCTTGGTGTCTCGGTGGTTCACGTCAAAGCACCTCCACACACACGGCGAGTCCCTCGCCGCCCCCGATGCAGATGGCCGCAACTCCGCGGCGCAACCCGCGCGCGCGCAATGCGGCGAGCAGCGTGACGACGATGCGGGCGCCGGAACAGCCGATGGGATGCCCGAGTGAGATCGCACCGCCGCGGACGTTCACGCGATCATGGGGCAGGTCGAATTCGCGCATGAAAGCCATGGGGACGACCGCGAAGGCCTCGTTCACCTCCCAGAGATCGACGTCGGCGACCTTCCAGCCCGCCGCAGCCAGCGCCGCGCGCGCCGCCGGCACGGGGGCCGTGGTGAACCAGACCGGATCCTGCGCATGGGCGCCGAATCCCCTGATTCGCGCCATCGGCTTGAGTCCCTTGGCCCGGGCGGAAGCCGCCAAGGTCAGTACCACGGCCGCGGCGCCGTCGTTGATCGAGGAGGCGTTGGCCGGCGTGATCGTGCCATCCTTCTGAAACGCCGGGCGCAGCGAGGGAATCTTGTCGTACCGAACCTTGCCCGGACTCTCGTCGTGCTCCACGCGCGTCACGCCCCCCTTCGCATCCGTGACCTCGACCGGCGTGATTTCCATGGCGAAGCGGCCGTCCTTCTGTGCGGCGTTGGCGCGCTCGAAGCTGGCGACCGCGTAGGCGTCCTGTTGCTCGCGCGTGAATGCATATTTGGCCGCGCACTGCTCGGCGCAGTTGCCCATGTGGAGATTATTGTACGGGTCCCACAGTCCGTCCGAGACCAGCGAATCCACGACCTGCTGGTGTCCGAGACGATAACCTTCCCGTGCCTTCGGCAGAAGATACGGCGCGAGGCTCATGCTTTCCATGCCGCCGGCGACGAACACCGAACCCATGCCGGCCGCGAGGGCGTGCGCCGACTGCATGATCGCCTGGAGACCGGAACCGCACACCTTGTGAACCGTCACGGCGCGAACGGAATCGGCCAGCCCGGCGTAACGCGCCGCCTGGCGGGCGGGCGCCTGCCCCTGCCCCGCCTGCAGCACGTTGCCCATCACGACATCGCTGACGCCATCGGGCGCCACGCCGGCGGCCGCGACCGCGCCCTTGATCGCCACCGCACCGAGTCGAGGCGCCGGGACGGCACCCAACGCACCCTGAAAGGCGCCGAGGGGCGTGCGGGTTGCGGACAGGATGACAATTTCTTCCATGCGCGGAAAAATTCAAGCTGGACGCTGGATCGCGAAACGATCGGTGGTGCGCGTGTAGAGGTCGCCGCCCATGCGGCCGATGGTGTCCAGTTTCTGCGGATCGATGCGTCCGTCGGCCCCGAGGATCGCATCGTCGACGTGGGCCAGGATGATCGTGCCGAAGACGACGTTGCCCGAAAGCGGGCCTTCGCCGATGCGCACGATGCGGTCGAGCCGGCATTCGAAGCACACCGGCGCCGCCGCCACGCGGGGCGGCCGCACCCGCGACGAGGGCGCGGTCGGAATTTCGAACTTCTCGAATTCGCTCTCACCGTAGGGCAGCGAGGCCGAGGTCTGGTTCATCGGTTCGCGCAAACGGAAGGGGACAATGTTGACGACGAATTCCGGCACCTGCTCGACGTTGAGCACGGTGTCCTTTTTCTTCCCGGTCCGGTCGTTCGCCCCGACGAACAGGAGCGTCGGCGGATTGGCGCAAACGCCCTGGAAAAAGGAAAATGGTGCGAGGTTCGTGACCCCGGCGCTCGACATGGAGGAGACCCAGGCGATCGGACGCGGCGTGATCGCGGAGACCAACCAGCCATAGGAATCGCGGGGCGGAAGCGTGGTGAAATCGAGAACCATGGGAAAGGAGCGAAAATCGGGAAGGAAGAGCCGGGAACCGCCGGCGGAGGCAACGTTGGGCGTCAATCTGACCGCGCCCGGGCCGGAGCGCAAACCCTCGAAGAACCTCTCCTCAGTTCAAGTTTCGTGTTTTCTTTCGCGTTCAGGTGAGCCACGACAGCGGATAGGCGGGATCGTCGATGGCGAGCGCATCCGCGGTGAGCTGCAGCGGATCGGCCGTGTCGAACATCACCGCGAGCTCCTCCGTACGCGCGTGCTCGAAGCTTTTCAGCGTCGTGCCCGGATGCGGTCCGTGCGGGATGCCCTGCGGGTGGAGGGTGAACGAACCCGGCTCCACCCCGCGACGCGAACCGAAGTTGCCGCGCACATAGAACAGCACTTCATCCGCCTCGGTGTTATCGTGGGCCCAGGGCACCCGGACCGCCTCGGGATGGTGATCGAGGAAACGCGGCGCAAACGTGCAGATCACAAAACCGTGCATCTCGAATGTCTGGTGGATCGGCGGGGGGAGATGAACCGTGCCGGTGATCGGCTCGAAGTCCCCGGCGTTGAAGGTGAATGGGTAAAGATAACCGTCCCAGCCGACCACATCGAACGGATGTCCCGGCACCACGTTGCGGGTGAACCGGCCACGGTCCTTCACCAGGATCGCGAACTCGCCCTCGCGATCCTCGACAATGGTCCCGGTCGGTCCATGAAAGTCACGTTCGCTGTATGGTGCGCCCATCCGGATCTGCCCCTCGGCGTGCCGGTAGCGCGCGGGAATGCGGACCGGATGTGCCGATTCGAGGATCAGGTAGTCCTCGCGCGCAATGTCATCGGGCACCAGTCGGTAGACCGTGCCGCGCGGAATCACGATGTAGTCCTCGGCGCGATAGCGGAGCCGGCCGAAGTTGCTCTCGAGCCAGCCGCCGCCCGACCAGACGAAGATCACGTCGTCGTTGGCGCCGTTGCGGTAGAAATCGTACTGGGCTTCCATCGCGGTGGCGGGACGGCAGCGTGAGCACGTGATGTCGGCATTGAACAGCAGCGGGACGCGTCCCGTGTAGGGATCGCCCCGGCGCGGCAGACCCGCGGATTTGAGATGGTGATGGCGGAGGGGCGAAGGCGCCGCCGCGACCGGCTGGGAGTCGGCGAAGCGTTCGACGGCCTTCACGCGGGTCGGTGGCTTGAGATGATAAAGGATCGAATACGCGCGATCGAATCCCTCGGTGGTGACGACGTGCTCGTAGTGCAGTCCCTCGCCCAGGTAGCTCGCCGCCTGGTCGCGCGGAAACCGCAGATGGTGCTTCCGCGGCATCGCCCCAAGTGTGCGATAGAAGGGCATGGCGGGAGGGGAAGGAGATTCGCGGGCTGGAACCGGATCAATTCGGCTGGGTTTGCCTGGGGGTAGCTAGCTAAGCCGGTTCCAACCCGCGAAATTCAAATGGGGTTCAGAGTGAACCGCGACGCGCCTGCTCGCGCTCGATCGCCTCGAAGAGCGCCCGGAAATTGCCTTCGCCGAAACCCATCGAGCGGCCACGCCGCTGGATGACCTCGAAGAAGAGTGTGGGGCGCGCAAAGACGCATTTCGTGAACAATTGGAGGAGATAGCCGCTCTCGTTGTCGCGATCGACCAGAATCTTCAGCCGGCGCAGCGTCTCCTTGTCCTCCTCGATTGGACCCACGCGTTCGGCAAAGGTGTCGTCGTAATAGCTGTCCGGCACCTCGAGAAACTCCTGGCCCATGCGGCGCATCTCCTCGATCGTGGCCGTGATGTCCGGGGTGAGCAGAGCAATGTGCTGCACCCCGGCGCCGTGGTACTGGTCGAGGAATTCCTGGATCTGCGAGTTGGCCGAGGACGGCTCGTTGATCGGCAGCTTGACCCAGCCGTCGGTGGAACTGACCACCTTCGACATCAGCGCGGAACGGCCGGTGTTGATGTCGAAATGCATGAACAGGTCGAAGCCGAAGACCTGCTCGTAGTAGGCCACCCACTCGTCCATGCTCTCCACATTGGCGACGACATGGTCGATCATCGCGAAGTTGATCTCGCGGTCCTCGATGCCCCCGGCGACGTTGCGGAAGCCGGGCATGAATTCGCCGTGGGCGCGGCGCTCGACGAAGCTGTGAATCGTGTCACCGTAGGCGGCGATGGCCCCGTGCGCGACGTTCTCATCCTGATAGAGCCCGCGAACGGCCGTCGCCCCGCGGCGCTGCGACTCGGAGAAGGCGAGCGCGGCATCGCGCACCTTGAACGCCACGTCGCGCACGCCGCAGCCATGGACCTCGAGATGGTGCCGCACGGCGTCGGCCTCCGGGCCCTCGCCCTGCGGCTCGGTGACGACGAAATTGACCCGTCCCTGCCCCACCACGTGCGCGCGCCTCCCCGGCAGACCGCTCGCCGCGTCGCCATACGCGCGCGGGGCCATGCCATACTTGTGCACAAAGAAGTCGCGCCATTGATCGGCGGAATCGACGAAGAACTCGATGTGGTCGAATCCGCGCAGGCCCAGCGGGTTCACGCCGGTCTTGCGGTCGACCGGCCGGTCAAAAAACGTGCGGCTCATGGAAATCGGGGCAGGTTGCCCAGACTGTAGCCCCGAAGCGGAAAACGGTCCATACTCCAGATGGAGTAATCGCCTTGCGCGGGAAAGAGGAAGATGAGAGATGAAAGTGAAGGCAACGGTGACGATGAAAAGGGCGAAAACAGTGAAACCACCGTCCCGGGTCCGCGGTGCCGTTCCTCAAGACTGATCGCGCCCATCTCCCCTTCCACGCCCCAACCCTCACCCTCACTTTCACTTTCACCCTCACTTTCACTTTCACTTTCTCCATGCCCCGCCCGCCCGTCCTGCCTCCGGTCCTGCTCGCCCACGTCCTCGCCATGCTCGAAGACGTGCCCGTCGGTCTGCTGCTGCTCGATCTCGCGGGCCGGCCGCTCTGGTGCAACGAGGAGGCGGCGCGGGCCTGCGCGGTCTGGAACCATGGCGAGCGTTCCGCCGCGGCGCTCAGGGTGCGGAGCGCGTTCCGCGTTCCCGTGGCCCTGGCCGAGGCGTGCGCGGAATTCCGGGCCCATCCGGACACTCCCACCCGCGTCGTGAGCGACCTCTCGCGCGGGCTTCACGCGCGCATCAAGCTGCACGCGGCGCAACGCGACGTGGTGCCGGCGTTCCATATCCAGCTCGACTACCGCCGCCCGCGCGGCGACCGCCACCGTCCGCTCTCGCCCGGCGCCGTGGCGCTGCTGGCGCGCCTTTCGGAGCGCGAACGCGAGGTCGCCATGCGCGTCCGCGAGGGCCTGCGCACGGCGGAGATCGCCGCCGAGCTGCATCGCAGCCCGCTGACCATCAAGACCCAGCTCGCCGCGATCTTCGCGAAGCTCGGCGTCCGCGGGCGCACGCGGGTGGCCGCGCTGCTCAACCGCTGACCTACTCCGTTCGGAGTAATTGGGCTGATTGCGGTGGCACCGCCGCCGGCTTGGGGCATCTTGGGGTGACGGTCGTCCCACCCCGATGAACCAGTCCGCCACCCATCCCGCAACGGCCACGCCGGACGGCAGCGACCCGCGCTGCATCCCGCACAAGCTCACCGGCCCGCTTCCGACCGGCGCCCAGTGCCTGTACCCGGCCTACACGACCGAGAACCAGGCGGTGTGGCGGATGCTGTACCGGCGCATGGAAGCGCTGCTGCCCGGGCGCGCCGCCGATGAATTCCTCTCCGGCCTCGCGGCGCTCGACCTCGATCGCGACCGCATCCCGGCCCTGGGCGACGTCTCGCGCCGCCTGCAGAAGGCCACCGGCTGGCAGATCGCGCGCACTCCGGGCCTGCTCGACGCGCATGATTTTTTCGCCCATCTCGCGCGGCGGGTTTTCCCGTGCACGGACTACGTGCGCAGCCGCGCGGAGCTCGACTACACGCCGGCGCCGGACTGCTTCCACGACATCTTCGGCCACACGCCGATGATCATGAATCCGCGCTTCGCGGATTTCTACCAGAAGATCGGTCAGGCCGCGCTTGCGTGCCGCGATCCCGGCGTCGAGGAAGGACTGACGCGCATCTATTGGTTCACCGTCGAGTTCGGTCTCATCCGCGCGCCGCAAGGGCACCGGATCTACGGCAACGGCATCATTTCCAGCTATGGCGAGACGAAGCACGCGCTGACCAGCGCGGTGGCGAAGGAGGATTTCCGGCCCGAGCGCGTCGCCCGGCAGCCTTACGACATCTGGCATTTTCAGGACCGGTTGTTCGTCATCGATTCCTTCGACCAGCTCGAGAGCGAGTTCGTCCGCTGGGCTCGCGAGCATCATTTGCTCTGAGCCGGACTCATGCAGTTGAGCCTGGGTGGAACCGGACCTCCCCGTTCGACAGGCTCAGGGCCCCGAGCGATGTCGAGGGGCGGGCCGGTTCTCCGATGAAAGTCTTGCGAACCCGCCCGGAGGTCGGGTTCCACCATTCGGTACCCGTCTTGTCACCCGCAAGAGCGAAGCCAACGGCATGAGTCCGGCTCAGCGCATCGGCGGCAGGTTCTCGAGAAAGTTCACCGTGAACAGCGCGGTCGCGCGCGCGGCGAGCGGGAAAAAGGGCACGTGTTCATAGGGCGCGTCGCTGACGACCCGGAACGCGATGCAGCGCACCCCGAAAGCGTGGGCGATGGCGGCGACGTGGCCGGACTCCATCTCCTCGACGTCCATGCCAAAGGTGCGGTGGGACCAGCCGACGCGGTCGAGCTCCAGATTGACTTCGTGGGCCGAGCCGATGACGCCGGCAAACACCCGGCCCATCGGATTGCGCGTGCGCATGGCCACCGCGAGGGCGATCGGATCGCCGGCAAAACCCTCGGGAAAGGCCGTCCATTTTCCAGTCGCCGGGTCGCGCAACCGCTGCGGAACCGGCTGCCACGTGAGGGGCGCGCTGCCCTCTCCGGGACCACGCGGCAACGAGGTGAAGTTGCCGTAGTCGAGCGCGCGCCGGCCGACGATGATGTCGTGCAGACCGAGATAGCGCACCTGCGCGCCGCTCGTGCCCTGATTGACGATCAGCTTCGGTGCGAATTCCTCGATCCCGGCAATGGTCGCCGCCGTGCAGTTGATCAGGCCTTCGCCCGTCAGCGACACCGCGACCCGATGCGGCCCGATGGTGCCAATCCAAAAACTGAACGGTCCGACGGCGCGCTTTTGCGGCTGATGAAGCGCCGCCACGAGGTCGTCGACCTCGAGCTGCTCCGCGCCCTGCACCAGGATGTCGACGGTCACCGGGCGGTCGGCGGCGGCGGCAACCTCGACCTTGTCCCGCATCCAGGCCGATGGTTCATCGTCCGCGCGAAGGGCCATTGCGGCCAGAACCAGCGGGAGAAGGAGGAGGCGTTTCATTTCCACTCCTTTAGAAAGGGAACGACGAGCGCACCGGCCTCGCCGGCGGTTCCGTCCACCACGCACCATCCCGCCACGGGCACGCCGAGGAGGCGCGCACATCCGGCGACGTGGGCCGACTCGGCATCCTCGGTGCTCGTGCCCCAGAGCGCGCGCAGTCGGGCAATCCGGTCGGCCTCGCGGTTGACCTGGCCGGCCGAGCCCATCACTCCCGCGGCCGTGCGACCGCGGGCCGGATGCAGGCGGCTCGCGACGGCCAACGCGGTGTTATCGGCGGGAAAACGCATCTGCGGCACCGGCTTTTCGCCCGGTTCCATGAGCAGGTGGGGCAGCGCGATCCATTTCGTGGGGTCGCTGCCGCCGTCCTCGGGCGTGACCCTTGAAATCATGCCGTCGAACGCGGCGAACTCACGCGCGACCACGAGGTCGCCGGGCGCGAGAGCCGGATCATGCGCACGGGCGGAGCCGAACACGACGACCAGGCGCGGCGAAAAATGGCGGAGGCCCAGCGTGGTGCCCGCGACCGCGTTCAACGGATCGCCCTCGGCACGGAGGACCACGACCGGGTGGCCGGCAAGCGTGCCGGACCAAAAGGTCCACGAAACGATCCTCTGTTCCGCGGCGCCGGACATTTGAGCCAGCACCGGCTTGAGCTCTTCGTCGTCGGCACCCACCAGGAGCACATCGACTCCGGCGGAGTGCAGTCCGGCAGGAATCAGGAACAGGAATGCAGCGGCGGCGAGAAATCGGCGGATCATCGGGCGGCGGGGGCGGGAACACGGTGTTCGAATTCGGGCCAGCCGTCGAGCAGCGCATGCACAACCCGGTCGCCGACGCGGAAAGCGGCCTCCAGCGCGGGCCGATAGGCGGAATAGACACCCAGCTTTTCGCCGCCCAGGCTTTGTGCCGCCGTGACGCCCGGCCACTGCCGGTCGTAGTTGCTCGCGGTGCGCAGGACCAGCGCACGCTGGACGTCGGCGCGTCCGGCCCGCGTCAGATTGCCAAGCGCACGGAGCGTGCCGGTGTCCTCCATGGCAGTCATGACGAAGTTGCCTTTCCCGTCGGTGAAATATCGGACCCAGTCGTTGGCCCACCGATCGAGCAGCTTGCCGTGCCAGAAGGTGGACGAGGCAAGAACGTCACCCTTGAGCACGAACGGCGGCCGGCGCGCGTTGACGTCGTCCGTGTAGTCGGCGCGCCGCTTTGCCATCTGCTCGTTGTCGACCAGTGGTGTGTCGCGGGTGAGCTGGTACGCCCACTCCACGAACCCCGGATCGAGATGGTAGACCAGGCCGGGCGCGTCGGATTCCGCGCGGTGCGGCTGCTCGTAGGGCTGGTTGCGGCGGAGCGGCACGTAGCCCGTTGGCCAGTCGGCAGGAATCTCGCGCGCATCGATCTCGTGGCCGAGATCGCCGTCGACGACATATTCCGCCCAGGCGGCGGAACCGATGGAGGCATCGGCCGGATCCACGCCCGCGATGCCGGCCACGAGCCAGTAGCTCTCGCGCAGATCGAAGCGCGGATCGCAGCCGAGCGCGGTGATGGACGCCGCCGCGTTCGTGTTGCCCGTGCCGGTCACGAGGGCGATGATCGAGCCGTCGGCGTTCGAGCGGACGTCGTGATAGGCGGCCGGCAGTGGAATCACCCGATCGAGTTTTTCGCGTTCCACCCAAAACTGTAATTCGCCGGGCACGTCTCCCGTGTCGGCGCCGATTTCGAACATCGTCACGATGACCACTCTCGGACGGATCGGCGGCTCGTCGCCCGGGAGCAGGCTCGCCCCGGCGAACCCGGCAAAGGCAAAAATAATGCAATACCGGACGATCGGGCTCGAGGTCATCGCGGGGGGGCCTTGAGCAGGCATCGTGCGATGAGCGAAAGTATTTTCATGAATCTGGCGACGTTTAGCGCGTGAAAAGGCCGGACCTTGGTGGCATAAGCCGTGCTAGACCAATCCCCACCGTAACCCAACCAACCCGAATGCACCACACTAGTATCCGCACGCTGCTGGCGGCGCTGCTCTGCGCCAGCCTGCCCGCCCTTCTCGCCGCGCAGTCCACTGACACGGCCAAACCCGAGGAGGCGAAAACGTCCGATGAGGTTGTCAAGCTCGAGAACTATGAGATCAACGATGTTCCGATCGAGCAGCAGATCCTGCCGACGTCGCGTCCATTCAATTCGGTGTTCGGCACCGACGACAACATCGTCGATGTGCCGCGCAACGTCACCATCATCTCGCGCCAGCAACTCAGCGACATCAACATCTCGAGCGTCCTCGACTTCACGAAACTGACGTCGAGCTCGTACACGACGACGAACTTCGGCGCGCCGTCCAATCCCAGCATCCGCGGCCAGACGGCCGATTTGTTCATCAACGGCGTCCGCGGCCGCATCACCTCGAACGGCAACGGCCTCCCGCTCGACTTCAACTCGGTCGAGTCCGTCAACATCGTCAAGGGCCCGGCCACCGCGGTGCAGGGCACCTCGATGTACGTCGGCGGCTACATCGATCTGATCACCAAGCAGCCGTTTTTCGACGGTTACAAGGGCACGATCGGCGCGACCGTCGGTTCGTACGGCCAGAAGGAGTGGAACATCGACGTCGGCGGCCCGCTCTCGAAGGAGGTCGCCTACCGCTTCAGCTACTCGGGCCAGGACAGCGGTGGCTTCTGGCACGACTACTACAACAAGAACAATGCGTTCTATGGCGCGCTGACCTACCGGCCATCGGAGAATTACACGCTGTTCATCAATGGCTCGGCCAACTGGTACCGCTACACGGAAAACTGGGGCATCAACCGTCCGACCCAGGACCTGATCGACAACGGAAACTACATCACCGGCATCAACATCAACAATACGCTCGAGACGATCCCGCAGCCGCAGTCGGATCCGCAGGACTCGAAGTATGTCAAGGACGAGGGCAACGTCCTCGGGCTGGGCCCGACGGTGCAGCTCGACCGGCATGACCGCCTCCTGGATCCGAGCAATCACTCCACCGGGCGCGAGTTCAACGCCCAGGCGATCCAGACGCTGAATGTGCAGCCGGACTTCAAGGTGGTGAACAACACGTATTTCTCCTACACGGCCCGCAACACCCTCAGCACCTATTATTACTCGGAGATCATCGACCCGTCGTGGTTCGCCGAGAACCGCACGGAGTTCATCTTCAACAAGCCCTGGGCCTCGATCAACACGGGCCTCGACCTGCGTTATCAGCGCACCAAGGCCTACGACGACTACTTCTTCGAACCGGCGAACGTGTGGGACCTGACGCAGGACCACAGCTACATCAATGTTTACAATTCCGATTATTTCTACGGCCGCTTCGTCGGTCAGCCCGTCCCCGGCTGGCCGAACCGGTACGCGACCCAGGGCACGATCAACGGCGACACCAACGACAGCCATGGGACGACGGTCGGTCCGTTCTTCCAGGCCACGTGGAAATTCAACGACAAGGTGAGTCTCGTCACCGGCGCCCGCTATGACTTCCTCGAGGCCGACGTGAAGGATCCGCTCACCTCGCCGGTCGTGCACGATAGCATCTCGGTCGTCGATCCCAGCTACAACGCCAGCTTCGAGGTCAAGCCGACACCCACGTCCAACATTTATTTCACGTACAACTACAGCCAGAACACCTCGGGCGCGGTCGGCAACGGCGGCGGCATCACGGGCTGGAACAGCCTCGACGGCGGCGCGACCTATTTCCTCGACAAGGAAAACTTCACGCAACCGAGCGATCTTTTCGAGGTCGGCACCAAATTCGCCCTCGCGAAGAACACGGTGTTCCTGAACTTCGCGGTCTACGACCAGACCCGGACGGC